>NZ_JAOQJW010000019.1:0-80552 GCF_025567265.1 Dorea amylophila | reverse complement strand
GCCGAGTTTGAGCGTAGTTCCTTTGCTTTTAGGAGATTCTGGCTCTCTTAGTTTTTCTTAGAGCATGGAACCTGAACCAGAACCACTTTATACTGTTTTCTTCAAGGATCGAGAGGTCAACTACGTTAATAAATTAAATACCAATTTCATGGAAGCTAATCAATAGTAATAAGATAAAGATGCTTTAGGTATGAATTATTATTGCAAAATGAAACGTGTAAATTTATAATGAAAGTAGAATTGGATGAAAGATAATGAGAAGACTAAGAAAAATATTGGGAGGACGTTGAAGATGACGACATCAAAGGAAGAATTATTGAATAAACTTTCAGAATGTGTTCTGGAAATGGAGGATGAAGAGGTTGTTGATGTAGCGGAAGAATATATTGAAGCAGGTTATCCGGCACTGGATGGAATCATGGAAGGTCTGGTAGATGGTATGAATAAGGCCAGTGAGTTGTTCGAAGAGGAAGAGTATTTTGTGACAGATATTCTGCTGTGTTCCGATGCAATGTATGCCGGACTGGAGGTATTAAGACCGTATCTGCCGGACGAAGAGGAACAGGCTGCAAAACCGGTTGCAGTTATCGGAGTGGTAGAAGGGGATACGCATGATATTGGAAAGAATTTGGTTAAGATTATGATGGAAACTGCAGGATTTGAGATGCATGATCTTGGAAGAGATGTGCCGGCGGAAGAATTTGTGAATCAGGCAGAAGCATTAAAGGCACAACTGGTGTGCATTTCCACACTGATGACGACCACAATGAGCGGTATGGAAGATATCATCGAACTTTTGAAAGAAAGAGGAATCCGGGATAATGTGAAAGTCATGGTCGGGGGAAGTCCGGTATCGAAGAAATATGCAAATGATATCGGAGCGGATGGCTATTCTGTTAATGCAGTAGAAGCAGTCAGAGTTGCAAAAGAATTACTGAATATTGCATAGTATGTTATGAAAGTGAGCACGTTAAGGTTGTAAAGTTATTCATCCGAATAGAAGATATCAGATAGGAAAAAAAGTAATCAATGAATGAAAAAGAAAGACTAAAAAAAGCGTTACATCATGAAAAGACAGACCGGCCGCCATGTATCTGTCCGGGCGGAATGATGAATATGATTACGACAGATTTGATGGACAAATCTGGGATTACATGGCCGGAAGCACATCTGAATGCAGAGATGATGGCGGATCTTGCACAGGCCAATTATGAAAATGGCTGTTTTGAGAATGTAGGTGTTCCATTCTGCATGACGATCGAGGCAGAGTCCATGGGTGCAAAAGTCACATTGGGAGACAGGGTGCATGAGCCTCATGTGACAGAATATGCCTTGCATTCGGTGAAAGAATGGGAGAAAATCAGGCCGATGGATATGAATTACGGGAGAGTCAAGGTTGTACTGGATGCAATCCGCATTTTGAAATCGAGGAATCTGGATGTGCCGATCATTGGAAATATTACAGGACCGGTCAGTACGGCAAGTTCGGTAATGGAGCCGGTGATATTTTATAAAGAGCTGCGTAAGAAAAGAGAAGATGCCCATAAATATATGGAACTGGTAGCAGATGAGATCATCCGTTTTGCGAGAGCGCAGATTGATGCAGGGGCGGATATTATAGCGATTTCGGATCCGAGCGGAACAGGAGAGATTCTGGGACCAAAATTATTTGAGGAATATGCGGTGCACTACATTAACCGTATCATTGACCATCTCCAGGCAGAAAAGATGGGTGTGATCGTACATATCTGCGGGCAGATGAGAAATGTGTATGCGCAGGTGGAAATGATCCATTCGGATGTGCTGAGTTTTGATTCCTGTGTAGCGATGAGCGATGCGAAGAAGCATTTGAAAAAGCATGTGCTGATGGGAAATGTCAGCACATGGACACTGGAATTTGGGAATCCGGAGAAAGTGGAACAGTTAGCAGTCAAATGTTGGAGAGATGGTTCCGGGATTATTTCACCGGCATGTGGTCTGGGAACAAAATCACCACTTACGAATATTCAGGCAATCAGATTGGGAATCCGGAAAGCAACAGAAGAAAAAGTTGAAGTCTGAAAGAAAGACAGTAAATTACGAAATGACGATGAAAAATATGAAAAGAGAAAATCTTCTGGAAAAATTAAGAAAAGAAGGAAGATTCGTAGAAAATCCGTGTAATGGAAAAGGAATCTGCGGAAAATGTAAAGTGAAAATATTAAGTGGTGACGCAGGTGAAGTCACAGAAACGGAAAGGCACTTTTTAAGTGAAGAAGAATTGGCGCGTGGAATCCGGCTTTCCTGTATGGTCTATCCGGAAGAAGAATTAGAAGTGGAAACCTTGCAGAAAGAGAAAAAGACTGAAGTTCTTTCGGAAGGTTATGTTCCGGAATTTGAGAAGCATACAGAGCTCAAAAAGCAATTGATCCATATCAGAAAACCGAATCTGAAAGACCAAACATCCATGGAAGATCAGCTTCTGAGCCAGTTGGGAAATGTAGAGATTCCATTTTCGTTGCTACAGCATCTGGAATTAGCAGAAGGGACTTATACGGCAGTCATCTGGTCAGAGAAAAGCCTTATGGCACTTGAGCCCGGTGATCAGACAGATTATCTTTATGGTGTGGCAATTGATATCGGAACGACAACGGTAGTAACTTCACTGATTGATATGATGACAGGAAAAGAACTGGGAACCGCGTCAAGAATCAATGCTCAGAAGGAGTTTGGTCTGGATGTTCTGACCAGGATCAGTTATGAGACCGAGCATCCGGAGGATGGAAAAGAACATTTGCAGAAAGCGATTACAGATTCCATTAATGAAATGTTAGACGAAGTCTGCAGAAAAACAGAGGTGCCGGGAAAGGGCAGAATTGAGAAGCATGATATTTATGAGATTACGGTGGCGGCGAACTGTACGATGATGCATATGCTGCTTGGTGTATCTGCCAGATCTATCGGAAGAGCACCGTATGCTCCTGCATTCGTAAAATCAAAGAATCTGCGTGCAGCAGAGATCGGCATTCAGGCAGGAGAAGGTGCAAGGCTTTATTGTCTGCCATCGGTATCTGCTTATATCGGTGCGGATATTGTTGCGGGGGCATATGTCTGCGAACTCCGTAAGCAACAGAAGAATGTATTGTTTATAGATATCGGAACGAATGGAGAGATTGTGTTCTCAGATCATGGAAGGCTGCTCAGCTGTTCCTGTGCGGCAGGTCCGGCACTGGAAGGAATGAATATCAGTTCCGGCATGCGTGCGGCGGCCGGTGCGATCGAGGATGTAAAGATCACAGAACAGGGAGTGAAACTGCAGATAATCGGGCAGGAAGAATACCGGCAAGAGGAACCGGAAGGGGTCTGTGGTAGTGGAATCCTTGCGGTAGTAAAAGAACTTAGAAGAACCGGACTGATCCAGAAAGATGGTGCATTTATAAAGCAGAAGGATATCAGTGAAGAAGATTACCGTTATCCGATGTTAGAATTAGATGGCAGAAAGCGTAAATTCAAGATGACGGAAAGACTTAGAATCACACAGGGTGATGTCCGGCAGGTCCAGCTGGCAAAGGGGGCAATCCTTTCAGGATTCTATGCACTGTTGAAAAAGGCAGGAAGGACAATGGAAGATCTGGATCAGGTTATGATTGCCGGTCAGTTTGGAGCACATCTTCCGGCAGAAAGTCTGATCGGAACCGGAATATTACCGAAAGAAGTGAAAGACAAACTGATCTATGTGGGAAACTCTTCCAAAACAGGAGCTTATCTGGCATTGATGTCCGGTAAAGCGAAACAGGAGATGGAAGAACTGGCACATCATATGGAATATATGGAACTGGGAGCAACGGAAGGATATGAGCGACTGTTTGCAGATTGCCTGATGTTCCCGGATGAGTCGGAGATTACGGAATGATTCAGGATTTTAAATGCACATATGGAAATTCAGCAGGCATCCGTGAAGCGGTAACAAATCAAACAAATCTGAAGTTCCCGGATGCATATAAGCATGCGGAAACGATGGCGGAACTGGCACAAGTACTTAAGGAATGCGACAAGGCGCCGTTCTGTGAACTTCCGTTTTGCCATACCGTTGAAGCAGAGGCGATGGGCGGGATCATTAATTATGGAAATGAGAAGACCGGACCGAGAGCGAAAGAATATCTGTGTACGGATATAGAAGAAATATTAGAACTTCCGGCAATTGATTTCGAAAAAGGGAGAATACAGGAGGTTTTAAAAGCCTGCCGTATATTGTATGAAAAAGGAGAACACGTTGTATTTGAAGTTTCAGGACCTCTGACGATATTGAATGTTTTGATCGATCCTAAATATGTGTTCAAAGGGATGCGGAAAAAACCGGAACTTATGGCACGGATATTTGCGAAGTTAGGAAAAGAGATACTTTCTTATATGAAACTAGCGAAAGAACAAGGGGCAGACTTTATCAGTTATGCGGATTCTTCCGGTGGTGTCAACATTCTGGGACCGAAAATGGCCGAACAGATGGTGGATCTTTTTACTTATGATTTTGTAAAACAGGCGGGAAAACTGGCAGATGAGCATACAATGATTCTCCTCTGTCCGAAGACGACATTCGCACTTCTTGGAACGGGGAAAGCGAAATTAATTGATTGCCAGATTCATGATGATAGAAGTCAGGAAGAAGATTCATTAAGTTATGCGGAAGCATGCATTCAGATGAAAGGGAAAATACGTTTTGCAGGACAGATGTGCATAAAAAATCTGGATTACAGGATGAAGAATGGAATTATGAAGGAAGTCCACATACTATAAGAGTGATTTATAGAATATATTATGGGTGATTTTGGCATATCATATCTTATAAAAAGCTTGTGAGTGAAAAAATGTCTTTACTCACAAGCTTTATTAGCCTTTATTCCCAGTTTGATGGCTGAACCGGATATTTTGCGCATTTTCTTGCTGCATGCATATAAGCATCGATATTTTCAAGAGAAGCGGTAACCGGAATATCACATCCAGGTGCAATCGTGAATCCGCGAGGGTTGTCCCAGCATTTGCGGAAGCAGTCGATAACAGCCTGTTCGATACTTTCAGGAGTACCGTTTAAGATTTCCATAGGGGATACATTTCCCATAATAGAAAGCTTATCGCCGACTGTTTCTTTTGCGTAAGCGATATCAACAGAACTGTCGATACTGATGCCGCGGATACCCATTTCAGGGAAGGTTTCTAACAGTTTGGTAGTGTCACCGCAGATATGGAAGCCGGAACCACGGCTGCCCCATTCTTTCCATTTATCCATAACTTTTACATAGTATGGAATGACAAATTCACGGAACTGTTTTGGTGATAACAAAGAAGCGGTCGGTTCGGCAAGACCGATACCGATTTTATTTTCTACGAACTTGCGTCCGACTTCAATCGTTGCGTCAGCAGCAAAGTCAAGTAGCTTATGAAGATTCTCTTTGTCTTTGCGCATAGCTCTTAAGATTTTTTCTGTGCCGGCAAGGTTGGCAGCGGTCGTAAATGGTCCCATCAGTCCTACTCCGGTGAAAATCTCATCATTCAATTCATCCTGGATATAGCGGACGGCGTCAAAAGCAACCTGGGCATTATGGTCATTTTCAAAACGAAGTTTTTCAAGATCTAACTGGTCAACATTACCGATATTTTCCAGAACAGATTCCTTGATGATCGGAATTCCGAATGCATCATAAGTAGATGCGGCACCGAACGCAACCGGAATACCATCGATACGGTAATTAACGCTTAAGCCATCCTGACCAAAACGTTTGTAACTTTCAATGAGCCAGTGGGCACGGGATTTCGCCTCTACAAAAGCATCCTGGTAAGATGCTCCAAAGTTCATTCCGATGTACGGAGAAAAAAGCTTGATAGGCATACGGTCTACGGGTTTTCCGGCGAAGAGGGCGAAAGCACGCTCCTTTGGTGTCATTTGATCATCTTTGTGCATAATAAGTACACTCCTTTTATTGTAGTATGCATTAAGAAAATGTCAATGGCAGATTCTTAGCATTATGATAATATTATTATATCTTAAATGAAAGGAAATGTCAGAGAAAGCTAGAAATATCTAATTGAAAATACTTATAAATAATGCAAAATATAAATAAAATTAATGAGAAAAAATAGTATAGACGATATTGAACAAGACTGTGAAGCAGGTATAATAAAAGACAGAAAAATTTGACAGAAATTTTATCCGGGAGGAAACATGAGATTAGAAAAAAACAGACAAGACCAGATGACACCGGCGGAACGGATTACGTCGGCAGGAGAAGGGAAAATGGTGGATCGAGTGATCACAATCCCATTTATGGGAGAATTAAAATGTTATTTAAGCGGCATCAGTATCCGGGACTTCTGGTTTGATGCAGAAAAGATTGCACAGGCAGAGAGAATCGCATTTAACAGATGGGGATATGACAGGATAGTTCTCGGGCCGAATACAAGAGGAATCGTGGAAGCTCTGGGTGGGACATTTATTTATCCGAAGGATGGAATCCCATACATAGAGAGTCCGTATATTACGGATTATGGTATCTTAGACCGTATGGAACCGGTCAATGTGAAAAAGAATCACAGGATACAGGTGTTTGCGCAGGCGGCAGATATACTGAGCAAAGAAGCAGAAAATCTTGTGCCATTAGAAGCAAGTATCGGAGGACCGTTTACGATTGCTTCGAATCTTAAAGGTGTGGAATATCTGCTTAGGGACTGCAGGAAGAAACCAGAGGAGGTGCACAGACTTCTGGAAATTATCACGCAGACGCAGATGAGTTGTATTGAGATGGCAGCAGAATATGGAATGGGGATTGCAATGGCAGATCCGGTTGCAAATCCGGCTCTGATCGGACCGAAGATGTACGAGGAATTTGTCTTCCCATATACAAAGCAGCTGACAGACTATACCGTGAAAAAGACAGGAAAGAAAGTATCACTTCATATGTGCGGCAATACATACAGTATATGGAAGTATCTTGTACAATACGAACTGAACGAATTGAGTCTGGATAATATTATTGATCTGCAGCGGGCAGTAGAGGAAATAGGAAATCAGATCCCGATTGCAGGCAATGTAGATCCTGTGCAGGTTGTAATGAATGGGACAAAAGAAGAGATCGATCGGGCGGTTGCAGCATGTATACAGACCGGGGAAAAAGCAAAAAGGGGATATCATCTGGCAACAGGATGTGATATTCCGGAAAAAACGGATCCGGTACAGATTGACTGGTTTATGGAAGCAGTTAGAAATTATGATAGAGATCATAGTAGAAATAGATAAGGAAGGAATTATGATGAATATACAGGAACTGGAAAAAAGAATCAAACTGCCGGAAGCAGCAGGAAAGGCGGTAGATCAGATAAAGATTACAGAAGCAGAGTATCAGGAGCAGAAACAGATTTTTGATAGAAATCTGGAAGAATTTATTGATAAATGGAAGAATCGGGAGAACAAATATGAATGGGCATTGAAGTTTTATCTGATGTTGTGCTGTGAAACATATGAAGTGTATAAAGAAAAAGGGATTGCCGGCGAGATTTTTGACAAGACATTTTATGATATTACCATTTGGTGCGAAGAGTGTTACCGCAAATATCAGATATATGGACTGGAAGAGATCGGATGGATCGCACAGTCTGTTAAAATGAATCTTTTCAGACTAGGAAGATTGCAGTTCGAACCGTATATACTGAAGGAAAATCTGAAATGTAAATCAGGAATATTAAAGCGAGGAACGGAGGTTCTCAATGTACATATCCCGGCCGGAGAACCGCTGGATCATGAAAAATGCCTGGAGTCATTTAAGATGGCTGAATACTTCTTTGAGGATGATAGCAAAAGGCATATCTATATGTGTGATTCATGGCTGTTATCCCCAAGGTTGAAAGAAGTGCTTGGAGAAGAAAGCAATATTTTGAAATTCCAGGATATGTTCGAGATCGTGAAGGTCTACGAAACGTATCCACAGGCGGAACAAAGAGTATTTTTAGATGTAAAAAAAGATAAACAGCAGTATCCGGAAGACACAGGTCTGAGAAAAAAATTAAAGAAGTATCTGATAGAGGGAAAGAATCCGGGAATAGGCGTTGGAATTATAGAAAAGATTTATAAATTGATATAATTTATAAATATAATCAATTTGAGAGTGCCGAAAGACTTGGTTATAATAAGAAATGGATTATGAAAAATGTTTGGGACATTTGTAAAGAAGAGAAAAGGAGAAAATTATGAAAAAGAAATTCATCAGCGCACTTTTATGTGTTGCAATGACTGCATCACTCGTCGTAGGATGCGGATCAAAATCAGATGATAAAAAAGAATCATCTGATGGAAAAACTACCCTTACTTTTTGGTGCCATGAAAATGAACCATGGGTAAAATCTTACAAGAAAGTAGCAGAAAAATTCGAGAAAGAAAATCCGGACTATAAAGTTGTTGTAAAAGATTATCCGTACAAAGTTTACAATGACAAGATTCAGACTGCACTGACTTCAAAAACAGCAGGACCGGATATTATTGCTGTATGGGGTGGAAATGCACCTGCATTTATTGAATCAGATTCGCTCTCAGAAGTACCGGAGAGTCTGGCAAAAGAGCTGGATGAAGATTATCTTGCACCAACAACCGGTATTTATAAAAAAGAAGGAACTTATTATGGTGTTCCGATGGAATTCAACCTGGAATATGGCGGAATGATTGTCAACAAAAAGTTGTTTGACAAAGCTGGAATTGCTTATCCAAAGACATGGGATGAGTTGAGAAGCGTATCCAAGCAGGTATCAAAGATGAATGGGGATGTATCAGAGATGAAAGGTTTCGAGATGATCGATACAGATGCTCTGATCTGTAACTACCTTGCAATGATTCTTCAGCAGGGCGGACAGTATCTGGAAGAAGATGATTCCATTAATTTTGCAACTCCGGAAGGAATCAAGGCAATGAATGAGATCGTAAGCATGGTAAAGGACGGAGAATGTGATCTTGAGAATCTGACAGCCGGTGAGTATTGCTACAATGATGTATATAAAGATAAAGGATATATGTCATCTGTAGGATCATGGGCGATCGGAGAAGGAACAGATACTTACAGCCTTACATATGGTAAAGATTTCGAATATGTGCCGGTTCCTCAGTATGGTGAGAAGATGGCCTTTGCATCAGAAACAGGATGGGGATTAATGGTTCCTAAGAACAGTGCTAATCAGGATATGGCATGGAAATTCATTGAATTCTTCAGTAATCCGGACAATCTGGTAGAACATAATATTGCATGTAATCAGCTTCCACCGAGAAAATCTCTATTAGACAGCGAAAAATACAAAGAAGCAATGCCAAATATCTCATTCCTTCTGGATATCCTGCCAGACGGACAGTGGATGGGACCATACAACACTTCTGATATGAGAGATATCTTTAATGAAATGTTTATTGACCTTTGCCAGTCTGACAAAACAGACGTAGAAGGTGCATTAAAAGAAGCATCTCAGAAGATTACAGAAAAATGTAAGATCAGCTATTCTATGGAATAGAAAAGTGCATGGCAGAGAATACCGTACAGGTTTCTCTGCCATTTTTATAAAAGGGAAAATCAATGAAGAATAATCGTTTTGTGGCTTGTGTATTGATACCGAGCGTTATATTTTTACTTATATTTGCAGTGTTTCCGGTAGCTTACGGACTGGGAATATCATTTTATGATTATAATCCAACGAGTTCTTATAATGAATTCCTTGGGCTGGAAAATTACAAAAGGCTGCTTACAGATGAAGTGTTCTGGATAGCAGTAAAAAATACGATCATTTTTTGTGTAGTGGCAGTTACAGCGAATATTGTGATCACATTATTCCTTGCCAAAATTATTTCTGTTCTGCCATCCAAAGGAATGAAAATATTCTTCCGTACGATACTCTTTATTCCGTGTATTGCGCCGATTGTCGGAACATCTATGGTGTGGAAATATGGAATGGTCGGAACCGATGGAGGATTATTGAACCGTATTTTGGGACTTATGGGGATGCCGCCTAGGAATTGGTTCCTGACAACCTGGCAGTTGCTTGCAATTATAATCGTATATACATTATGGGCGGATATTGGATATAATGTTGTACTTTTTACAGCAGGAATCGAAGGGGTACCGAAAGAATTTGATGAAGCGGCAGCAATCGACGGTGCAGGACCGGTCCGGAGATTTGTGTCTATAAAATTACCGTTAATGAGCCGTACATTTGCATTCGTGGCAATCATGACAATGGCCAATTATTTCCAAATGTTTGCACAGTTTCAGGTGTTTGCGCCGGACGGAGGACGTAGTAATTCGGCAATGGTTCTGACAAATTACATTTATAAAACGAGTTTTAGCAGCTATGATATGGGGTATGCTTCAGCAGTAGCGGCAGCTTTGTTTATGATTGTATTTATTGTAGCGATGATTCAGAATAAAATGATGCATGCAGATTGGAGTTATGAATAATGAAAAAGAAGAAAAATGTATATAAAAAACACCATATAGTGATTATTGCATTTCTTACCGTTTTTTCGCTCATCATGATGTACCCAATGGCGTGGATGTTGATGACATCATTCAAGAGTAATGCAGATATCCAGATAAATAAGACAAAATTCTTTCCGGAAAAGTGGACGATAGAAGGATACCGGACAGCATTTGAAAAAGCACCGATTGCCCAGTGGTTTATCAACAGTATTCTGGTGGTGATTGTTGTTACGGCGGCGGTGATCATTACCAGTACATTGATCGGGTATGTTTTTGCAAAATATGAATTCAAAGGGAAAAAGGTATTGTTTGTATTGCTTCTGGCAACGATGATGGTGCCGCCACAGGTAACCATGATTCCGCGTTATCTGATGATTCAGGAAATGCATTTATTTAACACGATTGGAGCATTGATTGTGCCGGGACTGATCAGTGCATTTTCAATCTACATGGCAAGGCAATTTATTGCTGATGTACCTGACAGTCTGTGTGAAGCGGCTAAGATAGATGGTGCCGGACCGTTCAGAATCTATTGGAGTGTAATACTTCCGAATATAAAACCAGCCATTGGTTCAATCGGAATATTCACAGCAATGATGAACTGGAACGACTATCTGAATCCGTTATTGATGCTAAATGATATGGAAAAAATGACGCTGCCGTTAGGATTGGTAATTTTTGATACGCAGAGAGTGGCAGATATGTCGGCAACGATGGCGGCCGCATCTATGATGATGATGCCGATGATCATTATATTTGTTATCTTCCAGAAGCAATTTGTAAAAGGAATGACAATGAGTGGTATAAAGTAATAAGGGGAGGAAGGTTATGTTTGAACAGAAGAAAATAACATACAAAATGAAGCTTTTAAGCTCTTTGGCAAAGGTATTTCAGGATGAAGAACCGGTATACCAGATGGAATGTCAGACGTTGAGTGCTCTTTGGGGTGAAACAGTATCTTTTCAGGCAGCATATACCGGAGACTTTTTTATGCGGGAGAGACTGGATGTGGAAGTAGTATCACCACTGAAAGACTATATCAGAGTCAGAACGGTGGAGCAGGTTCCGGTAGGAAGAGCGACGAATGGAATTGTAGATGATAATTATCTGCGGACAGAGCCTGGATTGTATCCAGATCTTTTGCGGGACGTGAAAGATGGAAAAGTAATCGTGTGCTCGAATCAATGGAGAAGCCTTTGGATTGATATTGAAGTGACGAAAGATATTGCACCGGGAAATTATGAAATAGAGCTTCGATTGAAAAAAGAAGGAGACGTTGTAGCGTCCGCAAAGCAGAGAGTAACGGTGATTGGAGTGGAACTTCCGAAGCAGAAGATTATGCACACAGAATGGATGCATGCAGACTGCCTTGCCGATTATTATCATGTAGATGTATTCTCTGAGGAACATTGGAAAATACTGGAGAATTATTTCAAGGAATATGTAAAGCGCGGCTGTAATATGATGCTGACTCCGCTTTTTACATCTCCGCTTGATACGGCTGTCGGATTGGAACGTACAACGACTCAGCTGATAAAAGTTGAGGTGGTAAAAGGAGAATACCGTTTTGATTTTTCAAAACTGAAGAGATGGATCGATCTTTGTAAGAAATGCGGAATAGAGTATTATGAAATGTCACATCTTTTCTCTCAATGGGGAGCAAAGTATGCACCGAAAGTTGTGGCAGAAGTAGACGGAAAAGAAGAAAAGATCTTTGGATGGCATACCCCGGCAGTTGGCGAATATACCCGATTCCTGAAGGCTTTTCTTCCACAACTAATTGAAAAATTAAAAGAATGGAACATTGATCAGGTTACATATTTCCATATTTCGGATGAACCGAGAGAAGAGCATCTGGGAAGCTACCGTGCGGCAAAAGAATCTCTGGGAAATATGCTGGATGGATTCCATACATTTGACGCATTGTCAAGTTATGAATTCTACCGTCATGGGCTAATTGATAAGCCAATTCCGGGAAACAATGAAATCGAAGAATTTTTGGAACATGGGCTGACAGATATGTGGACTTATTATTGTACCGGCCAGTTTTATGAAGTGAGCAACCGATTCATGTCTATGCCGTCCGCAAGAAACAGAATATATGGAGTCCAGCTTTATAAATATAAGATTATCGGAATTCTCCACTGGGGATATAATTTTTATAACAGTCAGTTCTCGATAGAACATATCAATCCATATGAAGTGACAGACGCAGGAAATGCGTTCCCTTCGGGGGATCCATTCTTGGTATATCCGGGTGCGGACAGAAATCCGGAAGAATCTATCCGGATGATGGTTCATTATGAAGCATTGACAGATCTGCGGGCACTGGAACTTTTGGAATCCCTGACCAGCAGGGAACATGTGATGGAACTAATCGAAGGTGAATTGGCGGAGCCATTGACATTTAAGCGGTATCCGAAGTCGGATATGTATTTGATCATGTTGAGAAACCGGGTGAATAAGGAAATCCAGAAATTTGGTATTTAAGTTATTAACAATCCGCTGCCAGTCACGACTTGAAGGAAACAATAGATAAGGATTATTGTGAATGTGGAATGCCGTTAGAAACAATTAGAGAGTCAGAAGCACCGTTAAAGGAACGAAGCGAACGTGTTTGAGGCGAACGCCGAGTTTGAGCGTAGTTCCTTTGCTTTTAGGTGATTCTGACTCTCTTAGTGTTTCTTATGGTATGGAACCTGAACAAGAAGCCTTATCTATTGTTTCCTTCAAGGATTGAGAGGCCGCTTTCCCGTTAATAAATTAAATCCCAAAATACACTGCTGAATACGCCGAAAGATCCAGCACAGCTTTCCCATCCGTAACCTTCACTTTCTTCTTCGTATACTTCTTACTTCCTCCAAATGTTACATCATCACTAGCCAGAATCACTTCCAGTTCCTTTGCATCCGTTATTGGAAGCTCATATCCTTCCTGATCCTCATTCGAGAAATTAAAGACAGCAACGATACGATCTTTTCCATCTGTTCTTTCAAACGCATAGATACAGCGCTCTTCCTGATGGCAGTCCAGCCACTGAAATCCTGTATTCTCATAATCTTTGGCAGAAAGAGCAGGAGTTGTCAGATACAGATGATTCAGTTCCTGCATGAAGTGGTGGAAAGTATCGTGTATCGGATACTTCAGGATATCCCAGTCCTGCTCACGCTTTTCATCCCATTCGCGGAGCTGGCCGATCTCGTTACCCATGAAGTTTAATTTTTTTCCCGGATGTGCGTACATATACATATAGAACGCACGCGCCTGTGGAAATTTCTCTTCGTATTCTCCATGCATTTTCTGGGCGATGGTTGCCTTTCCGTGAACCACCTCGTCATGTGAAAGCGGAAGAAGGAAATCATCGTTATAATAGTACATCATGGAGAAGGTAAGCTTGTGATAATCGCGGCTTCTGTATTCCGGTGCGGTGCGGAAGTAGTCAAGTGTATCGTTCATCCAGCCCATATCCCATTTGTAATCGAATCCAAGTCCGCCCTGATCTACAGGTTTTGTGACACCTTCAAAAGAGGTGGAATCTTCGGCGGAGAGCATGGCTGTCGGATGCATTGTCTTTAATCCGCGGTTCATTTCACGGATAAAATCCACCGCATTATTGTTAACACCTCTTGCAGGTTCGCCCTGCCAGTAGATGATACGGCTGATGGCATCCATGCGGATTCCGTCTACGTGATAGATACTTAGCCAGTAATTTGCAGCAGACTGAAGGAAGCTTCGGACTTCGCCTCTGGAGTGCATAAAGTTACAGCTGCCCCATTCGCTGACACCGACATCCTGGTGTGGATATTCATAGAGTGCAGTTCCGTCATAGTCGGACAGTGCATAGTGATCAACGGCAAAATGTACCGGTACAAAATCCATGATGACACCGATGTCATTCTTATGGCAGGCATCAATGAATTTCATCAGTTCTTCGGCAGTTCCGTAGCGGGCGGTCGGACTGAAGAATCCGGTGTTCTGATATCCCCAGGATTCATCACATGGATGTTCGCTGAGCGGCATAATCTCAATATAATTGTAATCATTTTTTTTCAGATAAGGAATCAGGATATCGATCATTTCCACATAAGTATACCAGTCGTCTGCTTTTTCAGAAGGCTTTTTAAATGATCCGAAATGCAGTTCATAGATGTTCAGCGGCTTGTCCTTGCATACCGAACGCTTCTGCATCCATTTGCTGTCTTTGAATTTATAGTGGGACAGATCGCGGATGATGGAAGCAAAGGCCGGGCGTAGTTCCATGCCGAAGCCGTAAGGATCGCAGTGCTCTACGCAGTTTCCGTCCTGTCTGTAGATGCGGTACTTGTACATCATGCCCGGCTTTGCACCTTTGGCATAGCATTCCCAAAAATTGCCGTCATAAGTTTTGTTCAGTTCCCATTCCTGCCAGTCGTTAAATTCCCCAATGACTGTAATGCGTGATGCGGCAGGTGCAAAGGTACGGAATGTGGTTCCGTCTTTGTCCGGGTGTGCGCCGAGAAATTCATAAGCGTCGAATATTTTTCCTGTGTAAAATCCGTAAAAATCCATATTAACCTCCGTGAAAATGCAACGTAAAAGATCAACTGTCGAAAAGATAATGGACAGTAGTTGCTTTTTTGATTTATAATTATATTATAAGAAAAATGCGAGGAGGTATCCACCAACAAAACCGACGAAAGGATGGATAACCGACGAATATGAGAAAATGTTGGGAAATGGGAGGTAAGATGGATCTTAGAATTGAGAAAACAGAGCGGGGAATCAAGAACGCATTTATCGAACTGCGTTCCAGGAAACCTTTGGAAAAGATAACAGTAAAAGAACTATGTGAAAGCGCAAGGATTAATAAGTCTACCTTTTATGCGCATTATAAAGATATCTACGATTTGTCAGATGCGATGGAAGAAGAAGTAGTACAGTCGATTGCGAACAGTATCCAGCATCCGGAATATCTGCTGGAGCATCCGGCAGAGTTTGCACGGGAACTTCTGATGGCTTATGTATCGCAGAATTCCCTGACGGCGATTTTATTTTCCGGCAGTCAGGCGAATCATTTTGCGGATAGTATCGAGTGGAGCATCAAGCAGATGATCTTTGAAAAATACCCGGAATTGAAAGAAGATACAGCAATGAATGTGATGCTCAGCTATTGTATCCAGGGAAGCTACCACGCTTACCAGAAGAATCGGAGCGGAGATATCATGACGGTGATCGATGTGATCGCAGGGATGACGGGAGCGATTCGATCGATGTATGAAGAACGATTGGGGGAAAGCAGATCATGAATCTGGAACAGCCGTGTATCCGCATTTCGGTGCGGAATCTGGTGGAATTTATATTAAGACATGGAGATATTGACAACCGGACCGGAGGGGCAGATAAGGATGCCATGCAGCAGGGCAGCCGCATACATCGGAAAATCCAGAGACAGCAGGGGGCAGAGTACCGTGCAGAAGTTCCGTTAAGATATCAGATCCCGTGTGATGGATTTATCCTGAGTGTAGAAGGAAGAGCGGACGGAATCATACAACTTCCGAAGCGTGTGGTGGTCGACGAGATCAAAGGTGTATTTAAAGATCTGAAACGTCTGGAAGAGCCACAGCTTTTGCATCTGGCACAGGCAAAATGCTATGCATATATTTATGCAGAACAAAATAATCTGGAAGAGATCGGAGTGCAGATGACGTATTGTAATCTGGATACCGAAGAGATCCGCAGATTCCGGGAGACATATACCCGGGCAGAACTTAAAAAATGGTTCGAAAAGCTGGTATCTGAATATGAAAAATGGGCAAGATACCAGATGACATGGAGAGCAAAGAGAAATGCTTCCATTAAAACCGTAGAATTCCCATTCGAATACAGAGATGGACAGAAGAAACTGGTTGAGTCTGTATATCGGACCATTTTAAGAAAAAAGAAATTATTCATCCAGGCACCTACCGGAGTCGGCAAGACGATGGCGGCCGTATTTCCGGCGGTGAAAGCTGTCGGGGAAGAACTGGGAGAAAAGATTTTTTATCTGACGGCCAGGACGATTACCAGAACGGTGGCAAGTCAGGCATTCGCGATTCTGAGAGAACAGGATCTGAAGATGAAGGTCATCACATTGACGGCAAAAGAAAAAATCTGTTTCTGTGAAGAAACCATCTGTAATCCGGATGTGTGTCCATATGCAAAAGGGCATTTTGACCGTGTAAATGATGCCGTTTATGAACTGCTCACATCGACAGACGAGATGAGCCGGGAAGTATTGGAAGAACAGGCAAGAAAATGGAATGTATGTCCATTTGAAATGGCACTGGATGTATCACAGTGGGTAGACGCAGTTATATGTGATTATAATTATGTTTTTGATCCAAATGCACATCTGAAACGCTTTTTCGGAGACGGCGTCAAAGGAGAATACCTGTTTCTGATCGATGAGGCACACAATCTGGTGGAACGCGGCAGGACGATGTACAGCAGCAGTATTTGCAAGGAGGATTTTCTGAAGATCAAAAAGCTGGTAAAATACGGGGAACCGAAACTTGTCTCGGCGTTGGAGAGCTGCAATAAGCAGCTTCTGGAATTGAAAAGAGAATGTGATGGCTGCCAGATACTGAACAGTGTGTCACATGTGTATATTAAGCTTCTGTCTTTGATGACGAAGCTGGAAGAGTTTATAGAAGACTGTAGAGATGAAGTGATACGGAAAGAGGTGCTGGAGTTTTACTTTGGTATCCGTAATTTCATATATATTCATGACCGGCAGGATGAAAATTATCTGATCTATTCAGAACTTAGTGAAGAAGGAAAGTTTTACCTTCATCTGTTCTGTGTCAATCCGGCAGGATGTCTGCAGGAATATATGGGGAAAGCAAATAGTACGATATTATTTTCGGCAACATTTCTTCCGATCAATTATTATAAAAAACTGTTATCTACAACAAAGGAAGACTATGCAATCTATGCGGAATCTCCATTTGAACCAGGCAAAAGATTATTGCTTCTGGGAAATGATGTCAGCACGAAGTATACCAGGCGAGGACCGGAGATGTACCGGAAGTATGCAGAATACGTGATGCATGTGATAAAAGGAAGAACAGGAAATTATATTGCATTTTTCCGTCTTATCGATTCCTGGAAAAAGTCTGGGAAGTATTCATGGAATTGCCACAGGAACAGATTGAAGTTGTAGTACAGTCCCAATATATGACGGAGCAGGAACGGGAAGAATTCCTGAAAAAATTCGAACAGGAAAGAACACACAGCCTGATCGGTTTCTGTGTGATGGGTGGTGTCTTTTCAGAAGGAATTGATTTGACGGAAGATAAACTGATCGGGGCAATGATCATCGGGACAGGACTTCCGCAAGTGTGCCTGGAACGGGAACTTTTAAAGTATTATTTCGACCGGAAGAATCTGAATGGATTCGATTATGCTTACCTGTATCCGGGGATGAATAAGGTGTTACAGTCCGCAGGAAGAGTTATCCGGACCGATCAGGACAGAGGTGTGATCACACTGTTGGATGACCGGTTTATGGACAGACAGTGCCAGGAGGTGTTCCCGAGGGAGTGGAATGATTTCCAGATCTGTAACAGTGAAAATATTGAAGAAAAGATTGCAAAATTCTGGAAGGCGGAAGAACAGACAGATACGAAATAAGCAGCATTAAAAAGAAAAATACCATGAGGAACATATGCTCCTATGGTATTTTCCGTCATGCATCCGAAAGATGTATTAAAAATAAGATAAAAATTCCTGCGCGGCCTTGGATATCGGGACTTTCTCGTTATATGCGATGACAAGCTCCCTTTCCGGAAGTACTTCTTTTGTCTCGACAATGAAAAGCGAATCCGAATCGGAGGTTTGAGAAAGGCAGAAATCCGGAATAAATGCAATTCCAAGTCCGATGCGGGCAAGGTCAATGAGAAGATCATTACTGCTGAGTTCAATCTCCGGAACCAGATCCAGCTGGTTCTGAAGAAACAGATTGTGCAGATATTCACTGGTCGTACTTTTTCTGTCCAGCATAAGGATCGGATAGTTCAGAAGTTCTTTGAAAGAGAGCTTCTTTCCTTTTAATTCCTCAAATGCCTTGTCTGCGATAAATACATCCTGAAAATCTTTGATTTTTTTTACATTCGGAACATTCCCGAGATAAGCATTCGGTGAATTGACAACGATCAGATCCACCTGTCCGGTCTCAAGGAGTTCTACACAGCGAATGGATGTCGCATTGGTAACTTTGATATGCGCTCCGGGAAATTCCCGGTGGAAACGTTCCAGATAAGGTACCAGAAAATACCGGCAGATCGTGTCACTGGCTCCGATATGAAGCTGTCCTCCGCGTGCGCCGACATCGAGGAGCTGGCTTTCGCCGCGCTTGATCAGGCTGATCGCCGGTTCGATGTGGCGCAGAAGGATCTCGCCTTCGGTAGTAAGACGGACTTTCTTGGTACTCCGGATGAATAAGGTCTGATCCAGCTTCTTCTCCAGTGCCTTGATGGACTGGCTGACAGCCGACTGTGAGATGAACAATTGCTTGGAGGCTTCCGAAAAGCTTAAGGTGGAAGCTACATAGTAAAATACTTTATATAATTCATAGTTAATATCCATGATAAGTCCTCCTAATGAATCTTAACTGTATTATAAGTGAAATGAAAGAAAATTACAACCGTATTTATAAATAGAAGTGTTATAATAATGAAAAGCAGGAGGAAAAAGACTTGAAGAAGTTAACAACGATCATATCTGTTACGGCCATGATGTGTGCAGTGATGGCGGCACTGATATTTAGTATATGGCTGGCCGTATATGGAGACAGTAATTACAGGTTTTATAAAAAAGAATATCAACGCTATGAAGTGACGGAAGATCTGGATATGAGCATAGACCATGTCATGTATGTGACAGAACATATGATGAATTATCTGATCGGGAAAGAGGAGGAGCTGTCGGTTGTGACGACAGTGGAAGGAAGAGAGCAGGATTTCTTTAATGAAAGAGACCGGCTGCATATGCGTGATGTCAGGAATCTGTTCCTGGGAGGAATGAAAGTCGGAGTAATCTGTCTGGCTGTGGCAGCAGTTATACTGGCGGTACTGAGAAAACGGGAAGAAGACTGGAAGAGACTGTATTTCAGAACATATTCGATCGCACTGAGTGCCTGGCTGGTCATAGGCGTACTGCTGGGGATTGCATTCTGTGTAGATTTTACAACGTGTTTTACGATTTTTCATAAGCTGTTTTTTACCAATAATCTGTGGGTATTCGACCCGGAGACGGATTATATGATACGGATGCTGCCGGAGGGATTCTTTTCAGATATGGTGATCCGCATCAGTGAAGTGTTTGGTGGAGTGCTGCTTCTGATATGGATTGTATTGTTTTTGGGAAAAAATAATTGCAAAAAGGAAGAGAAAAAAGTTGATTAATAAGTGTGAATTATAAAAGTGTTTAGATATATTAATTGTATTAAATAATGATTGTTGTGTTATACTAACAATAGAAAATGTGTAAAAATTCATTTGTGGAGGATTACTTATGAGCAATGTAAAAAGAGTGTACGTGGAGAAAAAATCAGGATTTGATGTACAGGCAAAGGAACTTAAGACCGAGATCCGAAGCTATCTTGGAATCAAAGACGTAGACAGCGTCCGTGTACTGATCCGTTACGATGTGGAAAACGTATCGGATGAGACATTTGAGAAAGCATGTAACGGCATCTTTTCTGAGCCACCTGTAGATACATTATATAAAGAAGAATTTCAGGCAGAAGAAGGAAGCAAGATCTTTTCCGTAGAATTTCTTCCGGGACAGTTTGATCAAAGAGCAGATTCCGCTGTGCAGTGTATTCAGTTTATCAAAGAAGACGAGCAGCCGGTAATCCGCACTGCGACTACTTACGTGATCCATGGTGGAAACGGAACTGTTTCGGATGAAGAATTCGAAGCAATCAAAGAGCATTGTATTAACCCTGTAGATTCCAGAGAAGCACAGGAAGAAAAACCGGAGACACTGGTTACTGTATTCGATGAGCCGGCAGATGTAAAGATCTTTGACGGATTTAAAGATATGGAAGAAAGCAAACTGAAAGAATTATACGATTCTCTCGGACTTGCCATGACATTTAAGGATTTCCAGCATATCCAGAATTATTTTGCGTCAGAAGAAGACAGAGATCCTTCTATGACAGAGATCCGTGTTCTGGATACCTACTGGTCAGATCACTGCCGTCATACAACATTCTCGACAGAACTTACAGATGTTTCGTTCGGCGATGGTGATTACAGAGAGCCGATGGAAGCAACTTATAAACAGTATATCGCTGACCACAGTGAGATTTTCAAAGGAAGAGAAGATAAGTTTGTCTGCCTGATGGATCTTGCACTGATGGCAATGAGAAAATTAAAACGTGAAGGAAAGTTACAGGATCAGGAAGAGTCTGATGAGATCAATGCATGCAGTATCGTTGTTCCAATCGAGGTAGACGGAGTGGAAGAAGAGTGGCTTGTAAACTTTAAGAACGAGACACATAACCATCCGACAGAGATCGAGCCATTCGGTGGTGCTGCTACCTGCCTTGGAGGAGCTATCCGTGACCCATTGTCAGGACGTACTTATGTATATCAGGCAATGCGTGTTACAGGAGCCGCTGATCCTACCGCATCTGTAAAGGATACATTAAAAGGAAAGCTTCCACAGAAGAAACTGGTCAGAGAAGCAGCCCATGGATATAGTTCATATGGTAACCAGATCGGCCTGGCAACCGGAGCGGTAAAAGAAATCTATCATCCGAATTATGTTGCAAAACGTATGGAGATTGGAGCAGTGCTTGGAGCAGCACCGAGACGTGCGGTTATCAGAGAGACATCGGATCCTGGAGATATCATCATTCTTCTTGGCGGACGTACCGGACGTGACGGCTGCGGCGGAGCAACCGGATCTTCCAAAGTACATACAGAAGAGTCCATCGAAACATGTGGGGCAGAAGTGCAGAAAGGTAATGCACCGACAGAAAGAAAGATCCAGAGATTATTCAGAAGAGAAGAAGTCAGCAAGCTGATCAAGAAATGTAACGACTTCGGTGCAGGCGGAGTATCCGTTGCTATCGGAGAACTTGCAGACGGACTTCAGATCGATCTTGATAAAGTACCTAAGAAATATGCCGGTCTTGACGGAACAGAGATTGCAATCTCTGAATCACAGGAACGTATGGCAGTTGTTGTAGATCCAAAAGATGTAGATGAATTCATGAAATATGCATCCGAAGAGAACCTGGAGGCAACAAAAGTAGCAGTTGTAACAGAAGATCCAAGACTGGTACTTTCATGGAGAGGAAAAGAGATTGTAAATCTTTCACGTGCATTCCTTGACACCAACGGAGCACACCAGGAGACAACGGTAGCAGTTGACATCCCGAACAGAAAAGACAGTATCCTTGTAAGAGAAGATGTGAAAGATGTAAGAGAAAAATGGCTTGGTATGTTAAAAGACCTGAATGTATGCTCACAGAAAGGTCTGGTAGAGATGTTCGACGGATCGATCGGAGCGGCTTCTGTATTCATGCCGCATGGTGGAAAATATCAGAAGACAGAGACACAGGCAATGGTGGCAAAACTTCCGGTATTAACAGGAGACTGCGATACTGTAAGTATGATGAGTTACGGATTCGATCCGTATCTGTCAACATGGAGTCCATATCACGGAGCAATCTATGCAGTGACAGAATCTATCGCTAAGATCGTAGCAGCAGGCGGTGACTACAGCAAGATCCGTTTCACATTCCAGGAATACTTCCGTCGTATGACAGAAGATCCACACAGATGGAGCCAGCCGTTTGCGGCACTTCTTGGTGCTTACAGTGCACAGCTTGGATACGGACTTCCTTCTATTGGTGGAAAAGACAGTATGTCAGGAACGTTTGAAGACATTGATGTACCGCCGACACTGGTATCTTTCGCAGTAGACATTGCAAAAGAGAAAGACATTATTTCACCGGAACTTAAGAAAGCCGGAGATAAACTTGTATGGCTTCGCATTGAGACGGATAATTACGATATTCCTGTATACGGAAAGGTTATGGATCAGTATGGTAAGTTTACCGAAGATATCCACAGCGGCAAGATCGTAGCAGCTTATGCATTAGACAGACATGGTATCGCGGCAGCAGTCAGCAAGATGGCTTTCGGTAACGGCATGGGTGTGAAGATTGAGCATAATGTAGATGCAAGAGATTTATTTGCACCGGCATTCGGAGATATCATTGCAGAAGTACCTGCAGATAAGGTGTCTGAACTTGGAATTACCTATACCGTGATCGGTGAAGTGACAGATAATGCGGCAATCGAATATAAAGATGTGAAGATCGCATTAGAAGAGGCAGTATCTGCATGGGAAGAAACACTGGAAAAAGTATTCCCGACCAATTCCGGAGCGGAAGGACAGGATGCGAAGGTGGAGACAGGATTATATGATACATCAGATATTTATATTTGTGACCACAAGATCGCTCAGCCGACCGTATTTATCCCGGTAATGCCTGGAACAAACTGTGAATATGACAGTGCGAAAGCATTCGAAAGAGCAGGAGCAAAGGTGATCACAAAAGTATTCAGAAATATGAGTGCATCTGATATCGTTGATTCTGTAGAAGTATTTGAAAAAGCGATCGAACAGTCACAGATCATCATGTTCCCAGGTGGATTCAGTGCAGGTGACGAACCGGACGGATCAGCAAAATTCTTCGCAACAGCATTTAAGAATGCGAAGATGAAAGAAGCGGTAGAAAAATTATTGAATGAGCGTGACGGACTGGCACTTGGTATCTGCAACGGATTCCAGGCTCTGATCAAGCTTGGTCTGGTACCAAGTGGAGAGATTACAGGACAGCAGCCGGATTCACCGACACTTACATACAACACGATCGGCCGCCATATCTCCAAGATGGTCTATACAAAAGTAGTAACGAACAAATCTCCATGGCTCAGAGAAGCAGAACTTGGCGGAGTATACACCAACCCTGCATCTCATGGTGAAGGAAGATTTGTTGCAAATAAAGAATGGCTGGACAAGTTATTCGCAAATGGCCAGGTTGCAACACAGTACTGTGATCCGGAAGGAAATATCACAATGAACGAAGAATGGAATGTCAACGGTTCTTACTGTGCGATCGAAGGTATTACAAGCCCGGACGGACGTGTACTTGGTAAGATGGCGCATTCAGAAAGAAGAAACAGAAGTGTGGCAATGAACATTTACGGAGAACAGGATATGAAGATCTTCGAATCAGGAGTAAAATACTTCAAATAATGAATGTTCAGGTGTCTGAGACTTCCGGTGATGAGATGAAAATTGACATCCTTGTATTATAATAAATGCAATTTAGAGCGCAATCTGTTTCATAAAAATGAATAAAACATGAGAAAAAGCACAAAACCCTTGCAAAATCTGCAAGGGTTTTGTAAAAAGTTGCAAAAAATAATAAAAACTGTAAAAAATATCTTGCCAGATACACTTGTTTGCTTTACAATAGTAAAGGACAAAGGCGTCAGGGAAAAACAGATGGCGTAAGTCATCTGCTTTTTTTATTCCAAAGCGTGTAGAAAAAACAGCCGGCGGCTGGATCGCAGTATTTGGACAAATTGTTGGACAGGGACGCTTTTGAAAAGGATACGTATATTATTTTAGGAGGTAGAAAGCTATGTCATATGTTGATGAAGTACTAGAGAAAGTAGTAGCTAAGAATCCTGCAGAGCCAGAATTCCACCAGGCAGTAAAAGAGGTATTAGAGTCATTAAGAGTTGTTGTAGAGGCTAACGAGGAGAAATTCAGAAAAGACGCTCTTCTTGAAAGACTTGTTGAACCTGAAAGACAGATCAAATTCCGTGTTCCATGGGTAGACGATAAAGGACAGGTTCAGGTTAATACAGGATACCGTGTACAGTTTAACAGCGCAATCGGACCATACAAAGGAGGATTACGTCTGCACCCATCTGTAAACCTTGGTATCATCAAATTCCTTGGATTTGAGCAGATCTTCAAGAACTCACTGACAGGACTTCCGATCGGCGGAGGTAAAGGTGGTTCTGACTTCGATCCTAAGGGAAAATCAGACAGAGAAGTAATGGCATTCTGCCAGAGCTTTATGACAGAACTTTGCAAATATATCGGAGCTGACACAGATGTTCCTGCAGGAGACATCGGAACAGGTGCAAGAGAGATTGGTTACATGTTCGGTCAGTACAAGAGAATCAGAGGCCTGTATGAAGGTGTTCTGACAGGAAAAGGATTAAGCTACGGCGGATCTTTAGCAAGAACAGAAGCTACAGGATATGGACTTCTCTACTTAACAGAAGAATTATTAAAGATCAACGGAAAAGACATCAAGGGAATGACAGTTGCAGTTTCCGGAGCTGGTAACGTTGCAATCTATGCAATCCAGAAAGCTCAGCAGCTTGGAGCGAAAGTTGTAACAGCAAGTGATTCTACAGGATGGGTATATGATCCGGACGGAATCGACGTTGCAGCATTAAAAGAAATCAAAGAAGTAAAACGTGCAAGACTGACAGAGTACAAGAACTACCGTCCTAATTCAGAATATCATGAAGGACGCGGTGTATGGTCTGTTAAGGTTGACCTTGCTCTTCCATGTGCTACACAGAACGAACTTCACCTTGAAGATGCAAAACAGTTAGTTGCTAACGGATGCGTAGCTGTATGCGAAGGTGCGAACATGCCTACTACATTAGAAGCAACACAGTATCTGCAGGAGAATGGTGTAATCTTTGCACCTGGTAAGGCTGCAAATGCCGGTGGTGTTGCTACATCTGCACTTGAGATGTCACAGAACAGCGAGAGACTGAGCTGGACATTCGAAGAAGTAGATGCAAAACTGAAGAACATCATGGTAAACATCTGCCACAACATGGACGATGCTGCAAAACGTTACGGAATGGAAGGTAACTATGTTGCCGGAGCTAACATTGCAGGATTTGAAAAAGTCGTAGATGCTATGACAGCTCAGGGAATCGTATAATATTTTCAAAAATGCCCCGCAGGCCTTGTGTTTGCGGGGCTTTTTTTGAATCAGATTAACGCACAGCGATTTTGAATTATTCCGGTTATAGAAGAAATTGTAGAAAAAATTTGAAAAAATCAAAAAAACAGTTGACTTTCCAAAAAACCAATGCTATACTAACGAAGTCGGTTCGAGAGAGACGACAAAATATATGGGATCATAGCTCAGCTGGGAGAGCATCTGCCTTACAAGCAGAGGGTCATAGGTTCGAGCCCTATTGGTCCCATACATTTTCTAAAATTGGTTGTGGCGGGATAGCTCAGTTGGCTAGAGCACACGGTTCATACCCGTGGTGTCGCTGGTTCAAATCCAGTTCCCGCTACTGATTATGGCGGGATAGCTCAGTTGGCTAGAGCACACGGTTCATACCCGTGGTGTCGCTGGTTCAAATCCAGTTCCCGCTATTTTTGTGCCAACGTATGCGGAACAAGCTGCCTGTGGCAGGTTTGCTGCATTTCTATATATCGTAACACAGCAAGAGAGTCGGAAGTATCCGGTTCTTTTTTTGTTGTTTAATTTTATATATCGAAGTATACAAGAAAAGCAAAATCGTCTATAATACATTACATGTGATGTATAGAAACAGGAGGGATAGGAATATGGTACCAAGAAGCAGTTTGATCATTCGTTCGCTTGCCGGGGCGTATATAACTTATCTGGGAGGAAAACTTTTAGTGGATTCGCTGAAGAATCATCCGGACAATTATGTGTTTTATGCGGGAGCCGGGGTTGTTTTTGTGATCATAGGAATCTTCTGGCTTGGAAAATATGGTTCAAAGCTTATAAAAAAGGAATATCAAGATGACAGTGTGATGGGACAATTAAAAGATAAGGAAGAACAGTCAGAAGAAGCAGAAACAGAAGAAGCAGAAACAGAAGAAGCAGAAACAGAAACAAAGGAAGGAGAATAATATATGCGTGTAGGTATGGGCTATGATGTACATAAATTAGTAGACGGAAGAGATCTGATACTTGGCGGAGTAAAGATCCCTTATGAAAAGGGACTTCTTGGTCATTCGGATGCAGATGTATTATTGCATGCGGTCATGGATGCACTTCTTGGGGCGGCGGCGCTTGGAGATATCGGAAAGCACTTTCCGGATACCGATCCGGCGTACAAGGGAGCGTCCAGCATAAAACTTCTGGAAGAAGTAGGGAAATTAATTGATGAAAAATTATATGTGATCGGCAATATCGATGCAACGATCATCGCACAGCGCCCGAAGATGGCACCGCACATTGAACAGATGAGAAAAAATGTGGCAGAAGCACTGCACATTGAAGTTGAACAGGTGAACATCAAGGCAACAACGGAGGAAGGACTTGGATTTACCGGAACGGGAGAAGGTATTTCTTCTCAGGCAATTGCAAGTCTGGATACGATTGCTAATTACAGTTACAGAGTCGGACCAGCAGAAGGCGGATGTGCCGGATGCGGCGGATGTATGAAAGCGCAGGACAGATAAGAAACTTGTTGGGAAGGAAAATCAAAATGAAAATAAGAAAACTGGAAACAGGAGAAAAGCTGAATACAAGAAAACTGTACGAAGAAGTGTTTTCAGAAGACAGCAAAGACTTTGTTGACTATTATTACGAAGAAAAAGTAAAAGACAATCAGATTTATGTGGTAGAAGAAGACGGGGAGATACAGGCGATGCTGCATCTGAATCCGTACGAACTTGCAGTAAACGGCAGCAGAAAAGACGTGAATTATATTGTTGCTGTTGCAACGAGAAAAGCATATCGGAAACGTGGCTTTATGGCAGGAATGTTGAAACAGGCGTTAAATGATATGTATGCAGATGGAGAGACATTTACATTTCTGATGCCGGCATCGGAGAGCATCTATCTGCCATTTGATTTCCGGACGGTGTATGAACAGAATCGGGCATATTATGATCCGAAAGCGGAAGTGGAAGAAGGTACAGATGTGACGGATGCCTCAGTGGAAGATGCAGAAAAAATGGCTGTTTATATGGAAGGCAGGCTGTCGCAGTCGTATCAGGTCTACGCAAAAAGAAATACAGCTTATTATGAACGTCTGATCAAAGAATATGCAAGTGACGGAGGGGCATTAAAGATATATAAAAAAGAAGGAGCGGTCACAGATATTAAGATCGCGGCAGAGGCTGAAGAAGTAGATGGGGAAAAACCTAAGATTATGATCCGTATCATAGATGTCAGACGGATGCTGATGTCTTTGAGACTCAAAACATTTATGGGAACATGCTTTACGGTGACAGATCCGGTTATCAAAGAAAATAACCGATGTGTCATGATTACGGGGACAGAATTTTCGGGAGTGATGCTGATGGATGGAAAGCCGGAAAACAGTGAAGGAACACTCACCGTAGCGGCGCTTACGAGCCTTGTATTCGGTGTGAAGACCGCAGAAGAAATCTGTGCGGATGGTGATGCAGTCATGTCGGATCGAATGAAAGAAGAATTAGATAAGATCATTCCATTGTCACGGATTTATCTGAATGAAACGGTATAAAGAAGAATCTTTTGTTTTTCTTTAGAATTTTCTGAAGTCACCCTTAAGAAATACCGGATAGGATGATAATAACAGAGGAAAAAGCTGGAATCAGGAAAAGGATGAAAAATGTGATGGAGATGAATCATGTACTGGTCGTAGAAGACGACAAGGAAATTAGGGAAGGCGTGGAGATATATCTGAAGAGTCAGGGCTATGAAGTATTTCAGGCGGCTGATGGTGCAGAAGGACTGGATGTTATAGAAAGGGAAGATATTCATCTGGCAATCGTGGATATCATGATGCCGGTAATGGATGGAATCTCTATGGTCGTAAAACTCAGGGAGAAGTATGATTTCCCGGTGATTTTTCTTTCTGCAAAATCAGAAGAAGTGGATAAGATCATGGGATTGAATATGGGGGCTGACGATTATGTGACAAAGCCATTTACTCCGATGGAACTGCTTGCCAGAGTCAATTCGCAGCTTCGCAGATACCGCAGGTTTATGGAACGGCTGGAGGATAAGAACGAAAATTCCAGGATCCATACGATAGGCGGACTGGAGATCAATGAGGATAATGTAGAAGTGACCGTTGACGGCGAACCGGTAAAGATGACTCCGATCGAGTACAAGATCCTGCTGCTTCTGATGAAGAATCCGGGACGGGTGTTCTCTGCGGAGGAGATCTATGAGCGGGTATGGAATGAACGTGCGATTAACACCGATACGATCATGGTGCACGTCAGAAATATCCGTGAAAAGATAGAAGTAAATCCAAGAGAACCAAAATACTTAAAGGTGGTGTGGGGCGTTGGATACAAAATTGAAAAACAGGCGTAAACTGGGACTTTTTCTTGCTGCTGTGACGATACTTGGAGCAGCGTTTTTCATGATATATAATTATCATACGATATATAGAAAAGCAGTCAGTGAAGCGCAGAAGACTTATACAACTTCACTTTCAGACAGGGAATATCTGGAAAGCTTTCTGGAATTCAGTTATGTCCTTTATAATCAGGAGATATCATCCAAGACAGGAGAAGCAAAAATGTCTCAGGAGGAGATCAGTGATGCTGCAGAAGTATGGATGGAGGATTATGAAGCGTTATATCCATATCTGGATTACAGGATTGAGGATGGATCAGGGGCAGTCCTGGGACGAAGTACAGCGAATACTGGAAAGGGTCTGGCAGATGACAGTTTCAAAGAATATGCATTTGGTATGGTACTGACTTATGATGAACACGGAGATCTGGATGTAAAAGTTGTAAAGAGCAGTGAAAAGACAACGCAGAGTATTGCTCTCAGAAAGATTATAGATAACTGGAGTGAGACGGTTGAGGATGCCACCGGCGGCAAATTGAAGACGCCGAAGAACCGTACATATATCTATGGAATGAAGAAAAACGGAATTGAACAATATCTGAACCAATGGTACTGGTTCGGGGATGAAGCGCCGAATGATGCATGGTATATGATGCTTGCCTGCATGGCAGCGGTAGGTGTGGCAGCATGGATTCTTGCACAAAGTGATACGCTGGGGATTGGCGGCAGAAAGCTTTTTCAACAGCCGTTTGAGATTGTTTTTATCGTTGCGGTAACAGGACTGGGACTTTTGGACAATAAGCTGAACTGGATTGTAACAAGGACGAAGGGAAGGCCCGGGGCGATGGATGCCGCAATCTGGATTGCAGCATTTGCTGTCACATACTGGGCAGCAAGCTGTGTCAGTGAAATACAGAAGACTGGTGTCAGAAAGTATGTTACAGAGCGGACGCTGTTGTGGCGTATGTGGAAAACGCTGAGGAAAGAAGCTCCGGCAGCAGCGGAAAGAGTCGGACGAGACAGCGGAAGATTGTACCGGAAAGTGAAAGAAATGGCACACAGGCTGTATCAGACCATTACAGATATCGACTTTACAGACAAAAGCAGTAAGGCAATTCTGAGGATTGTGCTTGTGAACTTTATCATTCTGGCAGTGACGAGTATTTTCTGGTTTTATGGAATTATGGCACTGATCATATATTCGGTAATTCTATACTTTATTTTGAAGAAATATTTTAATGAAATAAAGAAAAACTATCACAGACTGTTAGAAGCGACAAATGAGATTGCCGATGGAAATCTGGATGTGGAGATTGATGAAAATCTGGGGGTGTTCGAGCCGTTTAAAGAAGAGATTGAGAAGATACAGACCGGATTCAAGAAAGCGGTAGATGAAGAAGTGAAAAGCCAGCGGATGAAGACCGAACTGGTGACGAATGTCTCGCATGACCTGAAGACTCCATTGACTGCGATTATCACCTATGTGAATCTGCTGAAGATGGAACATGATCCGGAAAGACAGAAAGAATACATTGATGTACTGGATAGAAAATCACTCCGGTTAAAAGCATTGATTGAAGATTTGTTTGAAATCAGTAAAGCGAGCAGCCGTTCGGTGAACCTGAATATTATCGAGATGGATATTGTGAATCTTTTTAAACAGGTGAAATTAGAAATGGAAGAAAAGATTACAGAAGCGAATCTGGATTTCCGTCTGGATATTCCGGAGGAGAAAGTGATCGTGGCGCTGGATGGACAGAAGACATACCGGATATTCGAGAATCTGATCGGAAATGCAGTGAAATATGCAATGCCTCATACAAGAGTATACGTGAAGATTGCTGCGGAAGAGGGTGAGGCGGTATTCCGGATGAAGAATGTATCGGCCACCGAGCTTACATTTAATCCGGAAGAGATTACGGAGCGTTTTGTCAGAGGCGATTCGGCAAGAAATACCGAAGGATCCGGACTCGGACTTGCAATTGTTAAGAGCTTTGTGGAAATTCAGAAAGGAAAGTTCTGGATCGAGACGGAAGCAGATCTTTTTAAAGCAGAGATCCGATGGAAACTGGTTGACAAAAAAGATGATATCGCATAATATATATTCTATATGAGAAAGACTTTGAACGGAAAGAGTAGCAGATGTGTTGTGTCGAAAGAGAGAAACTGTCACCGGCTGAAAGCAGTTTCCGATTACAGTTTTTGTGAAGTGCGTCCGGGAGTCGGTCCGGTGAGAAAGAAGGATAACATCATAGCCGGATCCGGGATTACACACGTTACGTGTACTGAGAGAAGAATGCGGGTAATAGAACTGTATTCTTTAAAAAGAGTGGAACCGCGGATATACTTCGTCTCTTGTGTAAAGCAGGAGACGGAGTTTTTTTGTACCAAAGCATACAGAACAGGCGGTAAACTTATAAAAAGGAGAGATCATAGATGGGCATCATATCATATGTCAATGAAGAAATTCAGGTGATACGGGAACGGGATCCTGCGATCAAGTCGAATATGGAAGTATTCCTGTATTCTAGTTTCAAAGCAATTCTTCATTACAGAATCGCACATAAGCTCTATCTGAAGAAACATTATTTTCTTGCCAGATGGGTATCGCAACGGGCAGTAAGAAAGACCGGAATCGAGATCCATCCGGGGGCAACAATAGGAAAAGGATTATTTATCGACCACGGAAGCGGAGTGATCATCGGAGAGACTGCGGAACTGGGAGATAATATTACCTTGTATCAAGGAGTCACACTTGGAGGAACCGGAAAAGAACAAGGCAAGAGACATCCGACCCTGAGAGATAACGTTATGGTGAGTGCAGGAGCAAAGGTTCTTGGTTCATTTACCATCGGAGAAAATTCCAAGATTGGAGCGGGATCGGTAGTATTGGAAGAAGTACCGCCGAATTGTACAGTTGTAGGTGTGCCGGGCAGAGTGGTTAAGATGAATGATGAGAAGATACCGAGACTCGATATGGATCAGGTGCATCTGCCGGATCCGATTTCAAATGATATCAGAGAACTGCAGGCAGATAACATAAGAATGCACAGACAGATTCAGGAGATGGAGAAACGCATGCAATGTTTAAAAGAGAATCCGATACCGGAAGAAAAAGAGGAGGAGAACGCGAAAAATGAAGATTTTTAATACAATGACAAAGAAAAAAGAAGAATTTGTACCTTTGGAAGAAGGAAAGGTAAAGATGTATGTATGCGGGCCTACCGTATATAACTTTATCCATATTGGAAATGCCAGACCAATGATCGTATTCGACACGGTCAGAAGATATTTTGAATACAAAGGATATGATGTAAATTATGTATCTAACTTTACAGACGTAGACGATAAGATCATCAAAAAAGCCATCGAAGAAGGGGTGACAGCCGATGAGATTTCCAAACGTTACATTGCAGAGTGTAAAAAAGATATGGACGGTATGAATATCAAACCGGCAACCAAGAACCCGCTTGCGACAGAAGAAATCTGCGGTATGGTAGATATGATCCAGACGTTGATTGATAAAGGATTTGCATATGAGAAGAATGGTACCGTATATTACAGTACAAGAAAGTTCAAAGATTACGGTAAGCTTTCGCACAAGAATCTGGATGATCTTCGTTCGGGTGAACGTTCCCTTCTGGTATCCGGAGAAGATGAGAAAGAAGATCCGCTGGATTTTGTACTTTGGAAACCGAAGAAAGAAGGAGAGCCTGCATGGGAGTCTCCGTGGAGCGAAGGACGTCCGGGATGGCACATCGAGTGCTCAGAGATGTCTAAGAAATATCTCGGAGAGCAGATCGACATTCATGCCGGCGGAGAAGATCTTGTATTCCCACATCATGAAAATGAGATTGCGCAGAGTGAGGCCGCAAATGGCAAGGAATTTGCAAAATACTGGATGCACAATGCATTCCTTAATATTGACAACAGGAAGATGAGTAAGTCGCTTGGTAATTTCCGTACGGTACGTGAGATCAGCGAACAGTATGATCTGCAGGTACTGCGTTTCTTCATGCTGAGTGCACACTACAGAAGCCCGCTGAACTTCAGCGCAGACCTGATGGAAGCATCTAAGAATGGTCTGGAGCGTATCGTGAACGCAGCAGACAACCTGAAATTCCTTATGGAAAATGCAAAAACAGAAGCAATCACAGATGCAGAAGCAGAAAACTTTGCAAAGACAGAAGAATTCGTTGCAGGATTTGAAAAAGCAATGGACGATGACTTTAATACAGCAGATGCCGTTGCAGCAATCTTTGATCTTGTAAAATATATCAATACAACGGCCGGTGCAGAAAGTTCCAAAGAATATCTTCAGAAATTATTCGATTTGCTTGTGAAGTTAACAGGAGTTCTGGGACTGATCGTAGATAAGAAAGAAGAGATCCTGGACGAAGACATCGAGAAACTGATCGAGGAGCGTCAGGCAGCACGTAAGGCTAAAGACTTTGCAAGAGCCGATGCAATCCGTGATGAACTGTTAGAGAAGGGTATCATCTTAAAGGATACCAGAGAAGGAGTACAATGGAAAAGAGCGTAGAGTGGGGATTTGACACTTATATGCAGGAGATTTTCCAGATGAAAGAGGTGGATATTAAAGAATATTCACCTCTTACTTTGGCATATATCGGAGATTGCATTTATGATCTGATCATTAAATCCCTGGTGATCAATGAAGGAAACCGTCAGGTACAGAAGCTGCACCAGAAGACCAGCTCTTATGTCCAGGCGTCCGCACAGTCGAAAATGATGCGTACGATGCAGGAACACCTGACAGAAGAAGAACATGCTGTCTATAAAAGAGGCCGCAATGCCAAGAGCGTGTCGCCGGCGAAGAACCAGTCGATTACAGATTACAGACGTGCGACGGGATTTGAAGCTCTGCTTGGATATCTATATCTGAAAAAAGAGTGGAAAAGAATGCTGGAACTGGTTAAAATAGGTCTGGACAGTATCAAAGAATAATAAGGAGTGTCAAATATGAGTCACGATAAGAATGTAAATGAAAGTATCATAGAAGGAAGAAATGCCGTTATGGAAGCATTTCGTTCCGGAAAACCGGTAGACAAGCTGTATGTACTGGATGGATGTCAGGATGGTGCAGTGAGATCCATCATCCGCGAGGCAAGAAAGCATGACACGATATTGAATTTCGTGGAAAAAGACCGTCTGAACCAGTTGTCGGAGACCGGTAAACACCAGGGAGTGATCGCAAGTGTTGCTGCATATGAATATGCAGAGGTAGAGGATATGTTAAAGCTTGCAGAAGAAAAGGGAGAAGATCCGTTTCTGATCATTCTGGATAATATTGAAGATCCGCACAATCTCGGTGCGATCATCCGTACTGCGAATCAGGCAGGGGCACATGGTGTGATCATACCAAAGAGACGGGCAGTCGGACTGACGGCAACCGTAGCAAGAACTTCCGCAGGGGCCCTGAATTATACGCCGGTTGCAAAAGTAACAAATCTGGTAAAGACGATGGAAGATTTGAAGAAAAAAGGTCTGTGGTTCGTATGTGCCGATATGGACGGGGATGTCATGTATGATGTCAATATGAAAGGACCGATCGGACTCGTAATTGGTAATGAAGGCGAAGGTGTGGGACGTCTGGTAAAAGACACCTGTGACTTTACTGCAAGAATTCCGATGAAGGGGGATATCGATTCCCTGAATGCATCGGTGGCAGCGGGCGTCCTTGCATATGAGATTGTGAGACAGAGGAGTGTATGACAGAGTATAAAAAATTAACAGATGAAGAACTGATCCGCAGACTCCGGATGGGAGAAACGGGAATTATCGATTATCTGATGGAAAAATATAAGAATCTAGTCAGAAAAGAAGCCAATGCAATGTATCTGCTCGGCGGTGAGACGGATGATCTGATCCAGGAGGGGATGATCGGACTTTTTAAAGCAGTTCAGGACTACGATGTGGATCAGGAAGCATCCTTCTTCAGCTTTGCAAGGCTATGTGTGACAAGACAGTTGTATTCGGCAATTGAAGCTTCAAACAGAAAGAAACACAGTCCGCTCAACAGTTATATTTCCCTGTATGAAAGAGAAGACGGGGAAAACTCGTTGATCGATACAATGGAATCCGGACATGAGACGAATCCGGAAGAACTGCTTGTCAGTCAGGAACGTGCGAAGACGTTGGAAGAACGTCTGGAAAAAGAATTAAGTGAACTGGAGCGCAGAGTTCTGTATCTTCATCTGATGGGAACGGATTATAAGACGATCGCAAAGCTTCTGGACCGGAGTCCAAAGACGATTGATAATGCACTTCAGAGAATCAAGGGAAAGATGCAGAAGATTCTGGAAAAGGAAAAATAAATCTAAAGAGGATATAAATATCGGCTGAATTTGTAATTGTAAAAAAATCCCGTAAAACAATCATTTGAAAGTTTTACGGGACTTCTCTTGTAAGCTGCCTAGCGGAATCGAACCGCCGACCTCCGCCTTACCAAGGCGACGCTCTACCGACTGAGCCAAGGCAGCATGCATAAGTGATATGCAACGTTGATACTATACACTGAAAGGAGTGCATTTGTCAATATATTTTCGTGATATTAATTGAAAATCGTGAAAAATCCTGCGAAAATCTGGAATATGAAAAGAAATGGTAATAGAGAGGAAGAAGAAAATGAAAAAGATGAAAACAATGACCGAAGGAGTGATTTGGAAAGAAATATTATTCTTTGCAATTCCACTGATTCTGGGGAATCTGTTTCAGCAGCTGTATAATACGGTGGATTCGATTATTGTCGGCAACTATGTGGGAAGTAACGCACTGGCAGCAGTCGGATCCAGCGGTGCGATCATTAACTTGCTGATCGGTTTCTGCATAGGAGCATCGACTGGTGCAGGTGTTGTAATCTCGCAGTTTTATGGGGCCAAAAATACAGAAGGCGTGAGGAAGGCCGTACATACTACGATGGCGATCGCGCTGGTAGCAGGAGTGCTTCTGACTGTAATCGGAATTACAGTGACACCATCGATGCTGCGCCTGATGGGAACACCGGACAAGGTATTTGAACAGTCGGTAATCTATCTGCAGGTATATTTTGGCGGAAGTTTATTTTCGGTAGTTTACAATATGTCGGCAGGTATTCTGAATGCGGTGGGGAATTCGAGGCGATCCCTGGTTTATCTGATGATCGCGGCAATTTCGAACATATTTCTGGATCTGATCATGGTTGTCGGATTGAAACTCGGAATAGTGGGTGCTGCATTGGCTACGGATATCAGTCAGCTGATTTCGTGCATTTTTATATGGGGATTTCTGATCAGAAGTGAAGATGTATATAAGTTGAAGATTAAGGAGATCCGATGCTATGATCATCTGCTTTCGAAGATCATCCGTATCGGAATCCCGACAGGAATCCAGAATATTGTAATTTCGCTTTCAAACCTGATCGTGCAGGCAAGTGTGAATAGTTTTGGAGCGACAGTTATGGCCGGTTTTGCAGCTTATATAAAAATCGATGGATTTAATATCCTGCCGGTACTGAGTATCAGTATGGCGGCAACTACATTTGCCGGACAGAATATTGGTGCAGGGAAAGCAGACAGGGTCAGAAAAGGAATGTACATATCCACAGCAATGGGTGCCGGGTATTCTGTGATAACCGGAATTGTGCTGCTGATATTCGCTCCGCAGGTAATCGGAGTCTTTACGACGAACCATAAGGTGGTGGAATATGGTGTATATATTATGAAATATTTCTGCCCGTTTTACTGGATGCTTGGAATCCTGCATGTGCTTGGCGGAACGATCAGAGGAACCGGCAAGACGATGCAGGCCATGATTGTATTTCTGGTATCATTATGCGGATTCCGTGTGATGTGGATTGCAGGAACCATGGCATGGGCAAAGAGTCTCGGCCATGTGATGATGTGCTATCCGACCTCATGGCTTTTGGGCATGCTTTTGATGATTCTGTATGTCTGGAAAGGAAACTGGATGGTTTTAAGGACGGAAAAGATATAGACAAATGCAAAAAAAGTTTGAAGATAAAAAGATGTCTTCAAACTTTTTTTGACCTATAGCTGATCTTTTTCGAAGAAATCAGACACATAAAGGTCTAAAAAATAAAAAAAGAAGGTTTTTGGTATCGAAATCATTGATAAACGACATGTTGTGATTTATTTTTTAGATAGAGCCAAAAAAGGGAGATTATTTATGAATAGGAATATTATGATACAGACACTCAGAAGATTTAAAGTCACATCAGGATATAAAGGATACTATTATCTGTTGGATGCTGCAGATATCATCAGTGGATTCCATACAAAAGAAAAGCCGTTTGCGACACAGAATGATATATATATCCCGATAGGAGAAAAACACGAAACCAGTTTTTATAATGTGGAACGCGGGATACGTGTAGTCGTTGATAAGTGTTGGAAAGAAGATAAAGAACTTATGATGGAGATCCTTGGTTACCATGCGATCAAGTGTCCAAGTAATTCTGAATTTCTGGATGCATTTACATTTTTCTGCGAAAACCGGTAAAAGAGGTATCTTCCCTTGTTTCATCATATTTTTTATGATAAGATAATGAGCATAATGTATAGTTAAAACCTAAGGAGGACACCATGGGAGAAGAAACAACAGTTTCCAAAAATTTTATTGAACAGGAAATAGATAAAGATCTTGCAGAAGGAGTATACAGCGAAGTATGTACGAGATTTCCGCCGGAACCGAACGGATATCTGCATATCGGACATGCGAAGTCGATTCTTCTGAATTCAGGACTTGCAAAGAAATATAACGGAACCTTTCATTTAAGATTTGACGATACGAACCCGATGAAAGAAGATATGGAATTCGTAGAGTCCATCAAAGAAGATGTAAAATGGCTGGGTGCCGACTGGGGAGATCATCTTTATTTTGCATCAGACTATTTTGACCAGATGTATGAGTGTGCAGTAAAGCTGATCAAAAAAGGAAAGGCATTCGTCTGTGACCTGACAGCGGAAGAAATGCGTGAATACCGCGGAACCCTGACAGAGCCTGGAAAGAACAGTCCGTATCGTGACCGTCCGATAGAAGAGAATTTAAGACTTTTCGAAGAGATGAAAGACGGAAAGTATCAGGATGGAGAGAAAGTTCTGCGTGCAAAGATTGATATGGCATCGCCGAATATCAACATGCGTGATCCGATCATCTACCGTGTGGCGCATATGACACATCACAATACAGGAGATAAATGGTGTATTTATCCAATGTATGATTTTGCACATCCGATCGAAGATGCGATCGAGCACATTACACATTCTATCTGTACACTGGAATTTGAAGACCACAGACCATTATATGACTGGGTTGTAAAAGAGTGTGAATTTGATCCGGCACCGAGACAGATTGAATTCTCCAAGCTGTATCTGACGAATGTTGTTACAGGTAAGAGATACATCAAGAAGCTTGTTATGGATGGTATTGTAGACGGATGGGATGATCCGAGACTTGTATCGATCGCAGCTCTCAGAAGAAGAGGATTTACACCAGAATCCATTAAGATGTTCGTTGAAATGTGCGGAGTATCCAAGAGCCAGAGCTCTGTGGATTATGCAATGCTGGAGTATTGTATCCGTGAAGATCTGAAGATGAAGAAGCCTCGTATGATGGCAGTCCTGGATCCGATCAAACTGGTGATCGACAACTATCCGGAAGGAGAAGTGGAATATCTGGATGTAGAGAACAATCTGGAGAATCCGGAACTTGGTGTGAGAAAAGTGCCGTTTGGACGTGAACTTTACATTGAGCGTAATGATTTTATGATTGATCCTCCGAAGAAGTATTTCCGCCTTTTCCCTGGAAACGAAGTACGTCTGATGCATGCATATTTTGTAAAATGTGTCAGCTATGAGACGGATGCAGAAGGAAATGTAACGGTGGTACATTGTACGTATGATCCGGAGACAAAATGCGGAACCGGGTTTACCGGACGTAAGGTAAAAGGAACGATCCACTGGGTAAGTGCACCACAGGCTAAGAAAGCAGAAGTCAGATTATATGAGAACCTGATCGATGAAGAGAAGGGAGTATATAATAAAGAAGATGGATCGCTGAACCTGAACCCGGATTCCTTACAGATTTTAAAAGAGTGCTATGTGGAAGACAGCTTTAACGAAGCAGGTCCGTGTGACAGCTTCCAGTTTGTAAGAAATGGATATTTCTGTATTGATTCGAAAGACTCCACACCGGAAAATCTGGTGTTTAACCGTATTGTATCTCTGAAGAGTTCTTTTAAACTGCCAAAGAAATAAACGGGTGCAAAATAAAAAAATGAATGAATTAACGATAAATCTTAACAGTCGTTCGAAGAAGCCGCTGTATGAGCAGATTTATGATCATATCAAGTCTGATATCCAGAACGGGAGACTCCGCTATGGGGAGAAACTCCCGTCTACCAGGGCTTTGTCCAAGCATCTGGAAGTCAGCCGCAGTACGGTTGAACTGGCATATGAACAGTTATTATCAGAAGGATATATCGAGTCTGCGCCATACCGCGGTTTTTTTGTGGCTCAGATTGATGAATTATACCAACTGAAAAAAGAAGAAAAAAAGCCGGAACCTAAGAGAGAAAAGAAAAGAATATACCGCTATGATTTCACACCGAACGGAGTAGATCTTAACAGTTTTCCATATAATGTCTGGAGAAAACTTTCGAAAGACATTTTGCTGGATGACAGGACGGAGTTGTTCCGCTCAGGAGATCCGCAAGGTGAATATGGATTCCGGGGAGCCATTTGCAATTATCTGTATCAGGCACGAGGCGTGGACTGTTCTCCGGAGCAGATCGTGATCGGAGCGGGAAGTGATTATATTCTGATACTGCTTAGTATGATTCTTGGAAAAGAACATACTATTGCATTTGAAGATCCTACATATAAGCAGGCATATAGAGTGATTCAGACACTTGGATATGAGACTGTGCCGGTTACAATGGATCACAATGGAATGAGAATATCAGAGCTGGAAGATTCAGAGGCAGATATTGCATATGTCACACCGTCGCATCAGTATCCGACAGGAATCGTTATGCCAATCAAAAGAAGAATGGAGCTTCTGAAGTGGGCATACGGGAAGGAAGGCAGATATATCATAGAAGACGACTATGACAGTGAATTCCGCTACAAAGGGAAACCGATCCCGGCTCTGCAAGGATATGATGCAGAAGATAAAGTTATCTATCTGGGAACTTTTTCAAAATCCATTGCACCGGCTATTCGTCTGAGTTATATGGTACTGCCGAAATCGCTCCTGGATGTGTATCGGACAAATGTGAACTTTATCAACTCGACCGTTTCAAAGGTGGATCAGATGATCGTACAACATTTTATCGAAGATGGTTATTACGAACGTCATTTGAATAAGACAAGAGCTCTGTATAAAAACAGGCATGATGTTCTGATCGATGCACTGAAGCCTCTGGCAGATATCTGTGCGATATCGGGAGAGCATGCGGGAGTACATATCCTGCTGACATTCGAAAAGAGATGGAACGAAAATGAGCTGATCGAACGGGCAAAAAAAGAGGATATCCGTGTATATGGACTTTCGGATTACAGGATCAGGAAAGATACAGATGAGCGGGCAACGATTCTTCTGGGATATGCAAATATGAATGAAGAGGATATCAAAGAAGCAGTGGGAATTTTGAATAGGTGTTGGAGAAGATAAAAGAGCAGTAAGCAATGTAAAATAAGAAAATAATTTACATTGTTTACCGCTCTTTTGTATAGCTGCAGTCTGAATTCAGTCTGTGTCAGCAGAACTAATCTTCTTTCCCTTCGTGAGCATCCGCATCCAGAGTATCTTCGCCGGTCTCTGTTTCTTCTGCATCGTCTGCTTCTTCCGGAGAAGCTTTTCCTGCGTTCAGATCAACGTATCCCCGGTCGACCGGTTGAAGATCATTGTCAAGATCGAAGTCTTCATCTTCAAAATCATCGTTGAAATCTTCATCCACATCTTTTTTAGATTTTTTAAAATAATAAACAAGACCTGCAGCGGCACTGCCGATTGCAGCAAGACCCAATAATTTTTTCATCCATTTTGCCATGATTGTATGACTCCTTTCCATTCTTTTCCTTATCATAGCACATATTATATGTATTTTTCTATTAAATTAAAATAAATTATCTGCAAGTTGAGAAGAAAATGAAAATATGATACACTGTATAACATATCCTGGCGGTACGGAGCCTGAGAAAACGGAGTAAGATATTAGGAACAAAGTGGATGTACAGCCCTGGATAAAGGAGAGAAAAAGTATGAAAGAACAAAGCACAAAGGCTGTTGCAAAGAAGAAATTCTTTAAAATGGTATTCAGCCGTGCCGGAATTTTTGTGATACTGATATTGGTACAGATGCTGATTTTTCTGGGCATTCCATACTATCTGAAAGAATATGCAACATTTATATACAGTGTGATGTCTCTGATGGAGATTATAGTTCTTGTGTATATTATTAATACAGAGGGAAATCCGGCGTTCAAGCTGTCATGGATTCTGTGTGTGATGGCAGTACCGGTTGTCGGGACGATATTTTACATCTATGTGCATCTGCAGCTGGAAACACGGTTTGTACAGAACCGCCTGGCGGCATTGCGTATGGAGACGGAACCTTACATGGATCAGGATCAGAAGATCACGGATGCACTCTGGGAGGGAAAATCTGCAAATGCACAGCTGTCGTATTATCTGTCGCATCAACTGGGATTCCCGACTTACAGGAATACAGAAGCCGAATATTTTCCGGTTGGAGAAGCCAAATTTGCATCCATGATAAAAGAACTGGAAAAGGCGGAAAAGTTTATTTTCATGGAGTATTTTATTGTAGAAGAAGGAATCATGTGGAATACAATCCTTGAGATCCTGAAGCGGAAAGCAGCGGAAGGTGTGGAAGTCCGGTTCATGTATGACGGAATGTGTGCATTTGACCTGCTGCCCTACAGCTATCCGAAGAAACTTCAAAAATACGGTATCAACTGCAAGATGTCGAATAAGATCCGGCCATTTGTCTCGACGATACAGAACAACCGTGACCACAGAAAGATCTGCGTGATCGATGGACAGGTGGGATATGTAGGGGGTGTGAATCTTGCTGATGAGTATATCAATGAGAAGGAACGGTTCGGACACTGGAAGGATACGGCGGTACTGTTAAGAGGTGATGCTGTTCAGAGCCTGACGATGATATTTCTGCAGATGTGGGATGTGGATATGCGGGGCGTGGAGCCTTATGGAAAATATCTGACCAAAAAAGCGGATACATTGAATGAAAAACTGGGATATGTGATTCCATATGCAGACAGCCCGTTTGATCATGAAAATGTAGGAGAAGAAGTATATTTCCATATTTTGAACCATGCAAAAAAATATGTGCATATCATGACCCCGTATCTGATCTTGGACAATGAGATGCTTACTACACTGATCCGTGCAGCGAAGAGTGGTATTGAGGTGATCATCATCATGCCGCATATTCCGGATAAGTGGTATGCATTTGCTGTGGCAAAGACCTACTATAAGGAACTGATCGAGGGCGGGGTACAGATCTATGAGTATACACCTGGATTTGTACATGCAAAAATATTTGTATCCGATGATGATACGGCAACGGTAGGAAGTATCAATCTGGATTTCAGAAGCCTGTATCTGCATTTTGAGAATGGTGTGTTTATCTACGATAATCCTGAAGTGCAGAAAGTAGAAGAAGATTTTCAGAATACGTTGGCAAAATGTCATAAGGTTACAGTGACGGAAGTGAGAAACAGAGGAATTCTGATGAAGACGGCGGGACAGGTATTAAGACTGGTTGCGCCGCTAATGTAGAAAATACAGGAAATCCTGTGGATTTTATGTAAAAATATTGTTGAACCAAGGTGAAATGTATAGTATAATGCTTAGGGTGGTTTGATTAGATCCGCTAAAGAAGACTGATAAGTCATGTTAATATCGCAGGAGGAATGGATATGGTTAAAGCAGTAGTCGGTGCCAACTGGGGCGACGAAGGAAAAGGTAAGATTACAGATATGCTGGCTGAACAGGCTGATATCATCGTAAGATTCCAGGGAGGCGCGAATGCAGGTCATACAATTATCAATGATTATGGAAAGTTTGCATTACACACACTTCCATCAGGAGTATTTTACGATCATACGACAAGTATTATCGGAAACGGTGTAGCACTGGATGTGCCGGTATTATTTAAAGAAGTACAGTCTATCATCGATCAGGGAGTTCCGATGCCGAAGATTCTGGTATCTGACAGAGCTCAGATGGTAATGTCTTATCATAAGAATTTTGATGCATACGAAGAGGAAAGACTGGGAGGAAAATCTTTCGGTTCTACAAAATCAGGTATCGCACCATTCTACTCAGACAAATATGCAAAGATCGGATTCCAGGTCAGTGAGCTGTTTGATGATGAACTGTTAAAAGAAAAAGTTGTTCGCGTAGCAGAGCAGAAGAATGTATTACTGGAGCACCTTTATCATAAACCATTGATCAATCCTGATGATTTATATAATGAACTTCAAGAATATAAGAAGATGGTTGAACCATTCGTATGTGATACTTCTCTTTTCCTGAACAATGCGCTCAAAGAAGGAAAAGAAGTATTGTTAGAGGGACAGCTTGGATCACTGAAGGATCCGGATCATGGAATCTATCCAATGGTTACTTCATCTTCTACACTGGCAGGATATGGAGCGATTGGAGCAGGAATCCCTCCGTATGAGATCAAGAAGATCGTAACAGTATGTAAAGCATATTCAAGTGCAGTAGGAGCCGGAGCATTCGTAAGTGAGATCTTTGGTGACGAAGCAGACGAATTAAGACGCCGCGGTGGTGATGGCGGAGAATTCGGAGCAACAACCGGACGCCCGAGAAGAATGGGATGGTTCGACTGTGTCGCTTCCAAGTATGGATGCAGAATGCAGGGAGCAACAGATGTTGCATTTACAGTATTAGATGTACTTGGATATCTTGATGAGATCCCGGTATGTGTAGGATACGATATCGACGGAGAAGTAACAACAGAATTCCCAACGACACATCTGTTAGAGAAGGCAAAACCAGTTCTTAAGAAACTTCCGGGATGGAAATGTGACATTCGTGGAATTAAGAAATACGAAGACCTTCCGGAAAACTGCAGAAAATACATTGAGTTTGTAGAAGAGCAGATTGGATACCCGATTACAATGGTATCTAACGGACCAGAAAGACACGACATTATTTACAGAGAGTCAAAACTTTCAAAATAAGAGAGAGATGAAGACAGCAGCTATAAGATAAAAGTAGACTTATAGCTGCTGTTTTTTGAGTATTCATACATTCCGAAGAAACAGTCAGGGAGGGATTCTTCAGATCAGAGTTATGTTTTCCTTAAGAAATTTCTCATGCTTTATTTAGATTTCTGCCATAATGTTGCCACAAAATATGCATATAATAAGATCATCGTAAATATAATAATAACGTCGGTGTAATCAGACACCAGAGACGTAAGAGGGGATACAAATAATCAAGATGGAGGTATGCACAATGAATACAAGAGACCTGACAAAAGAAGAAGCAGAAGTAATTTCAATGGAAGAATACCTTGCAAAGAGAAAGAAAATAAGAGAAAACGAAAGAAAACACAAGAAAAAAGGATCAGACGATCGAGAAGAAAGTCTGATGCCTCTGGAATTCTATATGGTATCATCGCTTGCATGGTCGTGATCCTGGTCAGGGTCATCGTGGCGGGTAAGCTTAAATACCAGCGTATAAGCGTATAAAAGTACAGGAAGTATGATCGTACATGCAACAGATGCCCAGAGAAGGTCGATAGAATGTGGACTTCCCATCAGGGCAAATATTAATGTACTGAGATACATACCGAATAATAAAATAGCGGCAATGAGTGCCAGAATACGTTTTGCATTTTTCATAATAATCATCCTTTACAATGAATCAAGACTTTAGTATATTATATAGAGAGCAGTGAAAAATTGCAAATGAATATTGTACAAAGGAGTATAGAAATATGAGCACATTATATCAGCAGTGGCAGAACATCGCTTATGATGAGACTGCAGACAGAAGTCAGTTGGAAAAATTCTGGGGAACATATTTCCAGATTGAGAAAGAGATTTACGAAAAGCTTCTTTCTAATCCGGATGAAGCAGTGAAAGGAACAGTCAAAGAACTGGCTGAGAAGTTCGGACAGGAAGTTCTGACCATGATCGGTTTCCTGGATGGAATCAATGAAAGCCTTCTGATCGAACTGGATCTGGATACAGTAGAAGAAGATACAGTAATAAGCCTTGCATTTGATAAAGAGAGACTGTACAAGAATATGGTAGCAGCGAAAGCTGACTGGCTGTATGAACTTCCACAGTGGAAAGAGATTTTTTCTGAAGAAGAATTAAAAAAATTCTATAAAGAACAGAAAGAATCTACAACAATTCGTAAACCAAAGAAAATTGGAAGAAATGATCCATGTCCGTGCGGATCAGGTAAAAAATATAAAAAATGCTGTGGCAGATAATTTTTCTGGCTGCAGGTATCCTGAGTCTCATTTATTACAGTGCGATCTGTATCGCACTGAAAAAATGGGACTCTACTTTTTCCAGATTCTGGCTGGCGGCCGGAATTGTGGGGATCGCAGGAAGCGTTTTGATCCGTTTGTATGGAATGCCGTGTGTGGTAGAAGCGCTGATCGGTATTGCTGTATGCCTCCTTCTGATTGCTGAGATAAAGATCATAACAGGAATGTGCAGAAGGCCTTTGGAAAAAAGACCGGAAGAAGATACACGATCCGGCACAAGATGGATCATTGTGCTGGGAGCGCAGGTGAGAGGCCGGAAGATTACCGATTCACTGAAACGAAGACTGGATTCTGCATTAGAGTATCTGAAAGAGCACCCAGATGTACATGTAATCGTCTCCGGCGGACAGGGGAACGATGAAGAAGTAACAGAAGCGTATGCAATGGCGCAGTATCTGGAGCGTGCAGGGATCGACTGCAGACGCATTATACAGGAAGACGCATCGGTAAATACACTGGAGAATCTGAAGTTTTCCAGAAAACTGATTGCAGATGTGGATACACCGGTCGGTATTGTCTCGAATAATTTTCATGTATACCGGGGATGTGTGTATGCAAAACGCGCAGGATTTAAGAATCCATTTCCGATAGCGGCAGGCTGTCATCCATTACTATTTCCCAATTATTTTGTACGGGAATGTTTTGCGGTCTGGAAACTGTGGTTGAAAAAATGTTGACAAAGTAAAACCTCGTGCTATAATGAGAGCGTATAAAAAACACGTTGAAGAGAAGAGTAGGCTGGGAAAGAAATGCCAGAGAGAGAAGCCGCAGGCTGAAAGCTTCTTATTTTGGAACCTTCTGAAAACTACCTCTGAGTGGCTGCAAAACAGTCCGGTGATTCCGTTATCGTCATAATTAAGAGGTTCTGACATGAGAGGTCTTTGAAAAATGAAGAGACTTTGATGCGTCAGTTCAAACAGGGTGGAACCGCGAGAAAACTCGTCCCTTACAGCATTTGTCTGTAAGGGAATTTTTTATTGCCATGCGTTTGAAAGAAGCTGACAAAGCATACAATAGAAACCGCAGATTACAGGTGATTGCTGAACGGGCAGAAAAGAAGATGCATGCCCGAGGATAGAATAGAAAATAAAAAGAGAGGACATGATAATTATGAAAATCACATTAAAAGATGGATCTTTCAAAGAGTATGAAGGAAGTATGTCAGTACTGGATATTACAAAAGATATCAGCGAAGGTCTGGCAAGGGTGGCAACTTCCGCAAGAGTAAATGGTGAAGTAGTAGATCTCAGACATGTTGTGGATGAAGATTGTGAACTGGAGATACTTACATTTGATAACGAAGAAGGAAAGGGTGCTTTCTGGCATACCACATCTCATATTATGGCACAGGCAATCAAACGTCTGTATCCGGATACAAAGCTTGCGATCGGACCGTCGATCGAGAATGGATTCTACTATGATGTAGACCGTGAGACACCATTCGTAGCAGAAGATCTCGAAAAGATTGAAAAAGAGATGAAGAAGATTGTCAAAGAAGCTCTTCCGATCGAACGATTTACAAAGACAAGAGAAGATGCAATCGCATATTTCAAAGAAAAAGATGAACCATATAAAGTTGAATTGATCGAAGACCTTCCGGAAGGAGAAGAGATCAGCTTTTATCAGCAGGGAGAATTCGTTGATTTATGTGCCGGACCACACCTGATGACAACAAAGCCGGTAAAAGCATTCAAGCTTACAAGCCTTGCAGGTGCTTACTGGAGAGGCAGCGAGAAGAACAAGATGCTCACAAGAATCTACGGTATCTCTTATCCTAAGAAAGCACAGTTAGATGAATATCTGACAATGCTTGAAGAAGCAAAGAAACGTGACCACAGAAAACTTGGCAAAGAACTTGGACTTTTCATGATGTGCGAAGAAGGTCCGGGATTCCCGTTCTTCCTTCCAAAGGGAATGGTGCTTAAGAATACATTGCTTGATTACTGGAGAGAACTTCACAAAAAAGCAGGTTATGTAGAAGTATCTACGCCGGTAATCTTAAGCAGACACCTCTGGGAGACATCCGGTCACTGGGATCATTATAAAGAAAATATGTATACAACACAGATTGACGGAGAGGACTTTGCAATCAAGCCAATGAACTGTCCGGGTGGAATGCTCGTATATAAAGCTGAGCCACGTTCATATAAAGATCTCCCGTTTCGTGTCGGAGAGCTCGGACTGGTTCACCGTCATGAAAAATCAGGACAGTTACATGGTCTGATGCGTGTGCGCTGTTTCACACAGGATGATGCACATATCTTTATGATGCCGGAACAGATCCGTGATGAGATCAAAGGTGTTGTAGCGCTGATTGATGAAGTATATCAGCTGTTCGGATTCAAGTATCATGTAGAACTTTCTACACGTCCGGAAGACAGTATGGGAAGTGACGAAGATTGGGAACTTGCAACAGAAGGTCTTCGCGGCGCACTGAATGATCTTGGTCTTGATTATGTAGTAAATGAAGGAGACGGAGCATTCTACGGACCAAAGATTGATTTCCATCTGACAGACTCTATCGGAAGAACATGGCAGTGCGGAACAATTCAGCTTGATATGCAGCTTCCACAGAGATTTGAACTGGAATATACAGGTGCAGACGGAGAGAAACACCGTCCGATCATGATCCACCGTGTAGCATTTGGATCCATCGAGAGATTCATCGGAATCCTGATCGAACATTTTGCGGGAGCATTCCCTACATGGCTCGCACCGGTACAGGTTAAGGTGCTTCCAATCTCGGATAAACATCTGGAATACGGACAGAAAGTACTGGAGACATTAAATGCAGCAGGTATCCGTGCAGAGATTGATACACGTGCGGAAAAGATCGGTTATAAGATCCGTGAGGCTCAGATGCAGAAGATTCCATACATGCTTGTAGTAGGAGCAAAAGAAGAAGAAGAAAATCTGGTATCCGTAAGAAGCAGATTTGCAGGAGATGAAGGCCAGAAGAGTCTGGATGCGTTCGTAGCATCTGTTGCAGAAGAAATCGCAACAAGAGAAAGACGAGAAGTTGTAAAAGAAGAAAACTAATTTGTTTTTACAAATGTATAAGAAATAAAAAGAACTGGCATAATATATCTTGTATTTGAAAGGAGGATATATTATGCCAGATTTACGATGTACCGTACAGACTTGTACGCACAATCAGAATTATTACTGTAATCTTGACAGTATCGTGGTAGGAGGAAATTCTGCAAAGAAAGCTGCTGAGACAAGCTGTGACAGCTTTGAAGAGAGAAAAGGCGGAAGCACCTATGTGGATGCATACTCGGATATGGAAGGGAAAGAGGCATCGGCAAAGAGCAGTGTAGACTGTAAGGCAACAGACTGCATGTATAATAAAGAATGTCAGTGTCATGCCGGAAAGATCAGTGTAGAAGGCGGAAATGCCTGTCATTGCGACGAGACAGAGTGTGCAACATTCAAGTGTGGATGTGCATAAGATAAGACAGATGCCGGATACCGGCTTTAACGGATAGAGCGGCCGGGGCAGAAATAAAAAAGATCAGAACATAAGTTTTTATAAAAGTTTTATAGAAACAATTGTTCTGATCCTTTTTTGTCGGTTGACGTAAATTTACGGCAAGGGTATAATGATTTTATATGCGAAACAGGCAGGAAAGAAGAGGAGTTTATGAGCAAAGAAGAAAATACATATTATAAAGACCGTCCCAGTTTTGGGAGAAAGGGTCCATCCAAATTAAGGCAGCAGTTCAACCGCGGAATGACATATTTCCTGGTGATCGTTGCATGTATTCTAGTCTATTTTGCAATGCTGCGTGTGACAGCAATTTCAGATACGGTATTAAAGATACTGTCTATCCTGAAGCCGGTGCTGTATGGATGCGGAATCGCATATCTGTTGAATCCGATCGTGAGAACGGTAGATGCATATCTGGTGCCGGTTCTGGAAAAACATATGAAGAAAGAAAAAGCGAAGACGGTATCAAGATGTGCAGGAGTGATTCTGGCATTGGTCGTACTGATCACCATTGTAACAACGCTTATCAATATGCTGATCCCGGAACTGATCACAAGTATCCGGAATCTGATCTTTACGCTTCCGGCTCAGATCAACCAGCTGGTGAAGCAGATGAATCATATACAACTGGATGATTCGACGATGACGACAATGTTGAAGAATGCGATGAACGAGGCATCTACAAGCCTTCAGAACTGGATGCGTACGGATCTTCTGAACAAAGTAAATGAAGTGATGACCCATCTGACGGTTGGATTATATACACTGGTTATGGAATTGTTCCATGCAGTAATCGGAGTGATCGTATCTGTGTATATTTTGTTCGGCAAAGAGACATTTATTAATCAGAGTAAGAAAGCGACATATGCGATCTTTCCGACAGAACGTGCCAACCTGTTGATTCATATTGCAGTAAAGACAAATGAGATATTCGGGGGATTTATCATTGGTAAGATCATTGATTCTATCATTATCGGAATCCTGTGCTTTATTGGTACATCACTTTTGAATATGCCGTATGCAATGCTTGTCAGCGTGATCGTGGGTATGACGAATGTAATTCCGTTCTTCGGACCATATATCGGAGCAATTCCGAGTGCGGTTCTGATCGCACTTGCAGATCCGATGAAAGGAGTCTATTTCCTGATCTTCATCTTGTTGCTGCAGCAGTTTGACGGAAATATACTGGGACCGAAGATTCTTGGAAATTCTACCGGGCTGTCCGCATTCTGGGTAATTGTATCGATCCTTCTCGGAGGAGGCTTATTTGGAATTCTCGGAATGTTATTCGGAGTGCCGGCGTTTGCAGTCATTTATTATATTGTAAAACTTTTTCTGGATAATCAGTTGGAGAAAAAGAAATTGCCGACAGAGTCAGAATGCTATAACGGAGATAGTTATGTAGATAATGATGGGACATATTTTCAGAAAAAAGATAATATGACCGAGAATGAAGAACAGAAGACAGAAGAAAATAAAAAGGAAAAAGAGGAATAAATTATGCCGATCAGAGTGCAGAATGATCTCCCGGTCAAGGAGATATTAGAGAGTGAAAATATATTTGTGATGGATGAACACCGTGCAATGCATCAGGATATCCGTCCGATCAAGATCGGACTTCTAAACCTGATGCCATTAAAAGAGGAGACAGAACTGCAGATATTACGTTCGTTGTCTAATACACCGCTTCAGGTAGATGTGACATTTGTTGCGGTTGCTTCACATCAGTCGAAGAACACTTCAGTGAGTCACCTGAACAAATTCTATCAGAAATTTGATGAGATCAAGGATAAAAAATTTGACGGATTTATCATTACCGGAGCACCGGTAGAGCAGATGCCGTTCGAAGAAGTGGATTACTGGGATGAACTGACCCGTATTATGGACTGGACCAAGACGAATGTAGTATCTACACTGCATCTTTGCTGGGGAGCGCAGGCAGGCATGTATTATCATTACGGAATTGACAAGGTCCAATTAGATAAGAAGGCGTTCGGTCTCTTCTGGCATAAAGTGCTGAACCGGAAAATTCCGCTGGTACGTGGCTTTGATGATGTATTTCTGGCACCACATTCCCGTCATACAGAGACACCACTGGATAAAGTGCATGCGGATGAGAGGATTACGGTTCTGGCGGAATCTGACGAAGTAGGTCTGTTCCTTGCCATGGCACAGAATGGGCGCCAGATTTTTGTGATGGGACATCCGGAATATGACCGTATAACATTGGACGGTGAGTATAAACGGGACAAAAGTAAGGGACTTCCGATTGAACTCCCGAAGAATTATTATCAGGATGATGATCCGGAGAAAGGACCGCTGCTTACATGGAGAGCGACAGCGAATAACCTGTATACGAATTGGTTGAATTATTATGTGTATCAGGCTACGCCGTATGACCTGGAAGGGACACCGGATTTTACCTGGAAATAGGGCGTTTTCAGGGGATTGTAAGGAAAATTAAAATTGATGCTAATGTATCATAAGTTCGTCTTTTTTGATGTATTTTCACATTCAAATGGAGACAATGTGGAGACAATCGGAAATTTCGTGGAGACAAAATTTAATAGTTATTTTTCAATTTTTAACAAGGGAGCATTGCTATATAACTGAAAGTCAGTTGTTATGTAATGTTTCTTTGTTATATAGACGATGAAACACTTGCGAGTAAGTAGAAAATTGAATTTCATAAATGGGATAGTCTTGCTATCCAGATGCTATGCAATGTATCGGATGAACGTAGAGAGGTGTTGATATGTTGTGAAAATGCACAAAGAGATAAAAGAAGAAAAATAAGAAAATAATATTTTGTTTTTGAATTTTTCAAAGTGACGAAGATAGAAATATAAAGTAAAAAAGGTTGTCAAACAATAGGAAAAGTGATATCCTCATAGTATCGGGGATGAAAAAAACCGAATCAAAAAATTAACTATTCAAAGAAAATAAATGTCAATTGTTTTTTGCATCCTCCAAATTTAAACTAGGAGGAAAAGAAAATGACAAAAGAAGAAACAATGAAAAGAGAAGATTTGTCAAGAATCGTGAATCTCGTTGGTGCAGAGGAAGTTAAGTGCTACGATAGGGAAACCGGAAAATGTAGTTCACTTGAGAATCTTGAGGCTTTAAGCCAACAAGAGGAAGGTAAAGTATGGATTTTCCCGTATGATATGGAGTTGTGCTCCAAGGAGAAAGGATTACGATGGTTTATAGAGGAATACAATATTGATATTCCAGATTATCGCAAGCGTTGGCAATACTTACGTGAATCAGGCAGTAATCAAGCGTTTTACGAGTATCTTCTTGATTTGCGTTTGGATGCAATGAAAGATTGGTTGCATGAGCACAATATATTGCAACTGGATTTTGATGAATAATCGGAAGAAGATTTTGACAAATTAAAGGAAAAGGGCATCACCTTTTGAGAGGGGATGCTCTTTTGAGTTGTTTTATTGTTGATTCATAATATAATTGATCAGAGCCTGTTTGGATATTTTCCATGCACGCCCTTCTTTAAATGCCTGGATTTTTCCAGAGCGAACTAATTTGTAGGCTTGTGAAGTCCCAATCTTAAGAGCTTTTGTTACATCATCTACATTCAAAATATCATCAAAATTTTCAAACATTGAGAAATCCCCCTTCATCGTTAATATCAAATGTAAAACCACTGGAATTCATTTTTATTGTAATATAATTGGCAAGATTCATACCTGTCAGCGGTTCAGGTGCAGGTAGAAAAGGTGTTGCTGAGATTACCATATGGCAGTGTATGTGGTTACTGTCAAAATGATAAGCATAGCAAGTCGGATAAACAAGTCCGATCGATCCGGCAATGACATCAATACAATTGCGGAATTTTTTACTTATCTTACTACGATTATATGAAAAGATCACATGCCAAATATGTCGGGACGAGTTTTCTGGATTGGCGGATATGTAAACAGCTTGAAAGTCGTTAATCAGGCTTGCGTAGGTTGGCGGAACAGTAAGTATTCCATAAGCATGAATAGGAAGAGCTTCGGTTTGTTTACTTTTACAGTTTTTTGTTCGATAAATGTAATTGATCATATTTGCTATAGAACTGTCGTTGGTATAGTCATCATTGACGATTTTTATTAATATATTAGACATAGCGTGTAATCTCCCTTCTGATTTCTTGTTTCACATCTTCTGGAATCTCCCAGAATTGAATGTAATTCCATATTTGACAGAGTGTGTGATTTTGAATTATTTTAATGGTTCCAGGATTGAGCAGTGGATCTGATTCGGCACCGGCAATAGTACAAAGAACTCGTAATAATTCTGGTACAGAATAACCTTTTTTGTACGCTGTAATTTTAACGGCTTGATACTCTGGATTGGTAAAACGTATTTTAACTGTTTTTGAATGCTTTGTTCTTTTTGACATTGTAGTTACTTCCTTTCATTAGAATTTCATTATTAGTATGTATAGACGTTTTTTGTTCTTAAATAAAAGTAAAAGTCGGTAACATATATATAATAGAGTATATAGATATGTATATTTTGGAAAGTATAGGTATAGATGCTACGCACACTACACTAGGAATAGAAGATAAGGGATATACAGACAGATAGAAGAGAGATGAATGTAAAGGGAATAATAAGAAGAGCAGTAGAGATTGATAATAGAAGGCTTTTATAGAGTGGATGAAGACAGTTATATAAGGAAAATGGCAATATTTGTGGCAGGTAACCATAACAGAGATTTACAGGATTATAGACACCAACCGAGATGACCGTATGGTTATCTCGGGAAAGTGTTTTTGTCCCGTAAAAATCTGTATTGGTTAGCCTGCAGGTAACATATGGATGTTAGTTAATGGTAAGAAATAACAGTTGATGTTACATGAGAATAAAATCGAATTATGAAAGGAGATTATATTTATGAAGAAGAATGTGAAAAAGCATACGGACGGAGTCTGGTATTATGCAGTAGTAAGGTGGGATGGATATGGAGTATTTACTTCATGGGATAGAGCAAGGGAAGAATGTGACGGTTATAGTGACAATAAAAAGAAGAAGTTTAAAACTTTTGAAGAGGCGAAAGCATATGCGGAAGATGAATATAGAAAGTTACACGGTGTTGAGAGTTCGTGTTATGTAGAAGAAATCGAAAGGTTGGATTATTTTTATCGGAGAATGATGAAAAGAGAAGTTGCGGAACAGATGGGAATAAGGATAAGACCGTTTACACTCTGGAATCATTGAATCAGCTTATGATGACAATAGCATAACGTTAATTAAGAATAAAAAATAACAGATAACAATACATACGAATAAAGAATGAATATAAGGAGGATCACAATCATGAGAAAATATTATGGCGTTGCAGGTACAAGAGGTTACGGAGTATACACTAATTGGAATCAGGCTAAGAGTGCCAGAAGGCATACACCACAGTATAAGGTAAAGGGAGAGAAAGATTTTGATAAAGCAAAAGCATATGCAAAAGATAAATTTGATGAATTGCAGAATGGACGGAAAGACAGATTTTATATAGAAGATATTACAAGTGTAAATGTCTTTTATACAAAGCGTGATGTGTCATATGAAGAATATAGGGAGAAGATGTTTGTAAAGCCATTTACGATAAATCTTAATCATAATTGAAAAAATGAGGATATATTAGAAGAGTTGCCTATTGCTGGCAACTCTTCTGTCTTTTAAAGAAGCTTAAAAAATTCTATTAAAGCTTGTTGCTGTGGTTCTGTAAGATGTCCGGATGCTTCTAATAGATCTTTTTGAAGTGGTGTAAGGGAAAATGAAGTTTCTTCTGTAGAAAAAAATTGGGATAAGGTAATGCCAAAAGCTGTACATATTTTCTCTAATGAAGGAATAGAAGGGACCATGTTCTTACGGTACCATGAGGAAATCGTTGATTGGGTTAAACCGGACTCTTCCGCAAGTTGATATTCCGTCCATCCTTTTTGGGTTCTGTAGTATGTGATACGCTCTAAAACCTTAAACAATATTTCACCGCCAATCTATAAATATATCGTTAATAATATTCGATAAAACGTTGTAAAATAATATTTATTGTCGTATAATTTTAACGAGAAAATAAAAATGTAAAAAAGAAATTGAGTTTATAGATGTATAGAAGGAATGAGGTAGAAAAATGGATAAAGGAACAATATTGAAACAGTTAAAGAGTGTAGATAATCCTTCTTTTTTTACTTTAGGTGGGAAGGAAATTGCAAAAGATTTACAGGAACTACTAACAGAAGATGAGACAGTGCAAGGATTTGTGGAAATATTTGAAAAAAATATAGGAAGAGTATTTTCTAATGGTGCACGAAAAAATGGGTTAAGAAGTTATTTGGTAATAACTGATCGAAATGTATTTTTTATAAGACGAGGAAGATTAAGTTTAAATTTAATTACGGCACTGGATAAAACAATTGCCATACCTATAACTGATATTAGTAATATTACACTTGAAAAAAGTCAAAATATTTCAAAATTATTATATCCGGTAGATGTATATATTCATACCAATATTGACAATTATGAATTTATGGCATACGAAAGTTTTATAACAAAATTACCGGCTAATATATTGCCAAAGGTGATTAATAATTTTAAAGAAGAAAAGTCGAAGGACATGTCAATGAACCAAAGCGAAGAGGTGGCGATATGTCCAAGCTGCGGAGCAACCTTAGAAAAAGGGGGCATATTTTGCATGATATGTGGGAAAAAGATACCAGAGAAAAAAGAACAAAGGTGTGATGAGAACGGATGTGAATTGATAAAATTAATATGTAAAGAGTGTGGGTATGAATTAGAAGAAGGAACGCAGTTTTGTCCGAATTGTGGAAAGAAAGTAGAAGAAGAGAAAGAAGAAGTCTTGAGATGTAAAGAATGTGGGTATGAACTAGAAGAAGGAATGCAGTTTTGCCCGAATTGTGGAAAGAAAGTAGAAGAAGAGAAAGAAGAAGTCTTGAGATGTAAAGAATGTGGGTATGAACTAGAAGAAGGAACGCAGTTTTGTCCGAATTGTGGAAAGAAAGTAGAAGAAGAGAAAGAAGAAGTCTTGAAATGTAAAGAATGTGGGTATGAACTAGAAGAAGGAACACGATTTTGTCCGGTATGTGGAACACCTGTTGTGGAGAAGAAGGAAGAGACAATACAGGAAAAAATAGTATGTAGTCAATGTGGTTATGAATTGAATGAAGAAATTAAATTTTGCCCTAATTGTGGTAGTGTAGTGCTTGAAAAACAAGATATGCCAGAAAAAGTAAATTGTTCAAAATGTGGAGCTAAAATAGACAAAACCATGGTGTTCTGTCCGGAATGCGGACAAGAGATTAAGTGATTTTTGAATAAGTATGTAATTTTGATATTGTGATTAAGAAAGAATCCTTTACGGATTCTGTCTTAATTTTCACGTAAAAAGATATGTGTACTACGAGAAATGAGATAAAGTTAAAATAGACTAATGGAATATATCGTTAATAATATTCGATAACACGTTATAAAATACCATTCATTGTCGTATAATTTTTACTATAGTATGTATGAATATGATGAAAAGATGAAAACTGAAAAATGAAACTGAAAATATGGATAAAACTTATGAATATAGGAGCCAGATTGGGTTGCCATCAAATGCCGGAGAGAAGCTTTTTTTACAAAGGTTATCAGTTTCCGTTATGTGCAAGATGCACGGGGCTTGTAATTGGATATTTGATGGGGATATTGATTTACTTTTTAAAAATCATAAACTGGGAAATTGCAATTTTATTATGTATACCTTTAGTGATTGATGGTGGAAGTCAGTATTTGAAATGGAGAATGTCGAATCAAAGGCTTAGATTAATAACAGGAATTTTGTGTGGCATAGGTATTATGGTTTTGGAAATACCGGCAATGAAATTATTAATAGGGGGAACGATTGATGAAATGTCCAAATTGTGGAAGTGAGAATTGTCAATTTATTGCGACAACTGAAACTCATGGGAAATCATTTAGCTTTAGCAATGCTTGCTGCGGATCTATATTATTAGGACCGATAGGAATTCTTTGTGGAGCTTGTGGAACGGGAGTACATAGTAAGACACATGAATATTGGATATGTAATACATGTGGAAAGCGTTTTAATCAATATGAAGCAAGAAAGAGCATGGAAGCTGACGCGCATAGAATAGAAAAATTTACATTTTATAAAGAAATACAAGCGAGAACTGGTGCAGTTGTAAATCACACGGGAATAGATATATATGAATTGTATGCTTCTGAGACGGATACAGATGATTGGGAAGAAGATGTTTTGGGAGATAATATCTTATATAATGGCAATTCAATGAATGTGACTTTTACAATTACAGCAAATGATCTGGATTGGGATTTTGCTATTCGAGATATGGATGGCGCACAATATGAGTACTATGGTTTAAGTTTTAAAGATTGTGATGTAAATGGAGCAACATTAGTTTTGGATTCGGATGGAAATGCTACTTTGAATTGATGGTGAAAATAAAATATGAGTAGTAAAAATAGGAAGAGGTGGGAAAGTGTTTTGTAAATATTGTGGAAAAGAGATTAAAGGATCTGAAAAATTTTGCCCGAATTGTGGGAAGAATGTCAAGAGTGAAGAAAATGAAATGACAAATAATCAGAACGCATCAGGAAGTAGCTACGACTATGCAAATAATATAACAACTAAGGGGCAGAAAACAAAATCGAAAAAGAAAAGAATATTTATAATTGTGATTGCAGTAGTGGTAGTTTTGGGCGTTTTTGTGGCGGTTAGATTAATGAAAGCGAATAAAGAAGCACAAAATACAATAAATACGCTGTGTCAATTCACAGATGAAATAAAATCAGATGACAGTTATTCATTTAATTACAAACATATGTGGGAGATAAAATATGTTGAAGAAAATGAATTTGTTAGTTTTTATGATGCAGATGCAGGGTATTATGTTGCATCTGCATTAGGTGGAAGTGATATAGAGAATGATGGAACTTTTACATATGATTTTAGTGATAATGATTTTAGGATATATTTGGATTATGAAACCCCAAGCGGAGAATTGACAATAATAAATTATTCAGTAGATGATGATGAATTTACGTTAATGATTGATGGGGAAAGGCGAAATCCAACAAAAGAATTTGACCAGAAACTTCGAGAAACTGGATTAATTGAAGACATTTTTAATGATGATCTGGATAAATTTGAACAGAATTTACAGGAAAATGGTTTATCGTTAGGGGATGTAAGTTCTGTTTCTTATAATGACGTGAAAAGTAAAAGTCAATAAACTCTATTGATGTGAAGTAAAACGAAATCAGAATCAAAAGATTTCAATTCTAGTGTATAAAGGCTTTCTGTACTAGAAATTAGATTTATTTGAGAAAATTGATCGAAAAATAAGTTCTATCGGAATAGTATAGAAAGTCTTCTTTATTTATGAAATATTGAAATTAAAAATAGAAAGGCTGGGTGAAAAATGTTTTGTAGAAATTGTGGCGCAGAAGTAAAGGACGAGTGGAAAATATGTCCTAATTGTGGAAAAGAAATAGTAAGAAATAATGTAAAGCATGAACAGGTAAATCAGCAAGAAAAAAAGAATAATAAGAAAAATAAAAAGAAAATTATTGTTGGAGCAATAATAGGTGTTATAGTTGTTGTAAGTGTTGGTGTTACGTATGGTGTTAATACCAATAAACAAAAAAATACGCAACAGAAGACAACATCAGTAAGTAAAAAGAAAAAAAAGACAAAAGAAATTAAAGATTTTTCTAATCAAGATTTTGAAGATTTAATCGGGAAATCTGAAGATGAAATAAAAAAAATTGGTATACCTAAGGTGGAAAAAGATGAATATGTAACATCGGATCTTGCTATAAACATATCAATGAAAAAGGGAAAAGTTAAACTTATTCATATAGGGGGAGATGAGAAAACATCTCCATCATTTCATGGTGTAAAACTAGGAATGTCGAAAGAAGAAGCCGAGAAAAAATTAAAAGATGCATATCCAGAAACGACACCTTCTGCTGAAGGATTATATGCTATAAATTATGAAAAGAAGGAACAGGTTGTATGTTTCTGCAATGTGGATACAGATAAAGTTGTGCAACTTTCTTATCTAGCACTTACGGAAAAAGATGTAAAAAAACTTAAAGAAGACATAGCGAAAGAATTTGTTTTCCCAGATAGTGCCAATAAGTATTTATCAGAAGATGAAATACGAAAAGTTGATGTTGATGAAATGAATATTGGAAGAAATGAAATTTATGCAAGGCATGGATATATCTTTACCGATGAAAATCTGAAACAATACTTTGAAAATAAATATTGGTATAGAGAAAGAGTATCGGCAGATCAGTTCAAAGAAGATGAACTTAATTCATTTGAAAAGAAAAATGTTGAATTAATTAAAAAAGTTGAAGATGAAGTGAATGGAACATCAGATTCAACAGATGGTCAGGAGACGAATAATTCAGACAGTGTAAATTCATTTATCGGAATGGAAGGAGCATATCAATGTGGAAGTGATGCTGAATCCGGTCTTATAGATGTGTGGAAAGAAGGAGATAGCATATATTTTGCAATGGGTACTCAGGAAAATCCGGGAATACTTGGAGGCGTAGGCGGTGGAATGAAAGGAACAATAAAAGACAGCCGAACAGTAACCATTGATTATGGTGAGGGATTGATATTTACGTTAATTTGGGATGATGCAGAATCTTTTACAATTACAAGATCAATACCGTCAGGCTGGAATGTTATAGATGAAATAACAGATAATGCAACATATGTAAATGAAAAATATTGGGTATCTTAATACGGCATTTGAGATATGCATGATTGATATTATAAAGTAAAAGTCAATAATTTCAATTGTATATTATAATAATGATAAACAATTAAACCAAGGCAGAATCCATAACGGGTTCTGTCTTATTTTATACAAAAATCCAGAAGGGAGTGAGTAAAATATGGACAAGATTTTATTAGCAGCATTAGGTTTAGCGGCAACCATTATCAAAGAAGTATGTGATTCAGACAACTAAGAAAAATTAAAAATGAAATTTAGGAGGAATTATTATGGCAGCAAATTTAGAAAGTATGTTTTATGTAAGAGAGACACCGTGGCACGGATTAGGGACAAAGGTACAGGAAGCACCGACATCGAACCGGAGATTTATGACAGATTTAAAAGAACGTCTATAAGCAGACGTTTTGTTGTGAGGGCGGCGTAAATGTTGTGCAATAAACAGGGGGATTTGTATCGTAAAATCAGATTGAAATTGTTATACTAAGAAGATTGAAAGGAAGTGTTTGTAATGAAAAATGCGGAAACAATTTCAGATTCGAAAGATTGTGAAAAAATAAAAGTGACATTGGCATTAATGACGGAGTTAGAAAAGGGCGAAGATTCTGCGAGAGAAGAGGGATGGATATCCGCAGATGAAGTAGAAAAAACACTGGGAATAAAATAAAAATTGTATTGTAGCGAAAGAGATGAGTCGATAGTGGCTCATCTCTTTTTTGTTATATGGATAAAGGAGAAGCAAAATGACAGTAGGAAAAACAGACGAGATTAAACAGGAATTAGCGAGAAAAGTAGAAAATACCAAGGCAGGAACCAAACTTAAAAAGTCTATGAGCATTGCCGACATGATAAAAGTAATGGAACCACAGATCAAGAAAGCACTGCCGGAAGTGATCACGCCGGAACGATTTACGAGGATGGCATTATCTGCATTGAACACAACACCGAAGCTGAATGAATGCACTCCGATGTCATTCTTAGCGGCATTGATGAATGCAGCGCAATTAGGATTAGAGCCGAATACACCACTGGGACAGGCATTTTTAATTCCATACAATAATAAAGGCAAGATGGAGTGTCAGTTCCAGTTGGGATATAAGGGATTGATTGACCTTAGTTATCGGAATCCGAATATGCAGATTATAACGGCTCATACCGTCTATGAGAATGATGAATTTGAATATGAATTGGGACTAAACCCGTGTCTGGATCACAGACCGACATTAGGAGAACGGGGAGAAATAAGACTATTCTATGGATTATTTAAGCTGACCAATGGAGGATTTGGATTCGAAGTTATGAGTAAAACGGCTATGGACGATTTTGCAAAAGAATATTCTAAAGCTTTTGATTCTTCGTTTAGTCCGTGGAGAACCAATTACGAATCAATGGCGTTGAAGACGATCATTAAGAAAGCATTAAAGTATGCGCCACTGAAATCTGAATTCAGAAATGCATTATCTACAGATGAAACCATTAAGAATGAAATAGGAGCAGACATGAGTGAAATCAATAGCGAGAACATTTTCGATACCGTATATCAGGAGGAATGTGCGTAAATGAGAAGACGGAAGAAATATAAGCTGGAATTTTTGACCGGAATTTTCGAAGAGTGGAGATTTTATACAATTTCAGAGAAGATGCTCATACGCAGTAAAGAGTACGAAAAAGCAATGAAAGCGACATATGAGCTTGTAAATAAGGTTAAGAGTAAGGTATCAGAGGATGCATTTAAAGATATTGAAGAAATTGTTAATTCGGTATGTGCAGAGAACAATATATGTTCAAGACTTGCATATGGTGTGGGTATTCATGATGGGATGGAATTGTATAAAGAGTTACAGATAATAGATGAAGTAGGAGGCAAAATAAAATGATAGAAAATAACATGAGCTATCATGTTTATGTTTTTAGGAGGAAGACGGGTGAACTGGAAATTTTAAGCGACGAGGAATGAAAGTATGAGTAAGACATATGGTTATGCAAGGGTAAGTAGTAAGGAACAACATTTGGATCGTCAGATATTAAGGCTACAGGAGTATGTCGAAAAAGATCAGATTATTGTAGATAAGCAATCCGGGGCAACATTGGAAAGACCGGGATATCAGGCATTGAAAGGTCAATTGGGATTGCGTGCAGGTGATGTATTGTACATATGCTCACTCGACAGACTAAGTAGAAATAAGAATGATTTAAAAAATGAAATACGATGGTTTCAGGAGCACGATGTACGACTGATGATCTTGGATTTGCCAACGTCAATGATACAGGTACCGAAAGGTCAGGAATGGATAATTCAAATGGTGGAAAATATATTAATCGAAGTCCTGGCAAGTATAGCAGAGAATGAACGAAATACGACACGCCAGAGACAGAGAGGGAATAGAAGCCGCCCAGATGAAAGGTAAGCATTTGGGAAGACCGAAGTTAAAAATACCGGATAATTTTTCGATGGTGTACCAGCAGTGGAAAGAAAATAAGTTTACGGCGAAAGAAGCAATGCGAAGATTGGAGATGTCGCCAAGTAGCTTCTACCGGGTTGTGAAGAAGTACGAACGGGAAGGATAAGTGAATCAAAAGGTCCGACGGGTAATGGCAGATATGCCAAAAGTAAAATGACACCTTTCGACACATGAAGGGGAATTATTTTAGAGTGTGTCGAAAGGTGTACCTTTTGAGCGACAAAGTAATTGCGCAAGAATTTGTAAGGGAGTATGATGTGCTATATAAAGAGATATGTGAAATAAGAGGAAAGGCATTCGAATGAGAATTAATAATAGGGAAGAATTGGAAAAAGAAGGTTTGTTTATCATTACAGATATAGAAGACGGTTTATTGGATAAACGAATAAAAGATTTTATAAAAGAAAAGGCAAAAATATTCAATGATGAAAGAGTTGAAGAAGCTATAAAGAAGAACATATTGAATGATGTAAAAGATATAAGTCGGAATGAGAATAATAATTCACAAGGAGTATGGCATCAGATATTTCATAAATTAATACCAGACAATGAAAGCTTACAACAACATTTACAACAGCGTATTACTGGAAATACATGTAGATTGACTGAATTATTAGATTTATATTTGGGTGAGGTGGAGTTCCTCTATTTTGAAATAGCACAGATGATTATTTATAACTTAAAACGTTTAGAAAGAATGGAAGAATATAAAGTAGATTTGGAAATAACAGATGATGTGGAGGCATTGGAAGAGTTAATAGAATACATTGATATAGGAAAAGGTGACTATAGAAAAATAGATGAAATGCATACAAATGATAAAGAAGCGGATGCTAAAGCAAAAAATATAATGGATAATTTGATACCAGATATGAAACGATTGAGGGATAAATATCTGGGAAAGAAACAAAAAGTATATTTTTTACCTATCCAAGAGGACAACATCATAAGATTAGAATCATATTTTAGAGAAGTTAATTTTTTTGTGTTGGCAAATGAACGGTTTATGAATTTTATTACCCATGCAGATGATGGGATTAAAATTGATGACTTGAAAAAGATAGTTCAAAATTTGAATGACACAGGAAACGATTTTCAATATATATGGGAGAAAATTACAAATCTCAATGTTGATATACTATTGGCTGAATTGTTTGGAAATTTATCTGCACAAGAAACAGATAAAGAATTCAGAAGAATCATAGGAGAAAATAAAGTGATTCGAAATATGATTACCAATATACGGGATATGCCTAATTTGTTCATTAGATTATTATTTGTAAAAAGTATAATAAGATGTGCAGTAGAAAATCCGCAATGTTTGTGCAAAGCAAATATTCAGTGTTTAAATAATTATCTGCGTATAAGAAATATTCAGTATACAGAGCTTATGCAGAATATAATGAAATATGCGGTTGTATATAGAAAAGAAGCAGAATCTGACGGAAAAAGAATCCGACAGAAATGGATTGCTGAATTAGAAAAGGAATTTCCGATGCAGAGATTCTTTTGGTGGCGCATTTCTCAGAATATACAGGTGGTATATGGGATAGAAGAAGAGAAAAGGGAAATATATGTAGCATGTAATAATAATAGGATAAACGCTGCTGATATAAATAGAGAAATAATTCAGCCAACAGGAGATAATAAATGGTTGGAGTTTGAGCGCGTAAATAAAGTGTGTTTTGAAAAAGACTTGGATTATTTAAAAAAGACATTTATACTGCAAGCCATAAAAGAACAAATGGAAAATGAACAAGAAAAATTTATAGAAAATATACTACCTAGGATAATGAATGACTGGGAAATATCTGTTATTGATAGAATGGATGAAGATGATCCAAATATAATTTGTACAGAGATATATGAGGCAGAAGAAAAAGAAAGTTTACAAGAAGAGGAGAAGCGTACATATTTAAAGCAGATGGTTGAGAGCTGGCTAGTATCGGAACAGCATTCAGTTATGATAGAAAAGTTTCCAGTGGAGAAGGATAAAAGACGTTTTCAATGTTTGGAATTATTGATGAAAAGTTGGGAGTGATGCCCAACTTTTTTTATTGCGTAGAAATACAAAAGTAAAAAATAAAATATTAATATTTAATTATATCATTGGTATAGCTGTATGTCAAAAATAAAAATTATCGTTAAGGAAATAACGAAAATGTATAAAAGTGGGATAAAAAAGTAAGATAGATGCAACGGATCCGAAAATGATAGAAAGGGGAATTGAAAATGAAAGATTACTGTAATGATAGTTAAGGGGTGCCCGGATATTTGATGTTTTTCAAAATAAACTTCTGAAAAATACAAAAATATCAAGAAAATTTGCACATTGAAAATAAAAAAAAGAAAAAAACCGGGCAACAGTAAGAAGGGAAGAAGTGTATGGAAAACATGCATTACAATTACGGGTACAATCAACCAGTATCTCCAGGTGATCCAGAACTTGAGAAAATTTCCCAAAAGAATTGGTTGGATGTACAAAAACAGGCAGCAATTGAAAACATCAAAAGTCAGGGACAGGCAGAACGAGAATGGCAGAAAATGTGTTCTCGAGAAGCTCGGAAAGAGAATGAGCTTGCACAGCATGAAGAGGTGATTGTAGATGGAAATGGGAACATTTATTGTATAACACGTAACCTCAATATACGTGCAGAAAAACGCGAAACATTCAATTTCAAAGTTTTGAATCCGATCAAAGTGGTATCCAGCGATGGTGATACAGGAGTATGGATTTTCAAATTTATTGTTGATGGTGTCGAGAGAAGCTGTGTTATGGCAGAAAAATACATATTTGATGTGAAGTACGTGACACGTAAGTTGGGATGCTGTGGATGCAGGATATATGCGACCAGTCCACGAAAGAAAAAAGAATATATCGAACAGTTAATGAGCCGTCTTATGGAGTCTAGCACTCGTACCTTGGAAGTGAAGACCCATTTAGGATGGACAAAAGAAAAGACAGGTAAATTTACTTTTGTTGAAGAGGAGGAAAGATTATGGAAATTTTTTTTGAAAAAGGCGAAATGATGAGTGCTTCAGTGCAGATATTTGTCCTTGCATTCATTAGAGTAATTTTGGAGGATATTGGAGGACAGATGGATGAGGGAATAATTCTAATTGCGGATGATATACCGATGGGGAGGCATTTTATAAAAACCTATGTGGCGAAAGTAGGAAACGGAAAAGTGATTGACCGAAAAATGCCTAAGATGGAAAATTTCGAATTAGGCTTCAAAATAGTTAACACAGGAATGAAAGAAGAACAAGCAGAAGAATTTCTTGGAAAAGAGGATTTTTTACCAGTGCTTGTAACGGGCGGAGTGCTTCCCAGTTATCTTAGGACTCAACATTTTTTCTTACGGATACGGGAAACTGATATGAAGGTATTAGATGATGTGAATTTTCAAGTAAAAATGCAGGGATTGAAAGCTTTCATTATAGAAAATATCAATGTTTTCATAGAAGATACACAAAAAGCGGTTAATGAAAACAAGCCATATGTTAGGTCGTTATTATATATAGAAAATTTGTTATCTCAGTACTATCAAAGATATTATGAATTAAAAAAAGAGGAGGCTGATGAAATGGTGGATGAACTTGGAAAATTTACAGAGAAATTATTAAAAACTTCTGAAGATATTATACATGCAAATGGAGATGTCAGAGAAGAAATATCAGATAGGTTCTTTCAATTTGTTGCAACAAATCAAGAACTGGTCATGCTAGATGTAAATGATGAAATCAACCCAATGATATCTAAAGATAAGGTGATCTGGTTCGATGACGAGTACTACTACCTGACTGATGCAATGCTCCGAAAGGTATGTGGAAAAGTCTTAGAATTGGTGTCAGTAAATGAGCTGAAAGCGATACTAAGAGAGGAGGGAATCCTCTACTGTGATGCCAGCGGTGATTATTCGATAAAAATTGTCGTGAAGACACAGAATGGGGAAAAAAGACCTCGAGTATTAAAACTACGCAAACTTTATTTGACAGTAGATGGAGAATGTTTGGAGGATATATATCAGGAAAGGGAAAGTAACAATGATTAAATATGTAGGACATGTAAAAGGGGCAAAAGTACAGGTAGCGCAGGAATCTATGAATTCACATGTTTTGATAACCGGAATGTCAGGAAGCGGAAAGTCAGTACGCATGACAGATATTGAGGTGGAATCCATAAAAGACGGAAAGACCGTTCTCGTCCTTGACAAAGACGGAACGCATTACAAGCTTTCTAAAAGCTACCAAAATGTAATTTCTGTGCTTGAAGATGGTTTAGACTTCAGATTATTAGAGCCGATTCAAGCTGCTGAGAGTATGGAAGAGAAGAAGGTACAGGTCATGTATGTAGCCGACATTTTGGCATCAGGTCAAAATCTTGGTGATCGGCAAATATGCTGTCTGCGTACAGCTGTGGAATACGCAGCTGAGCATAAGGATAAGGATGCAACAGAAATGTATACAATAAGTCGGTGTTTGGAAGAGCAAAAAGGAAACTCTGCAGAAGGTGTTCGCAGTCGTTTGTGGGGGATCCTTAATGGCAATCTGCTGAGACCAAGCACTAAGCAGATTGAATCTGGAAAAATAAACATTATTTCTTTGGCAGGTATAAATCCTAAAACGCAGATACAGTTGACGGAGATTATATTATCCGTAGTATGGCGTCAACTCCGATATCGTCAGTTTTCAGAGATTGATGTTGTCTGCATTGATGAAATTCAGAGCTTAACATTGAAGAAAAATTCTGCACTATTTGAGTTACTTACAGAGTCACGTAAGTACGGAATAAGCTTGGTGCTGGCAACGCAGTCGTTAAGTGTTTTCAATAAGAAAGAAATTGCGGCGTTGGGACAAACGGCTGTTAAGCTGTACTTTCATCCAAGTGAACAAGACATTCGAAGCATAGCACAACAGATAGATCCTGCCGCATATGAACGAGTTGCGATGGTATTGAAGAATCTGCGGAAAGGACAGGCATTAACAGTGGGCGATATTGAAAAAGCTGGACATAAGATTGGTGGACCAATTGTAACGATGTCACAGCTTTGGAAAGAAGAGAGTGATTGTTTAGAAGAGATTGACTTGGGAGAAAGCAGGTGAGAATAAGTATATTTATATTCATCAAAAAAGCAAGAGGTTGGAGGAGGAGAAAAGATATGGAAATTAATGTGCCAGTATATAATAAAATTAATTTATCAATAAAGGAAGCGGCGGCATATTCGAATGTCGGTGAGAATACAATACGCAGGTTGTTAGCGGAAAGGGGATGCCCTTTCCTTCTGAAAATCGGTAACCGGCAACTTGTAAAGCGAAAAGAATTTGAAAATTTTCTTGAAGCAAGACATTTTTTGTAATAACTAAAGGCAGGCAGGCTTTTATAGAAAGATATATAGACTGATATAAAAGCTTGCCAAAGTTAAGGAGGCAATAAACATGGGAAAAGATTTAAACGGAAAAGAACTTGGACATGGGATTATTCAGAAGAGGAACGGCAGATACGAAGCACGATATGTGGACAGATTTGGGAAACGAAGATCTATATCGGGAAACGATCTGAGAAAGGTGAAGCGAGACTACAACGAGGCACTGTATGAGAACGACAAAGAAATTAATATTAGGGAAAAAATAACACTGGATCAATGGTACGACAAGTGGATGCTATTGTACAAAATCGGAACCATCAAAGAAAGTAGTCGAGTGAGATACCGAGATACATATCAGAAGCATATTTCTCCGGTGTTGGGAAGATACTATTTATCAGAGATACAGCAATATCAGATCAAAGAATTAATAAAAAATATGAAAGATAATGATCTGGGATACGAAATGCAGAATCAAACTAAGATTCTGTTGGTTGATATGTTTGATAAAGCTATGGTAAACGAATTCGTAAGGAAGAATCCGGCGAAAGGGATCAGTGTGAAACGTGATGAGAAAAAAGAACCCAGAGTACTATCGGTAGAAGAACAGTACGATTTCTTTGAATGTAGTAAAGGTACTTTTTACGATAATTTCTTCAATGTTGCGGTAACAACAGGAATGAGACTGGGGGAGATTGCAGCGTTGACATGGGACGATATTGACCTTGAAAGAAGAATCATCAGTGTTACCAAGACTCTAGTATACATAAAGTACGAGGGCGATCTGGGAAAAACATTTCATATGGAAACACCCAAAACCAGAACGAGTGTCAGGGAGATTCCTATCAATAAGCAATGTGAACTGGCGTTAAAGAAACAATATGCACAGAAGAAAGTAATAGAATCAAAGGCTCCGGTATCAAAGAAACCGAAAGAAGAATTTCAAAATCTATTATTTACAACGAAATTTAATACACCGTTGAATTCTCAGATTATAATAGATGCGATTCATAAAATTGTGCTTACGATAAACGAAACACGATATTACATAGAAGAGATGGAGGACTTCTCTTGTCATTGCTTCAGACATACATTTGCAACCAGATGCTTTGAAGCAGGAATTCAGCCTAAGACAGTTCAGAAATATCTGGGACATGCGACATTACAAATGACAATGGATTTATATACGGCTGTAATGCCAAAGCATCTTTCAAGTGAAATGGAAAAGTTGGATGACGAATTAGAAAAAATATCACAGTCAGGAGAGAAACTTATTGATTCCAGATATAAAAAGGAAAAGCAAAATGATGTCATTACATTTCCGGGCAATACATTGGTAGTATAATCCAATGATTGGCGAAGCTACAGTCTTTACAATCTATCATAATTATAGTAAAATTATATCATAATAAATGGAGGTGATATGATGATTATAAAAGCATCAACAGCACTAAGAAACGATTATGCCGGAATATCGAATCTTGCAAAAGAAACAAAAGAGCCAATTTATATAACCAAGAATGGTGATGGTGATTTGGTAGTTATGAATATAGAAGCTTTCGAGAAGAGAGAGCAGACACTAAAATTAAGAGAAAGAGTTCTTAAAGCAGAGCAAGAACGGATTGAAGGTCAGGAAACTGTTAGTGTTTCAGAGGCAAGAAGAAGATTGAGAGAAAGAGTAAATGAAGTATAAGGTAGAGATTCTTCCATCGGCGTGGGAAGATTTAAAGACCATTGAAGACTGGTATGTGATTAATTTTGATGTCCAAACAGCTATTAAGGTGAGTGATCATATTCTGGACGGAATAGAAAGATTGGAAGAGTTCCCGGATTCCGGTTCAAGAACACCTGATGAATGGCTGAATGAACAAGGATACAGGATGGTCATAATTGGAAAGCATGTATCAATCTATAGAGTGATAAAAAATACGGTATACATTTATCATATCGCAGATACGCAAACAGAATATACAAAATTGTTTAAGTAAAGAGGATCTTTTGAGTTTTTACCAGAAGGTTCTTTTTCTGATTTTAAGAAAGAATAAAAGCATTTTCAATTGGAAATATGGTATACTATTGATACATTAAAAAGATAGGCTTTAAATGGAAAGAAGGTGTTAAATATTGTTTGAAATCATCTATTCTAAGAAAGCAGTTAAATTTTTAAAGAAACAAGATAAGCCAACGCAAAAGAGAATTGTAACGGCTATAAGTAAATTGCCGTTAGAGGGAGATATAAAAAAATTGCAAGGTGTTGAAGGGTACCGTCTTCGTGTTGGAAATTTTAGGGTATTGTTTGATGTAAATGGTGTAATTATTGATATTATCGATATTGGAAATCGTGGACAAATATATAAAGGAGTGTGATTAATATGTCTACTGTTAAAGAAAGAATTTTAGGTGCAGTTACAATTATGAGTGAAGAAGATGCAGAGAAAGTTTGGGATTTAATACGTGGAACATTTGCGTTATCGAATGCAGAAAAAGTTGCTCCTGATCAGGAAGAAATCTGGGCATTAAATGCATATAAATCGGGAGATGAGGATTATCAGCCATCTTGCTCACAGGAAGAGCTTATAAAAGAACTGGGATTATAATAGAAAAGACAGAAGCAACGTTGTTTGAATTGGTGGTTTAGCTGTAAAATTCATAGTTACTGGAGACAAATTGGTGGTATGATAAAATCCGTGGAGACAAAAAGACCGATAAAGCGTGATAAATGGGGATTCTTGAATTATAGAAATACCACACCAGAATAAATTATTACGTCTATCAGGCTACGCCGTATGACCTTGAGGGGACACCGGATTTTACCTGGAAATAGGGCGTGATTGAAAAAAAGTAAAAAACTTCTTGACAAAACAACTTTGATACAGTAAAGTATAACCATAACAAAGCAAACCGTTGAAAAAGAGGAGTAGCTTATACGATGACATCCAAGAGAGCAGCAGGTGGTGAGATTGCTGTATGAAATTGATAAGTGAATGGACTTTTGAGGGCAGTCTGAAATCAAGAACTTGTATTTATCAATTGTTTGAGAGAGTATGGCTTGTCGGGAACCGAACCCGTTATCAATCAGGAGTGTATGTTAGTACATGAGAAAGTGGACGATTCGTCAATTTGAGTGGTACCGCGATAATAATAGATATTATTACCGTCTCAAACCTTAAGGTTTGGGGCGGTTTTCTTTTTGTCTAAGATGGTATGGCAGACGGTAATCGGTGAAAGATTTTCTCTCCTAACAACTACAGAGAACTGGCAATTGGGATCTGTGGACAACAATAATATTTTATACAGAAAAAGAGGAGAAAAAAATTATGAAAAAGAAAATGGTAACAGTATTATTAACAGCGGCAATGGTAACAGCAATGGCAGCAGGATGTGGCAGTTCATCCGATTCCGGAAGTGATAAGAAAGAATCTTATACCATCGGAATTGAACAGTTTGCAGAGCATGGTTCTCTTGATAACTGCAGGGAAGGTTTCTTAAAAGGACTGGAAGCAGAAGGAATCAAAGAAGGTGATAACCTGACCGTAAAATACAAAAATGCGGCAGCGGATATGGGAACTGCAAAACAGATTTCCGACAGTCTGGTATCTGATAAAGTAGACCTGGTATGTGCGATCGCAACACCAAGTGCACAGAGTGCATATAACGCAGCAATGAAAGCTGACATTCCGGTCATTTACACTGCAGTTACAGATCCTGTAGCAGCAGAACTCGCAGACAAAGATGGAAAACCGGTAGGAGAAGTGACCGGAACATCAGATAAACTTCCGGTTGAAGAACAGCTTAAAATGATTCGTGAGATGCTTCCGGATGCTAAGAAGATTGGCATCATGTATACTACAAGCGAAGCAAATTCTGTATCGGCGATCAAAGAATACAAGAGTCTGGTTAAGAAATATGATTTCGAACTGGTAGAAAAGGGAATCACAACAACAGCGGATGTATCTCTTGCAGCGGATGATCTGTTAAGCAAAGTAGACTGTATTACCAATCTGACTGATAACACAGTTGTAGCATCACTTCCAACTATCCTGGATAAAGCAAATGAAAAGAAGATCCCGGTATTCGGAAGTGAGATCGAGCAGGTGAAGATCGGATGCCTTGCAGCAGAAGGAATTGATTATATTGCACTTGGAAAGCAGACTGGTAAGATGGCGGCGAAAGTATTAAAAGGCGAAGCAAAAGCTTCTGAGCAGAATTTTGAAACTATCACAGAACCTGGATTCTATGTAAATAACAAAGTAGCAGAGGATCTTGGAATCACAGTACCGGAAGATCTTGCAAATAGCGCAGTAGAAAGCTTTGGGGACGGGAATTAGTGGATTGGGAGGCATTTTTCATGAGTTTCATTACATCGATATTAGAACAGGGGCTGATCTATGGAATCCTGGCATTGGGAATTTATATCACATATAAAATATTAGACTTTCCCGATCTTACGGTGGATGGAAGTTTTCCTCTGGGGGCAGCGATCACAGCTGCCCTCCTTACAAGAGGAATGAATCCATACATCACGCTGGTTCTTTCATTTCTGGCCGGAGCAGTTGCGGGAATCTGTACCGGACTGATCCACGTGAAGTGTAAAGTCAGAGATCTTCTTTCGGGAATCATAATGATGACGGCATTGTGGACGATCAATCTGTATATAGCAGGAACGGCGAATGTGCCATTATTCTCACAGAAGACTATTTTTAACAATGATCTGATGGAGAAGATCATTCCGGATGTACTTGCACCATATGCGACATTGATCATCGTTCTGGTGCTTGCATTGATCTGTAAAGTATTGCTTGATCTTTATCTGAATACGAAGTCCGGATTCCTGTTAAGAGCCGTTGGGGATAATGATGTACTGGTTGTATCTCTCGCAAAAGACAAGGGCAATATCAAGATCCTCGGACTTGCAATTTCAAATGGTCTGGTAGCATTGGCCGGATGTATATTTGCACAGGAAGAGAGAGTATTTGAAATTTCTATGGGAACCGGAGCTATGGTCATAGGACTGGCAAGTGTAATTATCGGAACCAGTATTTTCCGTAAGATGACACTGCTGCACACAACGACAGCAGTCCTGATCGGATCGGTTATTTATAAAGCATGCGTTGCCGTTGCACTACGCAATTTCGATCCGCAGGCCATGAAACTGGTAACGGCAGTCCTGTTCCTGGTTGTGCTTATCATCAGTATGGACAGAAAGAAGAAGGTGAACACCAATGCTTGAGTTAAAAGGAATTCATAAATATTACAATCCGGGTACCGTGAATGAGATGTGCTTATTTCAGGACTTCAACCTGACGATTGACAAAGGAGAATTCGTCTCTGTCGTGGGAAGTAATGGTTCCGGAAAGACTTCCATGTTGAATATTATCTGCGGAAGTATCCCGGTGGAGGGTGGACAGATCCTGATCAATGGATCCGATATCACAAAACAGAAAGAATATAAGAGAAACCAAAGAATCGGCCGTGTCTATCAGAACCCGGCAATGGGAACATGTCCAACAATGACGATTTTGGAAAATATGTCTCTGGCAGACAATAAAGGAAAGGTATTCGGTCTTTCCAGAGGAACGAACAAAGCAAGGATAGATTATTACCGGGAGCAGTTAAGCCAGCTTGGACTGGGACTGGAAGATAAGATGGATGTAAAAGTCGGCGCATTGTCCGGCGGGCAGCGTCAGGCAATGGCACTTCTGATGTCTACCATGACACCGATCGAGTTTCTGATCCTGGATGAACATACAGCAGCACTGGATCCGAAGACGGCAGAACTGATCATGAAACTGACAGATAAGATCGTAAAAGAGAAGAATCTTACAACGATCATGGTCACACACAATTTGAGATATGCAATCGAATATGGTAACCGCCTGGTGATGATGCATCAGGGAAATACGATCCTGGATAAAAAGGGAGAAGAAAAAGATAGGATGTCGGTAGACGATATCCTGACATTATTTAATGAAATCAGTATTGAGTGCGGCAACTAAAAGATGTTATACTGGATATGCCGGAACAAAAGCACAGCTTTATAGGCTGTGTTTTTGTAGTTTAAGAAGTATAGAATAAATAACAGAAAAGAGGATATATACATGGCAAAGAGAATCGCAAAATTTGAAAAAGTAAGTTTTGAACAGTTTAAAGAAGGGTATCTGGATGCCATCGGACAGGACTCCGATGAAGTCATCCGCAGTATCTATGATGCATTGAAACTTCCAAAACGTGCGACAAAAGGATCGGCTGGATACGATTTTTATGCGCCGCGGGCAATCACATTAAAGCCGGGAGAGACAGCGAAGATTCCAACAGGAATTCGTGCGAAGATGGAAGAAAACTGGGTACTTCAGTGTTATCCGAGAAGCGGACTTGGATTCAAATTCCGCCTGCAGTTGAATAATACAGTAGGGATCATCGACAGTGATTATTATAATTCAGACAATGAAGGACACATTTTTGCCAAGATCACGAATGACACAAAAGAAGGAAAAATAGTGGAAATCCAGGCAGGAACAGGATTTATGCAGGGGATTTTCATGGAATATGGGATTACGGTTGATGATGATGTGGAAGAAGTCCGTAACGGCGGATTTGGCAGCACGACGAAATAACCGGAAAGAGAAGCATTCCATTTTTGTATAAGAATGAAAAAAACGGGACATACTGGAACATACAGTCTATGTATGTAAGAGGTGGTAAGAAGATGACGCGTCAGGAAATCCCGGTTTTTAAGACAAGAGAAGAAAATGTAGCATATATGAACGCAACACTCCCGATCCGGGAAAGCTTTGACCTCATCCAGAGGGATCTGCTGATCGGCGGGAGGGTTTCTTCTTTTTATTATGTAAATGGTTTTACAAGTGAAGAGACAATGCTGAAGATCATGGATGCACTTCTGAAAGTGAAAGAAGAAGACATGCCGGAGGATATATGGAAGTTCGCGAATGCATGTATTCCGTACGTTGGAGTAGATGTCATGTTTGATTTTGATCAGATATTGAAAAGTCTGCTGTCGGGGGAAACATGCGTATTTATTGACGGATACCGGGCATGTATTGTGATCGACTGCAGGACGTATCCGGCAAGAAATGTAGAAGAGCCGGATAAAGACAAGTCACTTCGGGGATCCAGAGATGGTTTTGTGGAGACAATCGTATATAACACGGCAATGATGAGAAGAAGAATCCGGCATCCGGCACTGATCATGGAGATGATGGAGGTAGGGGACAGTTCCAGGACAGATGTGGCACTCTGCTATATGGGTGACCGGGCAGATAAGACATTGCTGAAAAATGTGCGTGACAAGATCCAGAGCATAGATACAGATGATCTGCGGATGAATCAGCAGAGCCTGGCGGAATGCCTGTTTAAGCGGAAGTGGTATAATCCGTTTCCGAAGTTTAAATTCACCGAACGGCCGGATACGGCATCGGCATGTCTGCTGGAAGGGAAAGTGGTGATCCTGGTAGATAATTCACCGTCTGCGATGATACTTCCGACATCGGTCTTTGATATGATCGAAGAGGCAAATGACTATTACTTCCCGACATTGACCAGTGTCTATCTGAAGATATCCAGAACACTGATCAATCTGATGACGATATTCCTGACGCCGGTCTTTCTGCTTTTTATGCAGAATCCGAACTGGCTGCCGAAAGTATTTGCATTTGTAGCGGTGAAGGATACGGTGAATATTCCGTTGATCTATCAGCTTCTGATGCTGGAAGTGGCAATTGACGGCCTGCGCCTGGCGGCCTTGAATACTCCGAGTATGCTAAGTACACCGCTCAGTGTGATCGCTGGTCTTGTCATGGGAGAATTTTCAGTGGAATCGGGATGGTTTAACAGCGAAGTCATGCTCTATATGGCGTTTGTTGCAGTTGCAAATTATACACAGCCGAATTTTGAACTTGGCTATGCGCTGAAGTTCATGCGTCTGGCTCTGCTGATACTGACGGCATTATTCAACGGGTGGGGATTTGTAATGGGATGTGTTCTGGTGGTGTGCAGTATCTGCTTTAATAAAACACTTTCCGGAAGAAGCTATCTTCATGTAAGCCTGAAATAACCGTGTGTGAAAAACGACCATTACAGGAAAATGGAATAATAAGTATACAAAAGAAAGGCAGAGATAGAAATGAATCACAGAGATGAAAGACTCGGAAGTGCACCGCTGGGAAAACTGATGTTTTCTCTGGCACTTCCTTCTGTGGCGGCACAGCTTATCAATGTGCTTTATAATATAGTAGACAGAATGTATATAGGTCATATTCCGGGATACGGAAATGCAGCACTGACCGGTGTCGGGGTTACATTTCCAATCCTGACGATGATCTCGGCATTCAGTGCGTTTGCGGGAATGGGCGGAGCACCGCTTGCTTCCATTCAACTGGGAAAACAGAACAGACAGAGGGCGGAACAGATCCTTGGAAATTCTGCGGGGCTTCTGGTACTATTTTCTGTAATCCTGACAGCATTCTTTTCGATATTCAAGACACCGGTCCTGTATGCGTTTGGAGCCAGTGATGCAACGATTGTCTATGCGAGAGATTACATATCAATCTATCTGATCGGAACCATCTTCGTACAGCTGGCACTTGGACTGAATGCTTACATCAGCGGACAGGGTGAGGCAAAGATTGCAATGTTATCCGTTCTGATCGGGGCAGTATTAAATATCTGCCTGGATCCGCTGTTCATCTTTGTACTGCATATGGGTGTGCGCGGAGCGGCTGTTGCAACGGTCCTGTCACAGGCGGTCAGTGCAATATGGGTGGTACATTTCCTGGTTTCGGAAAAAAGCGTGATGCGTCTTACATTGAAAAATATGCATTTGAAAAAAGATGTGATCAAGATGATCGCAGGACTTGGAATCTCACCATTTATTATGCAGAGTACGGAAAGCCTGGTAACGATCACACTGAATACGGGGCTGCAGAGATATGGCGGTGATCTGTATGTAGGATCCATGTCGATCCTTATGAGTGTCATGCAGATGATCACGATTCCGGTGCAGGGGATCACACAGGGGATACAGCCGATCATCAGCTATAATTATGGTGCTGGAAATAAGGAACGTGTGAAAGCAACGATGAAAAGAATGATCCTGGTCTGTCTGACAGGAACACTGCTGCTTGCAGGTGTGGCAATTTTTGCACCGCAGATATACACAGGGCTGTTTACGGATAATAAAGGACTTCTGGAACTGACGTGTAAGGTTATGCCGGTATATTTCCTTGGAATATCCATCTTCGGAATCCAGTGCGCATGCCAGACATCATTCATTTCGCTCGGACAGGCAAAGGTATCGTTATTCATTGCGCTTTTAAGGAAGATTATTCTGCTGATTCCACTTGCGGTTATTCTGCCAAAATTTATGGGCGTGATGGGAATCTACCGCGCAGAACCGATAGCAGATGTGATATCGGTCCTGACAACCAGCGCAGTATTTATCATTACTGTGAAAAAAGTTTTGCGTAATATGTAAGACAATGGTAAGATGAAAAGGACTTGAGGATGAGGATGAGGATGAGGAGGTTTCCGATATGAGTGAATATGTAATAACGATCAACAGTACATCTGATCTGCCAAAAGAATGGGTGTGGGAAAGAGAGATACCGGTAGTCCCGCTGAACTGTACGATCGGTGGAAAGACTTACCGTGATATGTATGATCTGACAGCAGAAGAATTCTATGGTATGTTAGAGAACGGAGAGATGGCAGTGACTTCACAGCCAAGTCCGCAGACTGCAATAGATATCCTGGAACCGATCCTGAAAAAAGGAAAAGATATTTTGCATCTGAGCTTTACATCAGGACTTAGTGGTACATATAACAGTATGTGTATAGCTGCAGAGGAACTGCGTGAAAAATATCCGGAGAGAAAGATTGTTGTGATCGATACACTTTGCGCAAGCATGGGAGAAGGCCTGCTTGATTATAAGGCACTGGAACTTCAGAAAGAAGGCAGGAGTCTGGAAGAAGTTGCGCAGTGGGTGGAAGAAAATAAATTGAAAATCTGCCATTTCTTTATGGTAGAGGATCTGAATCATCTGCAGAAAGGCGGACGTATCTCGAAGACAGCAGCAGTGATCGGAACGATGGTACAGATCAAGCCGATCATTTGTCTGGATAATGAAGGAAAGCTTCAGATCATCAGGAAAGAGCGGGGCAGAAAGAAAGGCATGAATAAGATCGTGGATATGGCGGTTGAAGCATGCGAGGGAAAGATGCCGGATATGGTGATGATCCCGCATGGCAATTGTCCGGAAGATGCAGCTTATGTCGCAGAACTCGTCCGTAAGAAAATGGGTGTGACCAATGTCATGATGAACAATCTCGGTCCTGTGATCGGAGGTCATACAGGCGCTGGAATGATCGCCATTGTATGCATGGCAGACCACAGATAGATACATAGAAACATTAAGAATACTAATAGTAACATACAAAAGCTTCATTTAACAAATGTATAATTATGCTCTATACTGAAATCAGAAAGAGAGAAATAAATCATCCTGAGGAGGTGTAGAGTATGTTAAGTATCATCGGATGGGGAATCGTTGCAGTAGTAGCAATATATGGAGCAACAAGTCTTTTCGCCTAGAAAAGCATGCTTAATATACTGTGAAATAGATCAAAAGCAGCATAAAGAAGAGTCAAAGATGACAAGAAGCTTACGGGCAGATTGTCATCTTTTTTTGTATTTATGCGGGAAATTCTCAAAGCACATTTCTTACGGTTCGCCTGAACGATGATCCGACACTTTATAATACAGGAGAGCGATATATATGAAACATCTGATAATTGATAAAACGATGAAAGAAATCTGGCCGGATACCAGAGTGGGATGCCTGCAGTACCGGGTGAAAGTGGAAAAGAAGAACGAAGAACTGTGGAAATATCTGAAGAAAGACATTTTCAAAAAGACGAGAGATGCTATTTTTGATAACGGGATCAATGAAATCCCAAACGTGAAAGAATCCAGGGCAGCATACAAAGCATTCGGAAAGGATCCGAGCAGATACCGTGTGTCTTCCGAGGCACTGATCCGCCGGATCGGACAGGGAAAGGGACTATATGAAGTTAATACCGTTGTGGATGTCAATAACCTGATTTCCATCGAATCGGGATTTTCGGTAGGATCTTATGACGTATCTCAGATCTCAGAAGAACTGGTATTCCGGATCGGACAGAAAGGAGAGACTTATAAGGGAATCGGAAAAGATGAGATCAAGATCGAGGCGCTTCCGGTGCTCGCAGACAAAGACGGAGCCATCGGAAGTTCAACCAGTGATTCAGAGCGTGCAATGATTACGGAGGATGTGACAGAAGTATTGACATTGATCTATTCATTTTCAGGAAATGATGGTCTTGAAAAAGCATTGGAATATGGCAGAAAATATCTGGAAGAGTATGCCGGGGCACAGAATCTGGAAAGCTGGATCGTGGAATAAAGGCTGAATTATCAGGAATCAAAAAAGGATGAAAAAAAGAGAAAAAACAGTTGACATAAGAAAAATAATGTGATAAATTATATGTTGCGTAAGGCAAAAAAGAAAGTAGAGTATCCACTCTCACCTTAGCACAATCGGGTGACTAATGGTTTGATATTGAGTATATACAGATTTGATTATAGATCTTATGATACAGATATGCAAGTGGATAGTCTCGAACTATTCACTTATTTTTATTTTATGATGGAGGTGCACGACAATTAGCGATTTAATGATTAACGGGCAGATTAGAGACAAAGAAATTCGAGTGATTGGAGAAAACGGAGATCAGTTAGGTATCATGAGTCCGAAGGAAGCTATGAAGCTTGCTCAGGAAACAGATCTGGATCTTGTGAAGATTGCTCCAAAGGCTCAGCCACCTGTTTGCAAGATTATTGATTACGGTAAGTACAGATATGAACTTGCAAGAAAGGAAAAAGAGGCTAAAAAGAAACAGAAGACCGTTGAAGTAAAAGAAGTGCGTCTTTCACCAAATATTGAGACGAATGATCTTAATACCAAAGTGAATAATGCTAAGAAGTTCATCAGTAAAGGTAACAAAGTAAAGGTTACACTGCGTTTTAGAGGCCGTGAGATGGCACATGTTCAGCAGAGCAAACACATTCTGGATGATTTTGCCCAGATGCTTGGTGACATCGCAGTCATTGAAAAGCCGGCTAAGATGGAAGGCAGAAGCATGAGCATGGTTTTAACTGAAAAACGTTAAAAATACAATACAAGTTGAAGGAGGAGCATATCATGCCAAAAATTAAAACTAATAGAGCAGCTGCAAAGCGCTTCAAAAAGACAGGTACAGGAAAATTAAAAAGAAATAAAGCTTACAAGAGCCATATCTTAACTAAGAAATCTACAAAGAGAAAAAGAAATCTTAGAAAAGCAACAATTGCTGATGCTACTAATGTAAAGAACATGAAGAAGGTATTACCATATCTCTAAGATAAGGTTCAATTTGTGAAGGAGGAAGAATAAGACATGGCAAGAATTAAAGGCGGATTAAACGCTAAAAAAAGACATAACAGAACTTTAAAATTAGCAAAAGGATACAGAGGAGCACGTTCTAAACAGTACAGAGTTGCAAAACAGTCTGTAATGAGAGCTCTTACATCTTCATACGCAGGAAGAAAACAGCGCAAACGTCAGATGCGTCAGCTTTGGATTGCTCGTATCAATGCTGCAGCAAGAATGAACGGACTGTCATACAGCAAGTTCATGCATGGCTTAAAAGTAGCTAACATCGAGATGAACAGAAAGATGCTTGCAGAGATGGCTGTAAATGATGCAGAAGGATTTGCAACACTTGCAGAAGCTGTAAAAGCTGCTTTGGCTTAATTTTAAAATAAAATTTCAGCACGCAGGATTTCCTGCGTGCTTTTTTGATGTGCGCCTAGCGGCGCACGTTTCTAAAGGGTTAAAGTCCCGAATCCGCCCGGTAGTGGGAAGGATATAGCCGAAGGCAAGGG
>NZ_JAOQJW010000018.1:30151-82481 GCF_025567265.1 Dorea amylophila | reverse complement strand
GAGCTTATAAAACTCTTAGAAAATCAAGAACTTTTAAATGAGTGTGGAATTTACTTCTGCACTGGAATTTACTTTTTCAAGTTAGCTTTTTATGCATTTCTTCTTTAAATTCTTTTCTTTTGAACATGATAAGTCCAATCATCAGCAGAAAACTACAGCCGATACAGATGACAGACGGAGTTCTGTAGCGGATCACCCCTGTCATGAGCAGTACGAACGGCAGTATCATCGAATATACCGACGCCATTACATAATATATCATATACTCTCTTGGTGATAATGACCGTATTCGGGATATAATCAGCATTACAATCTGGATCAATAGGCAGATATTCGGGATTCCGATATTTACCGACCATCCCCTCCATCCGGTTCCCAGATCCCATAACACGCAGATGCCGGACATGATCAAAAGCTGCCACGCCGCATTCTTCAACAGGTTAAAGCGCTTCACATACCCAACTGCCATCGTAAACCACATCGTTGCACAGCCGGACGCTACATATACCGACCAGTGTACCCCAGGGGATATGATGATATCGGTCATCATACTGAGCACAATTGCTGCAATACAGCAGAATGTAAATATCTGCAACACTTTCTTCCCTTCGTAATTTGCTTTTGCATCCTCCGGAAAATCCGCTTCTGTAACCGTAACCTGTACGCCGAGTTCTGTCAGTATCCGGTAAAAATTCCGCTGGATATTCGTACTGTCATATCTTGATGTAAAACTGAGTGAAAGTGTATCCTTAAAAGAACAGATACATAATTCTGTCCGGTTCGTACTGGTATACACTCCGAATTTTTCAATATAGTCCGCATAATCTTCCGGCATCTTTACTACACTCATATTAGAAAGCACAGCCGTCACTTCCTGCTCTGCCATCTTAGCTCCTGCACGGATACACCGGTTCTTAAGTTCCAGAGGTGCCCACTTTAAAATTTTATGCTTTTCTATTGCAATCAATTCATTCATCCGACCTGCCATATGTTCCTTAGACAGATTCTCCCGAAAATATATCTTAACTGCTTCCAGTACATCTTCAAACGAATCTTTTTCTTCTCCAAACTGATATCCCGGTTCTATATAACCAAAAAAATTCAGCATCGAATCGGATGGAAATATCTTTCTTAAATTCACCGGAACCATCAGTATGACCGGCTTTTTTTCCTGTATCCGGCTCATTTCCTCATGAATTGCACATATGAACGCCGTCGTTAAAAGCACCGACATGGATACTCCCTTTTCCCTGCTGATGCCCAAAAGTTCTTTTACCGACACAGTCGCCTCATTGACTTGCAGTTCTTCGTATCCCTTTCCGTTCTTTTTAATCTGAAATGCCTTGATCTTCTTCTTTTTCTTTCTTGGAAAATCCGGATCGTAATAACGGCTGAAGCTGTCATCCTCCTGATCCTTTACCGTCAGATACTGATCTGATAATTCAACCGGTTCAAGTTCATCCTTATGAACCAGATGCAGATAATTCTTCACCAGTTCCCGCAAGAATTCCGTCGCGCCGGTTCCATCAGTCAGTGCATGAAATACTTCAAAATTAATCCGTTTTTTATAATAGGTCACTTCGAATAGAAGCGTCTTTTTATCCCGTACATACAGACTGCTGCATGGTTCTTTATATTCTTTTCTTACTATCGGTCTTAATTCGCTTTTCTCCAGATAGTGCCAGAACAAGCCTTTTCTCATGACCGACAGGAATACCGGATATTTTTCAATTGTCTGATCCAGTGCCTCCTGCAGGACATTTTCTTCCACTTCTTCCTTCAGTTCACAATAGAACCGGAATACTCTGGTATCTTTCGGACTGCTGGCAGCAGAAAATAACTTTGCTGCATTATCCAAACTTCTCCAGTAAGCGCGTTTTTGTTCAAACACTGCTTTTCCCCCTTCTCTCTCCCGCTGCTATTCACCATCCGCCGGATTGACATTCTTTTCGCTTTCTTTCTGTCCATAGCTGTCAAGAAAGCGGTTAATAATCGCGAAGCTCTCCTGCACATGGTAATATTTTACCCCAAGTGCAAAAAATCCGTGAAGTGCATCCTGAATCCGGTGAATCTCCACCTGATTTCCGGCTACTTTCAGACGCCTTCCATACTCTTCCCCTTCATCTCTGAGCGGATCACATTCTGCTGTTAAGATCAATGTATCCGGCTGGTTACTGTAATCCGTTTCCATCAGAGGTGCAAGATATTTACTCCTCTTATCTTCTTCTGCCGAAGCATAAAAATTAATATAATCCCTCATCTTTCCAGCTGTCAGAAGATACTCTGTTCCATAGCGTCTGACTGACAGATACGGGGAATTCTCACTGTAATCATTATTCACTGCCGGATAGATCAGAATCTGTCTCTTTGGCAGAAATTCTCCCTGATCTCTTGCCATCAGTGAAACAGCTGCTGCCAGATTCCCGCCTGCGCTGTCCCCGATCAAAGTGATCTTGTCCGGATCTGTATTCAAAATGAACCGGTTCGTAAACATAGCCTTTGCCGCCATATAACAGTCATAGAAACCTGTCGGAAATGGATATTCCGGTGCCAGCCTGTACTCTACCGATACAACAATATGATTTGTTGCCGATGCCAGACGGGCACAGATTCTCTCATAATTGTCAATACTTTCCGTTACCCATCCGCCTCCGTGAAAGAACAACAATGCCGGGAGATCATCTTCCATCTTCTCTCCCGGAAGGAATATCCTCACCGGAATCTGATGATCACCGTTATAAATCTTATAATCAATCGTCTTATAAAAGATTTTCATTGGATCGATTGCCTTTAAATTTGCCAGATGCCTCGAGGCTTCTACTTCAATGCCGTCAAAAGACAGAGCTTTCAATACTCTTCTCATGGATTTATTAATCGCCATACTACTTCCTTTACCTGTAACTTTTCTTTCTGATTTTCCTTATCTGATATATCCTTCTTCATACGCTTTTGCCTTATTAAATGCATATAATTCTGCAAATGTCGCCTCCCTGTACGGATTTACATAGAATATCCCAACGATTCCACAGGTAATTGCAGACAGTAATATCCATCCGATAAATGACAGATCCAGAATAAATGTCTCCATCTTCTGCCCGTCCATCATACGCTTACTGATCTGAAATGCTTCTTTTCTGTCCATTCCCGGATTCTCTGCAAGAATGTAAGGGATCATCAGATATTCATAATGTTTTACAATTCCCGGAATAACGAAAAGCAGCGTCCACAAAGATGTAAACAGATTTTTCAGGAACATCACCAGCACAACATTCACATAATGTCCGGAACGGAATGCATCAAATATGGTTCCGACTGTTGGATTCTCTGTCTTATTGAGAACAAAGAACCTTTTTCCGCCTACTTCTAGAAGACTTCCCATAAATATCTCCAGTGCTAGAATTATGAGAGTCACTATAATTGCTGTCATTGTAATCACCAATCCGGCAAACGGATATCCAAATCCATCTGTTCCATACAAACTGTTCTGCGAAGCACTGCCTCCGGCTCTTCCTCCATTCACACCACTTAATCCTGTGATAATTCCCATGATCACGGCTACAGCGACGCATGACCAGTAATTCTTTTTAAATGCAATCCTGCCATTTGTTTTCAGTCTGTCTCTTGTCCAACTCATATCATATCCTCCTTGTCTATTCTTTTATTATATCTGCATTCTGAATCTTTTCATTCAGATCATTCAGATATACCCAGCGCTCCATCTTTTCATCCAGCGCATTCCCTGTCTCTTCTTTTTTCTCCATGAGTTCCCGTAATTTCACTGAATTAGTCGCATTAGCTGCAATCTGTGCATCCAGCGTCTCGAGCTTTTCTTCAAGCTTTGCAATATCATCGTCGATGGTCTCAAACTCCCGCTGCTCTTTATACGTGAACTTAAGTTTCGGTTTTCTCTGCTTCCATGTATCTTTGGAAGAACTTTCCCCTTTCGTTGATTGTTCTTCTGTTGCTGCGGCATGTCCTTTCAATGACATCTCCGTATCCAGACCTTCCAGTTCTTTTCGAATCAGATAATCAGAATATCCTCCCTCAAACTGGCGTACCTTCCCGTCTCCTTCAAAAGAAAAAATACGGTTCACGATACGATCAAGGAAATACCGGTCATGAGATACTGTTATGATAATTCCATCAAAGTGATCCAGATAATCCTCCAGAATAGTCAGTGTCTGGATATCCAGATCATTCGTCGGCTCATCCAGGATCAGCACATTCGGCGCACTCATCAGCACACGCATCAGATACAATCTCCGCTTTTCTCCTCCAGAAAGCTTCTCGATTTTCGACCACTGCATGGCTCCGTCAAATAAAAAACGCTCCAGCATCTGTGATGCCGTGATCTTTCCGTCAGATGTAGTGACATATTCCCCCACTTCTTTCACATAGTCGATCACTTTCATGGACGCATCCATATATTCGTTCTCCTGCGAAAAATATCCAATCCGGATGGTCTGCCCGATTTCTATTGTTCCACTGTCTGGCCTCACGATCCCATTGATGATCTTAAGAAGTGTTGTCTTGCCACAGCCGTTCGGACCGATAATTCCAATGCGGTCATTTTTCAGGAATATATAGCTGTAATCACTGATCAGCTTTCTGTTATCATAAGATTTGCTGACATTCTCCAGCTCGATCGTCTTATTTCCCATACGGGATGCTATGGAATCCAGTACCACTCTCTTTTCTTCCTGAATATCCTTGATCTCCTGCATCGCTTTGATCCGGTCAATATGTGCTTTCTGCTTCGTGCTTCTGGCTCTTGCACCTCTTCCCAGCCATTCAAGTTCGGTGCGGAGAAGGCTCTTCCTCTTCCGTTCCGTAGCCAGTGCCATATCCTGACGCTCTGCTTTCAATTTAACAAATTCGGAATAATTTCCCGGATAACTGTATAGCTTTCCCTGATCCACTTCCACGATTCTTGTTGCCACACGATCCAGGAAGTAACGGTCATGCGTAACCATCAGTATTGCCCCTCTAAAGCCGATCAGATATTCCTCCAGCCACTCTGACATTGCATTGTCCAGGTGGTTCGTCGGCTCATCTAAGATCAGTATGTCAGCCGGTGTCAGCAATGCATTGACCAGTGCAATCCTCTTCTTCTGTCCGCCGGACATATGCTCTACTTTTTCATCATAATCATAGAACCCCAGCTGATTCAGCATAGATCTGGCATCTGCCTCGATCGTCCACTGGTTCAGTTCATTTACATTATCTGCAATTGCTGCGCGAAGAACTGTCGTTCCTTCTTCAAATTCCGGTGTCTGCGGAAGATAGCAGATCTTCACCTGCTTTCCCATACTGATCTTCCCTTCATCATATGGTTCGATTCCTGCAGTCACTTTTAACAGCGTAGACTTTCCCATCCCATTGATTCCGATCACACCGATCTTCTCATTTTCATTGATACTGAATGCAACATCATTCAGAAGAACACGGTCTGTATAAGCCTTTGTAATATGTTCCATCGTAAGTAAATTCATACGTTTGTTCTCCTTCATGTATCTTTCGGATACTTTTATAAGTCATAAAAGAGACCGGAAACACCGATCTCTTTTCGTTCTCCACTTTCTATTATATTTTACAGAAAGATATATTTCAATATGAATAATACCGCAAGTACATACATTAATGCGCTGATCTTCTTTTCTTTTGCCTTTCCAGTCATCAGATTCAGGATCACGTAAGAAATCACTCCCATAGAGATACCTTCTGAGATGCTGTAGAAAAATGGCATAGCCAGGATACAGATGTAGCATGGCAGTGCTTCTGAAAAATCATCAAAATCAACGTGCGCCACATTTGTCAACATATAGAATCCCACTACGATCAATGCCGGTGCTGTTGCAAACGATGGAATTGCAAGGAAGATTGGTGACAGGAACAACGACAACCCGAATAAAATGGCTGTTGTTGCGGAAGTCAGCCCGGTTCTTCCTCCTTCAGATACGCCTGATGCACTTTCCACGAACGTGGTAGTCGTTGTTGTTCCAAGAACTGCTCCGACGGTTGTTGCAACCGCATCAGCCATCAGTGCCCCTTTGATATTCGGAAGATGTCCTTCTTCATCTAACATACCTGCCTTGGTAGATACACCAATCAATGTTCCGATCGTATCAAACATATCAACAAATAAAAATGCAAAGATAACGACGATGAAATTCAGAGAAAATACTCCGCTAAAATCAAGTTTACCAAATACCGGCATGATACTAGGGATTGAAAATCCACTGCTAAAGTCCGGAAGCAGACTGTAGAATCCAATCTCCGGATCCGGCACATAGATACCTGCCATCTGGCAGATAATTCCTAAAATCCATGTGAGCAGGATTCCCCATAAAATATTTCCCTTTACATTCTTAATTACCAGAATTCCTGTAATTCCCACACCGATCAATGCAAGAAGAACCGTGATTCCCACGTTATTCATGGATGCTTCCACACCTTTTGCACTGTTGTACCCATCAATTGAGAATAACTCCAAAAGCGTAGAACCTCCCACTACGATATTTGCATTCTGAAGTCCGATAAATGCGATGAACAATCCGATGCCGACACTGACTGCAGACTTCAGATTTTTCGGGATTGCATTGAAGATTGCCTCACGGATATCTGTAAGCGAAAGTACAATAAATACGATACCTTCTACAAAGACGGCTGTCAGTGCAACTTCCCACTTATACCCCATTCCGAGAACAACGGTATATGCAAAGTACGCATTCAATCCCATTCCCGGCGCCAGTGCAAACGGATAATTGGCAAAGAATGCCATCAGAAACGTACCGATCATTGCCGCCAGTGCTGTGGATGTAAAGATCGCACCGGAATCCATCCCTGTCGCAGACAGGATACTCGGATTGACCGCAAGGATGTACGCCATGGTCATGAACGTGGTGATACCTGCCATAACCTCGGTCCTGACATCCGTCCCGTTCTCACGGAGCTTAAATAATTTTTCCAACATGTTACTCTTTTCCTCCTTATACTCTCAACAACAAGATATTAACTATAACTTACTGTATTTCCCTTATTTTTTTTCTCAAAGCAAGTACCTGGCTCGGTGCTACAGACAACTCATCGATCCCCATCTGGATAAACTTCTCAGTCAGACTAAGATCAGCCGCCAGATCACCGCATAATGCGATTTTCTTTCCTTCCAAGTGGATATTATTGGCAATAATACGGATCATCTTAAGAAGCGCCGGATGATGTGTATTATAAAAGCGCTCCAGTCTGCTGTTTGTTCTGTCCATTCCGAGTGTCAGCTGTGTCAGGTCATTCGTTCCGATACTGAAGAAATCTGCTTCTCTTGCCAGCTCTCCACTGATCATAACCGCTGCAGGCGTCTCGATCATAACACCGATCTTAATCTCTTCATTGAACGGAATCTTCTCGTCTTTCAGTTCATTCTTTATCTTTTCCAGAATCAGTTTCGCCTGTTTTACTTCTTCCACATCCGTGATCATCGGAAACATGACCGACATATTTCCATATGCGGATGCACGTAAAATTGCACGGAGCTGTGTCTTAAATATCTCATCTTTATCCAGCGATACACGGATTCCCCTATAACCGATCTCCGGATTTCTATCTTCTCCGAGCTCTAGACATTCTGCCTGCTTTTCGCCTCCCAGATCTGCGGTACGGATTACGACCTTTTTGGTGCCCATTGCCTCTGCTGCCAGACGGTATACCTGGAACTGCTGTTCTTCTGTCGGCAGCTTTGTCCCATTTTCGATATACAGGAATTCGCTGCGGAATAATCCGATTCCTCCGGCATCACTTCTCAGTACATTTTCTATATCTTCCCTGGTTCCGATATTTGCACAGACGTCAATCTTCTGTCCACTCTGTGTAATATTCTCTTTTCCCTTCAGACGTTCCAGATTCTGTACCTGGGTATGATTCTCATCCTGCTTCTGCTTCATCTTGGAAATCGTCGTATAATCCGGCTCAATATATACTTTTCCCTCAAAACCGTCGATGATGATCGTCTTGCCTTCGTATTCTTTTTTCAGGGATTCTCCCAGTCCGATCACCGATGGTATTCCTTTGGTTCTTGCAAGCACAGCCGTATGGGAATTGATAGTTCCATATCTGGTCACAAATCCAAGAATTTTGCTCTTATCAAACTTTACAGTCTCACTTGGATAAAGTTCTCCCGCAGCAAGAATAAACGGCTCATCCGTCAGCATCTTATCTTTCCATGTCCTTGCAAGAATCCGGAGTACTCTTGTCGATACATCCTTTACATCTGCCTCATGCCCCTGCACATAATTTTTATTACTCTTTGAAGCGCTTGCCAAAATATTTTCAACCGCATTTTTTACCGCATATTCTGCATTCAGCTTATGCTCAACAATAATACTTGTAATCTGACGGATGATCTCCTGGTCTTCCAGGATCATCTGCTGCATCTCAAAGATTGCCGCATTCGCTTCTCCGACATCCTTCGCTGCCAGATCATACAGATCGCGTAATTCCTGCAATGCCTTCTGTCTGGCTTTTTGAAAACGCATCACTTCTTTTTCTACATCTTTGACATAGATCCTGCGGATTTCTTTTGTATCACGCTTATAAAAGGAAAGTCTTCCGATCGCAATTCCTTCCGATATCTTTTTTCCTGTCAATGTAATCATAGTTTTTCCAACCTTTTAATCCTTTGTTAGTTTGAACAATATTACTTTACACGTTTGACGTTCATTCGTCAAGTAGATTGATTTTTTGTACAAAAACACAAAAACATTTCATATATCCATTGACGTATTTATCAATATATGCTAATCTGACAATAGTGTATTTTATAGTTTTCCTATATAAATATGCGATTTAATAATATTTTATGGAGGTATGATCATGAAAGGTACTGTAAAATGGTTTAACAACCAAAAAGGTTACGGTTTCATTTCTGACGCTGAAGGTCATGATGTATTCGTTCATTATTCAGGACTGAACATGGATGGATTCAAGACGCTTGAAGAAGGTCAGGAAGTGGAATACGAAGTTACAGACGGCGCCAAAGGACCACAGGCTGTTAATGTAACACCGCTCTAATCATAACGAATCTAAGTTTTTGATGTACTTTTTATATATTAAAATATAGCTATTTCAGATTTGAATATTTAAAAGAAATACATGACTTAATGCGAGAGATTACGAAAAAAAGCCGGATAACAAATGTTATCCGGCTTTTTCGTACCTGTAAGTACTAATTCTGATTCTGTGGTCTTGCAATATTCAGTTGCAGATCCACACCAAATGGATTCACCACTACACCTGTCATTTCATCACCCATTGCTTCCGGAACTTTTACCGCTTCCAGCACTCCCATAGAATATCTTGTATCCGAATGATTGTTCTGGAACTTCAGAAACTCCTGAACATCGGTAAATAATGGCAATAATACCTGTCCGTCATTCTTATTCAACACCGGCATTTTCTTCTCTTCCGTGACCGCAGTAATGAAAGTTGCATCCTGATAATGCGCCATCAATTCTTCCTGAAGATCCTTCATATCTTCTGTAATCTTCATTTCTTTCTGCTTACGTGCTTTCTGCATGAAGTACATAGCTGTAATCTGGAAACTCGGATTCTCGATCGGTTCCTCTCCCGGTTTCTGCTCCGGTCTTCTGACCAGTTCTGTGAGTTGAAGCTTGATCTCTTCTTCTGTATCTTTTCCTACCCACATCCCATTCACTCCGGCCGGGAATAAACTGCTGTAAAATGGAAGCATGTATTTATTTTCAATATTAAATATCTTCAGAGGATTTCCCTCTTTCAGGAATTCCTGTCCGCCCTTCATGGCTTCTTCTTCAGAGAAGAAAATCAGCACCTGATCATCATAAGTCTCCGGATCGCACACTACGAAAGGCATTCTGGTACAATCAGACATCAATACATAGATGGCTTCTGCTTCCCTCATTTTCTTTAAAACATCACTCTTATCTACACCCATACTGTTCCTCTTTCATGTCTATTGGTTTGCACGATACGCTTCATCTGCACTGTACACATCAAAGCCGCTTCCTTTCAGAATATCGATTACTCTTGCCGGATCATCACTCTTTAATACTGCTGCCGCATCATCTCCATTTGCAAAAGCGTACATATATTCAATGTTTACTTCACCGTCCACGATCTGATGCATTGCTTTGCTCAATGAACCGGTTGCATGTGGTACACGAAGTGCTACTACATCTGTCAGCATCGAAGTAATCCCAACTTCCTTTAATGCCATGCGTCCCTTATGCGGATCTGATACGATCATACGCAGCATTCCATAATCAGATGTATCCGCAAGACTCAGTGCTACGATATTCACATTGCTTTTTGCGAGTACATCTAATACTTCTTCCAGACGTCCTTCTCTGTTTTCCAAAAAAACCGATAACTGTTGTACGGTATTACTTACGCCCATGTTATTTCCTCCTGTTTATAAACCTCTGTTATCAATGACACGTTTTGCCTTACCCTCACTTCTTTCGATGGTCTTTGGCTCTACGAGTTTCACTCTTACTGCAACACCGAGTGCCTGTTTTAAGACTGCCGCAACTTTATTCTTTAACTCATCCAGTTTACGAATCTCATCTGAGAAATATTTTTCATCCACTTCTACCATAACGGTCAGCACATCCAGATTATTCTCACGGTCAACGATCATCAGATAATGCGGTGCAACTCCTCCACCGACAGAAAGCAGTGCAGTCTCAACCTGTGTCGGGAATACATTGACTCCGCGGATAACCTTCATATCATCGGTACGTCCTTTGAATTTTGAGATTCTCGGGAGTGTTCGTCCACATTCACAGGTAGAATGATCAATACTTGTAAGGTCTTTGGTTCTGTAACGAAGTAACGGCATACCTTCTTTGGCAAGTGTTGTAAATACCAGTTCTCCGATCTCTCCGTCTGCGCAATGGCTGTTATCAGCCGGGTTCAATACTTCCGGATAGAAATAGTCTTCATATACATGCATACCATTATGATGGATACACTCTAAAGCTACACCTGGTCCTGTAACCTCGCACAGGCCATAGATATCAAAGCAGTTTACATCCAGGAGTTCTTCGATCTTCAGACGCATCTCTTCTGTCCATGGCTCTGCCCCGTTGATTCCAACCTTCAACTGGAGTTTGTCTACAATTCCGGCCTCATTGGCAGCCTCTGCAAGATACAGCGCATAAGATGGTGTACATGCAAATGCAGTTGCGCCAAAGTCTTCCATACACATCAGCTGTCTCTTCGTATTACCTGCTGACATCGGGATAGCCATTGCTCCAAGCTTTCTTGCTCCGAAATCCAGCCCCATGCCTCCTGTGAACAATCCATATCCATAACAGATATGAATGCGGTCTTCTGCTGTAAGTCCTGCCATCGTAAGACCTCTGGCCACACACTCGCTCCATACATCTATGTCTTTCTGTGTATAAGAAGCAAGGGTAAGTTTTCCAGTTGTTCCCGATGTTCCCTGAACCCTGACAATCTTATCTTTTGGAACAGCCAGAAGGCCAAACGGATAATTTGCTCTTAAGTCCTCTTTCGTCGTAAACGGAAGCTTACCAATATCCTCAATCCCTTTGATATCCCCTGGTTCTACTCCTATTTCATCCATTTTCTTACGATAAAATTCTACATTTTCGTATACATTTTTCACCTGTTTTACCAGACGATCGCTCTGCAGTGCAGTCATCTCATCTCTGCTCATACACTCAATCTTCGGATCTCTGATCTGTTCTTTCCAATCTTTCAGTGCTACTCTTGCCATAACCTGTTCCGTACCTCCTTATAAATGATAGCCAACGTCAAATGCTTTTTTATTAATCTCAATGGTTTTCGGAGGAACTGTCTTTTCAATCACTTCGTACCACTGTTCTTTTGTAAAATCCATATGCTGAGCCGCTACACCAAGTACGATCAGGTTGAACACTCTTGGATTACCGATCTTCTTTGCTTCTTCTGTTGCATTTACTGTATAGACTCTGTGTTCTTCTCCGAGTGTCTCAATAATATTTTCCGGATACTGTGCTGCCCCGATCACAACCGGCATCGGATCGATTCTCCAGTCATTGATGATCAGTGCACCATCCTTTTTCAGAAAATGTGCATATCTGAGTGCTTCCAGACGTTCGAATGCGATGATCACATCCGCCTGCCCCTCTTCTACGATCGGTTCTGCCACTTTATCCCCATATCTTACAAATGTTACAACACTTCCGCCACGCTGAGCCATTCCATGTACTTCGGAAAGCTTTACATCATAGCCGCCGGCAATGGCAAGGCCTCCTAAGATTCTGCTTGTAAGCAGTGTTCCCTGTCCGCCGACTCCGACGATCATAATATTCTTTGCTGCCATTATCTGTCACCTTCCTTTACTAACTCAATTGCGTCAAATTTACACAAGCTTGCACAAAGTCCGCAACCTGTACACATTGTATCATCGATAGAAATGGTACCGTCTGCATTCTTTGTCATAGCCGGACATCCCGGTTTCATACACATACCACATTTTTTACATTTGTCTGTGTGTGTCTGATATAACGGTTTCTTCGACTTATCCAAAAGAACGCAAGGTGTCTTTGTGATAATCACAGATACTTCATCTTTTGCGATTTCTTCTTTCACCGCTTTCTCTACTGCCTGGATATCTCTTGCATTGACTTCCACAACATTCTTCACTCCGATCGCGCGGCACAAAGCAGGAATATCGATTGCGTATGTCGGATCTCCCTGAAGTGTCTTTCCGGTTGCCGCATGATCCTGATGACCGGTCATACCCGTTGTAGAGTTATCTAAAATAATAACTGTTCCCGTTGCTTTGTTATACATCATATTCATAAGCGAATTGACACCGGTATGTAAGAATGTAGAATCCCCGATCACAGCGACCCAGTTCTTGATATATTCTTTTCCTTTGGCTTTTTCCATACCATGAAGACTTGAGATACTGGCTCCCATACAGATTGTTGTATCCACGACACTAAGTGGTGCAACTGCTCCCAGTGTATAACATCCAATATCACCTGCTGCATGTATCTTTAACTTATTCAGCACATAGTACACACCTCTGTGTGGACATCCCGGACATAAGATCGGTGGTCTTCCCGGTGCCTCTGCAGGTTTGCTGATGTCCAGTTCCTCTTTTAGGATTGCCTGACGGATCATATTCGCACTGTACTCTCCCTGTACTGTAAAGATTTCTTTACCAATTGCCTTGATCCCCCAAGATTTCACCTGTGTCTCAATGACAGGATCCAGTTCTTCTACAACGTATAATGTATCTACTTTCGAAGCAAAGTCCTCGATCAGCTTTCTCGGAAGCGGATTCACCAGTCCAAGTTTTAACACAGATGCTTCCGGAAGTGCTTCTTTTACATACTGATAAGGAATTCCACTTGTGATCACACCGATCTTTGTATCGTTCATCTCAACTCTGTTGATCGGAAGTGTATTTGCTGCCTCTGCCAGTTCCTGATTCCGTTTTTCGATCTCTACGTGACGGAGTTTCGCATTTCCCGGCATCATAACATTCTTGCGGATATTCTTCTCATATGGTTTATCTTCGATCTCTTTGCGTTCGTTTAATTCTACAAGTCCCTGTGAATGTGCAAGTCTTGTTGTCGTACGGTATACAAACGGACGGTCAAACTGTTCACTTAAATCAAATGCGATCTTAATAAATTCTTTTGCTTCTGCACTGTCTGATGGTTCGATCACTGGAAGCTGTGCCGCGCGAGCGACCATTCTTGTATCCTGCTCGTTCTGAGAGCTGTAAAGTCCCGGATCATCTGCAACAACAATGACAAGTCCTCCGTTGACTCCCATGTAAGATACGGTATATGTAGGATCCGCTGCCACGTTAAATCCCACATGCTTCATACAGGACATAGCACGTACTCCTGATACGGATGCACCGATCGCTACTTCTGTTGCAACTTTTTCATTCGGTGACCATTCGCAGTATAAACTATCTTTATATTTGACCAGGTTCTCACTGATCTCTGTACTAGGCGTACCAGGATATGCTGCCGATACCTTTACTCCGGCCTCATATGCACCTCTGGCGATTGCCTCGTTCCCAAGCATAATTACTTTTTCTGACATACTTCTCTTCCATCCTTTCGTGTAAGCGGCATTCCGTTTACGCCACCTTGTAATAGTATAACATAATACTTTCATGAGTTAAAGCATTGATTTGTCAAATTCCAAATTTTTCTGTCTTCGTTTCTTTTGCTTCCGGATTACTCTTTAAATATAAATACCGGCATCGGCGGACAGTTCTTCCGATTATAGTATTCATTGACGATCACGGTATACTCTCTTCCCGGAAGTCCTTTTATGTATTCGAGAATCTTCTCTTTTTCTTCGAATCCGGTATCTCCGCCACTATAAATACACAGGCTCATCATACCACCGTGTTTCAGTATGCCGAGACCTTTTCCGATTGCCTCTATGCTGGTCTGGTATGTAGTTGCAAGCTTATGATCCCCGCCTGGAAGATATCCGAAATTAAAACAGATCACATCTGTACTCTCTTCCATTGCATACCGGTCCATATGCTCATGCCCGTCCAGGATCAGTTCCGCCTGCTGCTCTTTTCCGTGTGTCCTTAGTAATTCTCGCGTCGCATCCAGTGCTTCCTGTTGAATATCAAATGCAAGTACCTTTCCATTTTCTCCGGCAAGCTCACACAGGAACAAGGTATCATTCCCCTTTCCCATGGTCGCATCGATATAACATCCGCCTGCTTCTGCCTGTGAACGGATGATCTCGTGACACCAGTATGTGATCTGTGACTGTTTTATTCTTCCCATCTGTTCTCTCTCCTAAAAATCAAACAATGACAGCTGGTTCGATGCCGGAAGATCCGCAAGGATTCCAAGATCAACCATCGTGTCAATAACGGTCTTACTTGCTTTTGTTCTCTGTCTGAAATCATCCAGCGACAGATAGGTCCCATCTTTTGAGGCTTCTGCAACTGCCTCGGCAGCCTTCTCTCCCATACCGTCAATGCTGGAAAGCGGCGGCATCAGTTTGCCATTTACGATCAGGAACTTCGTTGCCTGTGCTTTGTAGATGTCAAGCGGCTCAAATTCGAATCCTCTTGCATACATCTCCTGAACGATCTTCATATCTTTCATCGTATCCTGTTCTTTTTTGCTGAGTGTCGCAGAACGACGATTGTAATCATCGATATAGTACTGAAGCTTTTCCTTCCCCTGACACATGATCTCATAAGAGAATGCATCTGCACGGATTCCGAAATATGCCCCGTAATATGCAAGCGGATAGTTGATCTTACAATATGCGATACGGTATGCCATCATGACATACGCCGCCGCATGCGCCTTCGGGAACATGTACTTGATCTGCTCACACGACCAGACATACCAGTCCGGTACATTATGCTCAGCCATGTCTTTTTTGAATTCCGGCCATTCCTTACATTTTCCTTTGGCAACCGTTCCTTTACGGACACGTTCCATAATAGTAAAGGATTCCTCGCTGTCCATTCCCTTGTTGATCAGATACGTCATGATATCATCTCGGGTACAGATTGCAGTAGAAATCGTTGCCTTACCGCTCCGGATCAGTTCCTGGGCATTATTCAGCCATACGTCTGTTCCATGTGACAGCCCGGAGATACGGATCAGATCCGAGATTGTATTCGGCTTCGTATCCACGACCATCTGGATAACAAAGTCTGTTCCAAATTCCGGGATTCCCAGACATCCGACCGGACATCCGCCGATATCATCTGGTTTGATCCCAAGTGCCGATGTATCATGGAATAGCGAAATCACCCCCTGATCATCCAACGGAATCTTGGTTGCATCAAAACGATTATCCGTCTCATTGTATTCATTGTCCATCGCCGGAGAGCTGATGTATTCCTCCAGCGTCTTGATCATGGTCGGATCATCATGTCCGAGAATATCAAGCTTTAACAGGTTGTGGTCGATCGAATGGTAATCGAAATGTGTGGTAACGATATCGGTCGTCATATCATTCGCCGGATGCTGTACCGGCGTAAAGGAGTTGATCTCTTCACCAAGCGGAAGTACGATAATTCCTCCCGGATGCTGTCCGGTGCTTCGTCGGATTCCCGTACAGCCCTGTACGATACGGTCAATCTCACATTTTCTCTTTCCCTGTCCGTGTTCTTCGTAATAATTCTTTACATACCCAAACGCTGTCTTATCCGCCAGTGTACCAACCGTTCCGGCACGAAACGTCTGACCTGCGCCGAAGATGACTTCCGTATATTTGTGTGCATTACTCTGATAATCTCCCGAGAAGTTCAAGTCGATATCCGGTTCTTTATTTCCCTTAAATCCAAGGAATGTCTCAAACGGGATGTCGAAACCGTCTTTTGTAAGCTTTTCTCCACACACCGGACAGATCCGGTCTGGCATATCCCATCCGCAGCCTCCGGCAAATTTTCTGACTTCTTCTGACTCAAAGTCGCTGTAGTGACATTTTTTACAATAATAATGAGGACTTAACGGGTTAACCTCTGTAATCCCAGCCATGGTCGCCACGAAGGAAGATCCTACGGAACCACGGGATCCTACCAGATATCCGTCCTCCACCGACTTCCATACCAGTTTCTGTGCAATAATGTACATAACGGCAAATCCATTTGATATGATAGAATTCAATTCTCGTTCCAGACGCTCGGTAACAATCTCCGGCAAATCTTCCCCGTACATTGAATGCGCCTTGTTATAACAGATGTCACGCAGCATCTTATCCGAATCCGGGATGACCGGCGGACACTTGTCCGGACGCACCGGTGTGATCTTCTCCACCATTCCGGCGATCTTCACCGGGTTCTCAATGACAATCTCTCTTGCCTTTGCAGATCCCAGGTATTCGAATTCCTCCAGCATCTCATCAGTCGTCCTAAGATACAGTGGCGGCTGACTGTCCGCATCACCGAATCCCTTCCCTGCCATGATAATCCTTCTGTATACCTCATCCTCCGGATTCATGAAATGTACATCACATGTTCCGACAACCGGCTTATTGAACCGTTCGCCAAGTGCCACGATCTTCCGGTTGATCTCTTTTAAGTCTTCCTCGTTCTGTACCTTCGTAATCTTCGGGCTCTCGATCATGAACTGGTTATTGCCAAGCGGCTGGATCTCCAGATAATCATAGAAGTTTACGATCTTTGCGATTCGTTCTTCCGACTTTTCATTCAGAATCGCCTGATAAAGTTCTCCCGCCTCACAGGCACTTCCCACCAGAAGTCCTTCTCTGTATTTCGACAGTTCGCTCTTTGGAATTCTTGGTCTTCTTGCATAGTATTTCAGATGAGACATTGAGATCAGGGTATACAGATTCACACGTCCCACTTCATTCAGTGCCAGAATGATCACATGGTATGACGGAAGTTTCCGAACAGCATCAGCATTGTTCTCTCCAAACTGGTTTAACTTCGCCAGATCATAAATGCCTCTGTCCTTTAACATTTCCACAAATTTTACAAATATCTCCGCAGTTGCCCCGGCGTCATCGACCGCCCGGTGGTGGTTCTCCAGTGAAATATGGAGTGCATTTGCCACCACATTCAGCTTATACTTTGACAACGTCGGCAGAAGGATACGCGCCATCGACACCGTATCCACCGATGTGAAATCCGGCTGGATATCCTGATATCTGCAGTTTTGTTCAATAAAACTTACATCAAAAGAGGCATTGTGTGCGACCAGTGCCGCATCTCCTATGAACTCCAGAAATTGTGGAAGAACCGTCTCAATATCCGGCGCCCCCATAACCATCTGGTCGGTAATGCTGGTAAGCTGTGTGATCTGGAACGGGATCGGTACTTTCGGATTGACAAATGTACTGAATTTGTCTGTGATCACGCCATGTTCTACCTTTACCGCACCGATCTCGATGATCCTATCCTTGATTGGACTGAATCCGGTTGTCTCCAGATCGAAGACTACATACATGTCATCCAGCGACTGCCCTTTTTCATTTACCGCTACATCAGTCAGATCATCTACCAGATATCCTTCCACACCATAGATAACTTTGAACGGATCGTCCTTATCCAGTGACTCAATATAATGATTTGCATCCGTGAATGCCTGAACTACACCATGATCCGTGACCGCCATCGCCGGATGTCCCCAGTCATGCGCCTGCTTTAGAAGCGTTGTGACGTCTGTTACCGCATCCATATCGCTCATCTTGGTATGGCAGTGAAGTTCCACTCGTTTCTCTGGTGCAGTATCCACTCTTGACTCTGTAAAATCACTGATTTTCTTGATTCCGACTACCGACTGGATATTCAGTTCCGAATCAAAACGGTCTACCGTTGTTACTCCTTTTAACTTCAAAAATGCACCTGTCTTAATATCTCCCAAAATATCCGCAAGCTGATCGTTCCGCACAAACATTTTCACCATAATAGAATCCGTAAAATCTGTAACTGCAAACATAATGATCGTCTTCTCATTACGGATCTCTCTGGTCTCCATACTGATGACTTTTCCACGGATTGTGATCTCACCCATCTCGCCTAACACATTCTGCAGTTCGATCGTCTCATCGTCAAAGTCTCGTCCGTAAATCAGATTCGGATCATCCGTAGCCTTACGTACAAACGAATAGCTGCCTTTTCCAAATGATTTGGAACTCTTAGCGCTGATTTTATTACTGTTTTCTCCACCGGAAGTGCTTTTTGACGCACTTTTTTCCTCTTTTTTCTCTTCTTTCTGTTCCTGTGCTTTCTTTGCCTTGACAGCCTCAGACTGTTCACGAATTGCCTCTACTTCCTGTTCTAATTTGGCTTCGTTATATTTCAACTTACTGTCTTTTGCCTTTTCATACAGAACCCGTATCTCCACCGGCCGTTGAAAACGCTCTGCAAATACACCCGTCAGATACTCCGACAGGGAGTCCTTTTTTCCTTGTGCAACAATCGTATCCGTCAGCGTCAGACAGAGAATATTACCATTTTCAAATTCATAACTGGCGTTCTGGAGCATGTTCCGCTCTACAACGCTCTTCTGATCCAGTTCCAGCAGAAAACTGTCGTAGTATTCATTCATCAGATTCTCCGGTGTATACTGTTCCGATAGGTCATACTGCTCCCGCACTGTCACCTGGATATGGCTTCTGGCAAATAACTGCTGCTTCAACATACGCTCCACTTCATATATATCCTTTTTCTGGATCAGATGTCTGCTGTAAATGCTTACACGGATAAAGTCTCTCGTAGAATTTGTGGAAACTTTCGTCACCTCTACGCCCTGAAACATCATCTGAATATCATCTTTTACTTTTAATGTCGGAAATACCTCAAAAAACGGCTTACTCATTCCAGTGTAACAACTCCTGTCTCAATGTCTCCAATAATTCGTCTTCTTTTACTTTCTTCACGACCTCACCTTTCTTGATCAGAAGACCTTCTCCGATTCCGCCGGCAATTCCGATATCTGCTTCCTTTGCTTCTCCCGGTCCGTTAACCACGCAGCCCATAACAGCCACCTTAATATCCAGCGGGATATCTGCCACCATCTCTTCTACCTTATTTGCAAGTCCGATCAGATCGATCTTGGTTCTTCCGCAGGTCGGGCAGGATACCACTTCGATCCCGCCTTTCCGAAGCCCCAGCGTCTTTAAGATCAGTTTTGCGGATTTGATCTCTTCTACCGGATCTCCGGTCAGCGATACACGGATCGTATCACCGATCCCCTGGCTTAAGATCAGTCCCAGTCCGATGGAAGATTTGATATTCCCTGCAAGCAGCGTTCCTGATTCTGTAATGCCGACATGTAACGGATACGGACATACCGGTGCCAGAAGTTCATGTGCTTTTACACACATCATAACGTCCGATGATTTGATACTGACCACCAGATTTTCATATCCCATTTCTTCGATCATATGTACTTTGTCCAGTGCACTTTCTACCAGGCCTTCTGCCGTTACTCCATGATATTTTTCTACCAGATGTTTCTCCAGTGAACCGCTGTTCACTCCGACACGGATCGGAATATTATATTCTTTTGCTTTTTCTACCACTGCACGGACTCTTTTTTCATCCCCGATATTCCCAGGATTGATACGGATCTTATCTGCCCCGTTCTCAATTGCGGCAATTGCAAGGCGATAATCAAAGTGAATATCTGCCACCAGCGGAATATGTATCTGTTCTTTGATCTTGCGGATACTCTCTGCTGCCTCCATCGTCGGAACCGCCACCCGGATAATATCGCATCCCGCTTTCTCAAGCTTTAAGATCTGCGCCACACAGGCTTCCACGTCTTCTGTTTTCGTGTTCGTCATAGACTGGATCGCAATCCGCTCCCCGCCGCCGATACACACATTACCGATCTGTACTTTTTTCGTTTTATTTCTGTAGTCTTCCATCCTTTTCCCTCCGTTTTTATGATATATAAACTTCTTTTTTGTCTTTCTTCTTGCATATACGCATTTGTCCCTATAGCAACAAATGCCCCTCTATACCATACATATAGAGGGGCTGTCATTTTTAATTCTTATTGAACATCATCTGTTCTCCATATTCACGCTCTGTCAATGTCAGCGTTCCGTCATCAATACTATATTCAAATGTCGTTCCTATGGATTGTACTGCATTTTTCAAAGTCTCTGTCGTATACTGTCCATCCGACTTTTCTGCAATTTTCTGAATCTGTGCATCGTCCTGCTGTATAGAAATCGTCTTGGATTCTTTGTTCATCGTATATGTCATCGGAACTTCTGTATCTTTTCCTTCTCCCGATGCCGGAATTGTTACCGTCATCTGACCATCACGACTGATCTTCAGATTCATATTACCGTCCTCATCCGTCCAGGAACCTTCTAACGGATTCCCCGTAAACATCTTCATCAGAAGAAATATTGCTACGATTATAATCAGGACAGATGTAACAGACGTAACGACTGTCCATATCTTACTTCTTTTTGCCTCATCATTGTTTTCTATCATCTATCCGTTTCCCTTCTTTTTATTGTGTCTTTTATTATTCCCGCTATTATAGATTATATGTGCTTTTTTCTTCTGTGTCAACGACAGGTCTTTTGTTTCTTCTTCCCTTTACTCGTCAATCTCCACAAGCAGATAAAATCCCCTGTCCGTCTGTTCAATCTTCTTGATCTTTCCTTTTCTTGCTCTGATCCGCTGTCTGGTACGGTAGATTCCTGACATAGCGATGGATGGTTCGACCAGATATGTATATTGGCCGGTAACGGCACTTCGTTCACTGATCTCTACTTCCTGTCCTTCTGTCACCAGACCTTCTCTTTCCATTTTAAAACGTTCCACACGCATTTTTACTGTCTCCTTTTCTTTTTATCCACACAATACCGCAAAAAGCAAAAATCGTCAGCTTTCCTTTGAAAAACTGACGATTTTTGCCGGACAGTTCTTATTCCTTTACAAAGCGGTGATAAATATAATCATTTGCTTCTTTTTCCTGACTGTCATCCAGTGGAGTAAGAATCACTTCTCCGCCATACTTTCTTTCCAGCGCTTTTCTGATCAGATAATCACTGACCTGTGGATTCTTCGGAAGCAGCGGACCATGCAGATAGGTTCCGATCACATTCTTATACACAACACCTTCATAACCACTTTTACCATCATTTCCGGCTCCGTACAGAACCTTTCCGAACGGTTTATTTCCATTCAGATAAGTTCTTCCGCCATGGTTTTCAAATCCTACTACCGGCATGTCTACAAGTTCACTGTCCAGAACGATATTATCGATCAGACGTCCTTCTTCCTGCTCCGTATAGATATCCACCAGATTCAGGCCCTCGATCATTCCGGCATCTGTTTTATAGTACTTCCCAAGAAGCTGATAGCCGCCGCACACTGCGATGACCACACCGCCGTCTTCTACATAATCTTTGAATTCACTTTGGATTTCCAGAAGACTTTTACACACGATTGCCTGTTCCCTGTCGGAACCGCCTCCCAGCAAAACGATATCCAGTTTTGAAAAATCGATCTGATCTCCGGTGTTGAATTCTATTGTCTCTGCTTCTATTCCCCGCCAGATACAGCGTTTCATCAGACATGCAATATTCCCTCTGTCTCCGTACAGATTCAAAAGATCCGGATACAGATGACCGATTGTAAGTTTCATATCCTTAGTCTCCATTATCCTTCTCCTTCCATCTTTTTCAATACATTCCGGGTACTGAACAGAGCTGTATAGTTCACCAGTACATACAGGTTACCACATCCATTTTCTACTCTTTCACGGATTGCCTTCTCCACATCTGCTTCCAGCATGGACGTAATATCTACGTATTTCATACGTAATCTCATATCCTGACAACGGATACCGCTTACTGTAATGGAATTGATATTCGCTCCCTTGAATCTGTCAAAATCCACATCCCAGAGCCATGAAATATCCGTTCCGTCCTGTGCATTGTCATTGATCACAATGATTACATCTTTCATGGATTCATCCTGCATTACCGCAGAAATATTCTGATTAAATCCCGCCGGATTCTTTGCAAGATTCAGCACAATCTTTGTGCCCTGTACATCAAATTGTTCCATGCGGCCATTCTCCGGATTAAATTCTGCAAGCATGTCCTGGAAATGTTCCAGTCCAAGTCCTCCGGTTCTTCCTGCTGCATATGCTGCCAGAATATTATATACATTGTAGAAGCCTTTATAATTGGCTTCCAGATGTCTTTCCTCAACTGTAAATGCAAGATGATCACTGACCGCTACATCCGATGCATCATATACAATTGCCGGCCGCTTAAACTCACAACCCGTACATGCATAATCTCCAAGCTGGCTGTAGTGATAGAAATTATACTTCAACGGAGCCCCGCATTTTTTACAGAAACGTCCCTCTCTGATCTCATGCGAATCTTTATCATTCACTACCTTTTCGCTGATACCGTAAGTCACATACGGATTACCGCTTTCCATTGCAAGGTATGCGGACAATGCATCATCTCCGTTCACGATCACCTTCATCTTTGGTGCACTCTGCATCACTTCTTTTAAGATGTTCATTGTAATATCAATCTCACCATAGCGGTCAAGCTGATCACGGAACAGATTTGTCAACACCATGTAATCCGGCTTAAAATGTGGAAATACCCTTCTAGTTGATGCCTCATCAATCTCAATACAGGCATAATCTGCATCCAGATTACCACTGAAGCCTGCGCCCAATACAAATGCTGCTACAACTCCATTCAACATGTTCGATCCGGTATGATTACAGATTACTTTATAGCCTTCTTTTTCAATTGCTGCACAAAGCATATTGTTGGTCGTCGTCTTTCCATTGGTTCCGCATACAATAAAAATATCTTTTCTAACCTGGCCTGCAAGATCGTGCAGGATACTTGGATCAATCTTTAATGCAATTTTCCCCGCCCAGGTCACACCCTGGCGGTGAAAGATGTGTACACTTGCTTTTTCACTTATCTTTGCTGCCCATACAGCCAGCATTCTGCGTACTCCCATAATTTTTTTATTCCCCGATCAGTTCCTTGATATTTTGCGGTTCCGGCATCGAGCGGATTGCACCTTTTTTCATCGTGATCAGTGCTGCACCCGCATTTGCATATGTCAGAATCTCTTTTAATTTTTCTTCGTCCAGATTATCCAGGCCATACTTCAACACACCATTGATAGAGCATCCGCAGAACGTGTCACCTGCTCCTGTTGTCTCGATTGCTTTCACGGTAAATCCCGGCTGTTCTACACGAAGATTTTTATAATAAGCTCTGCTTCCTTCTTTTCCCATAGTCAGGAAGATAAGCGGTATCTGATATTTCTCCTGAAGATACTTAATTCCTTTATCATAATCTTCTTCTCCGGATACGAACTGAATCTCATTATCCGAAATCTTCAGTACATCACAGTTTTCAAATCCGTACTCCATCTGCTCCTTCGCCTCATCCAGCGTCTTCCAGAGCGGCGGACGTAAATTCGGATCAAACGTGATCATACATCCGGCTTCTTTTGCAACGGAGAGTGCCCTCTTTGTTGCAGTTTTTACCGGTTCATCTGTCATAGAAAGTGTTCCGAAATGGAATACCTTTGACTGACGAATCAGATCATAATCTACTTCCTCTTCCTTTAACATCATATCTGCTCCCGGTTTGCGGTAAAAAGAAAATTCTCTGTCACCATCCGGGAAAGTATGTACAAAAGCAAGTGTTGTGTGGATATCCTTATCCATTACAAGTCCCTTTGCTTCTATTCCTGTATTCGTAATCGTATCCTTCAATAATTTACCAAACTGATCATCACCTACTTTTCCGATAAAGGCTGTTTTTCTTCCCAGTTTATTCAGCATTGCAAGTACATTACATGGTGCTCCACCCGGACATGCTTCAAATAACTGATTTCCCTGCTCACTTTCCCCGTTTACCGCAAAATCGATCAACAGCTCTCCGAGTGCTGTCACGTCATACTTCTTTTCCATATACACTACTCCTTATCTTAATCTTTATATTATTATTTATTTTACCATATAATTTGTCATTTTAAAACCTGTCCGTATTGAAAGTGCATTATCACTAATTTCCGCATAAGTCTTTGTTATTTTTTTGTCATTTTTGCCTATTTACGAATTTGGTAATGATTGATAAAATAATAACAAATAATACAACAACCTGACGTATTATTTTATATTGTGAAACAACGATTTCACAAATGTTCGTGTTTGGATGGTACTCCCCTCCCACGAACCCTCTCTTGATAGCGTTTTGTAAGAAAGTCACATAAAAAGTTTCCGCCAAAACTTTTTATGTGACTTTCTTCTTTTATCCTAACAAATGTATGCCTCCGAGAAGTACATACGATATAAACCACATAATCACAGTTGCCATGCAGATGCCGATGACAACAGCCGGAAATGCTTTCTTAAACTTCATTCCCAAAAGCGCCGCAATCAGTGAGCCCGTCCATGCTCCGGTTCCCGGAAGCGGAATTCCTACGAATAATACCAGACCCCAGAATTCATATTTCTCGATCTGATCTTTCTTACTCATCGCTTTATTCTCCAGTTTATCTACCAGCGGTTTGAATGTCTTCGTCCCTTTCATCCATTTAAACACCGGTGTGATCAGAAGTAAAATGAAAGGAACCGGAATTATATTTCCGATAATACACAACGGTATCGCAGTAGACACTTTCACTCCGAGGATCGGTCCCGCAACCAGAAGTGCACCACGAAGTTCCAGGATCGGAATCATGGAAATCAGAAATACAATTACCTCTTTACTTACACTTCCGCTTAACGCATCAATAATTCCATGTATTAATGTATTGGTCATAAGAAACTCCTCTTATTTATTCATATATTTTTTCAGGAACGCAAACATTGCTTCCATCTCTTCTCTGGTTCCTACAGTGATACGCATATACTGTTCGATTCTCTCACTGCCCCAGAAGCGCACATAGATATCATTCTCTTTCAGTGCTCCAAATAATTCTTTTGCATCATAATCCGGATGCATGGCAAAGATAAAGTTCGATTTGGAATTCAGGCAGCGGAATCCAAGATTCTTTAATTCTTCTTTTGCCCATTCACGTGTCTCGATAATCTTATTCACACACGCTTCAAAATATGCCTGATCCTTTACCGCTTCCACACCGCATACCAGTGATGTCTGGTTCATAGTATAAGAGTTGAAAGAATATTTTGCATCATTCAGGTATTTGATCAGAGTCGGATTACTGATTGCATAACCGATACGCATTCCTGCCATTGATCTTGCTTTTGAAAATGTCTGTACAATGATCAGATTCTCATATTTGTCAATCAGTTCCAGCGCAGAACGTCCAGCAAAATCAACATATGCCTCATCTACAATTACGATCACATCCTGATTATGTGCGATAATATCTTCTACGTCAGCCAGATCTTCATAAAGCCCTGTCGGTGCATTCGGATTCGGGAAGATCACACCACCATTTTCCTTGTAGTAATCTTCTTTTACGATCTTGAAGTTCTCATCTAACTTCTGGCATTCATACGGAATGCGGTACAGATCCGCCCATACCTTATAGAAGGAATAGGTAATATCCGGGAAAAAGATTGGTTTTTCCGAATTAAAAAATGTCAGGAAACACATAGATAATACATCATCCGAGCCAACTCCTACAAAGACCTGATCCGGATTCACATGATAAAAATCAGCCAGGGCATTCACAAGCGGTGCTGCCGTCGGATCCGGATACAGCCGTAAACGGTCTGTATCCATCTCCTCCAGTGCTTTTGTCACGCCCGGTGCCGGCGCGTATGGGTTCTCATTGGTATTTAACTTGATTACTTTGCGCTGCGGCTGTTCGCCTGGCACATAAGGTTCTACTTTTCGAATGTTCTTTTCAAATGCTTTCATGCTGCTCTCCTAGAAATATTCTTTCGCCAGTTCTTTGAATTTTGGAAGTGAATTGATGATCGTCTCGTGAGATACACAGTATGCAAGTCTTACATATCCAGGACACGCAAAGGAGCTTCCCGGTACGATCAGAATATTATATTTCTTAGCGGCTTCACAGAACTCCTTCTCATTCGGAACCGGTGATTTTACAAAGAGATAGAATGCACCCTGTGGTTTGATACACTCGAATCCACATTCTTTCAGGCCGTTGTAAAGGTCTTCTCTGTTGCGGTCATAGAAAGAAAGGTCTGTCTTTTCATTCAGACATTTTTCTACTACTTTCTGCTGCAGTGTCGGTGCATTAACAAATCCAAGGATACGTGTCGCCACATTTGCTGCGGAAAGTACTTCTTCACTGTCTTTCATCTCATCCGGAATCACCAGGTAGCCGATACGTTCTCCCGGAAGAGACAGCGATTTACTGTAAGAATATCCTACAACTGTATTATCATAATATTTTGTGAGATAAGGAACTTCTACTCCGTCATAAGCAAGTTCACGATATGGTTCATCTGAGATCAGGACAATATCCGTTCCGAATTCTTTCTGTTTTGCCTCCATGATGGCAGCAAGCTTCTTAATCGTCTCTTCGGAGTACACCACACCTGTAGGATTATTCGGATTGTTAACGATGACTGCTTTTGTCTTAGGCGTGATCTTCTGCTCGAATTCATCCAGTTTCGGCTGAAAATCTACAGTATTCGGTGAAATTTCGACCAGCACACCATCGTAATTATTTGTATAAGAACGATATTCTCCAAAATATGGTGCAAATGCAATTACTTCATCTCCCGGATTGATGATCGCTTTCAGGATAACATTCAGACCTCCTGCGGCACCAACTGTCATAACAATATTCTTTCCCTCAAAGTGCGTATCAAAACGTTCATTCAGAGATTTTGCTACTGCTGCTCTTACTTCCGCATATCCGCAGTTGCTATTGGTATATCCGTGAAGTGCAACCGGATCTGTGTCATTTACAATCTCGATGATCGCATTCTTTACAGCCTCCGGTGCCGGCACATTCGGATTACCAAGACTGAAATCAAACACATTCTCAGCTCCATAAATCCCTGCCAGACGGTTACCTTCCTCAAACATTGCACGGATAGCCGAACTGTTGGCCACCATATTTTTCATCTTATCCGCTATCATTTTATTGCTCCTTTCTCACTGCAAGTCTTTTTTGTCTTTCAAACATCTTTTTCTGTCACATCGCCCTTTTCCACCATAAAGACAGGACGGTATGAAAGTTTTGCTTTTCTGAGTCCTTCCGCTCCGGTATCATCTTCCCTGTTCACATATTTGTAGTTCATACATTCATGTTCTACAAACTGCTGGTTGATCATTGTATATGCACCCTGTACATCTGCATATGCCTTTTCAATATGCACTACATACGTATCCTCACAGATAGGTTCTCCAATCGTAAATGCTACAACTTCTCCGTCAATCCGTAAAACTCCTCCGGTCAGATGAAGCTCTTCGAACAGACGAAGGGAATTCAATGCCACACACATCTCACCCCTTTTTTCATCGTCGTCTTCACATTCATTCTCTTTCCGCCATTTTAATGCCATCTGAAAGCAGTCTTCCAGATTTTCTCTGGTCATACTTTCATATGACCAGCGTCCGTCATACAAACTTTTGAACTTATTAATATGGTTACGTTTCCCATGGAGTTTTTTCCCTGAAAGCGTCGCTAACTTTTCTGATTCATATACATAATCTGCAGAGTCTCTGTCATACTCAATCTGAAATCTTTCCGGATACCATTCATTCAGCTGTTCGAAATATTCCGGTGTCACATTGTACATCAGGAACGGTCTGCCTTTTTCTTTAGAATACTCCATCATCTCTTCCAGTGCATTTTTTACATCTTCCGGCGCTCCTGCCGGATACGCAAAAGATACGTGATTCTCATCTTCACTTTTGAATACCAGTGCATTCTGTACAATTGCCCACTTCACCGGATATTGTCTGGACCAAAGATAAACATTGGCAAATGTTCTCTCACAGCTTCTGCTGGTATGATGTTCAAAGTAATGCGCAATAATCTCCTGATCTTCTAATTCTGCACGCTTAAACTGTATTGCTTCCATCCTTTATATTTACCTTCTTTTAGTTTCAGCTATTTTCTGATAGTCATATTCCGGATTCTTACATTTCCTCATTCATATTTGCAAGCTTTGCAGCCTGATCGGCTGCGATGCAGGCATCAATGATCTCCTGGATGTCTCCATTCATGATCTTATCCAGTTTGTATAATGTAAGTCCGATACGGTGATCTGTCACACGTCCCTGTGGGAAGTTATAAGTACGGATCTTCTCGGATCTGTCTCCGGTACCGATCTGACTCTTTCTTGCCTCTGCTTCGGCATCATGACGTTTCTGGCATTCCAGATCGTACAGCTTCGCACGCAAGAGAGCAAATGCTTTGTCCTTGTTCTGCAGCTGTGATTTCTCTGTCTGACTGTAGATCACGATTCCTGTAGGATAGTGAGTCAGTCGTACAGCTGAATCTGTCGTATTGACACACTGTCCTCCGTTACCGGATGCACGCATTACATCGATACGGATATCTTTTTCATCAATCTGGATATCTACGTCTTCTGCCTCCGGCATAACTGCTACAGTAATAGTAGAAGTGTGGATACGTCCGCCGGATTCTGTCTCCGGTACACGCTGTACACGATGAACTCCGGATTCGTATTTCATCTTTGAGTACGCACCCTTTCCGTCGATCATAAATGTTACATTTTTCATTCCGCCGATACCAATCTCTTCACACTCTACCAGTTCGACTTTCCATCTCTGACTTTCTGCATAGTGCATATACATACGGTAGATTTCAGCTGCAAAAAGTGCCGCCTCGTCTCCGCCCGCACCGGCACGGATCTCGACGATAACATTCTTTTCATCGTTCGGATCTTTCGGAAGAAGAAGGATTTTCAATTCCTGTTCCAGTTCCTCTACACGCTTTTTGTTATCATTCAATTCTTCTTTTGCAAGTTCACGCATCTCTTCATCAGACTCTTCCTCTAACATCTCGAGGCTGTCCTCGATTGCCTGTTTGCATTCTTTGTATTCATTATACGCCTCTACAATCGGAGTCAGGTCATTCTGCTCTTTCATAAGTTTGCGGAAGCGGTTCTGGTCATTTGCCACATCCGGTTCCTGAAGTTCATTTAATATCTCATCCAGACGGATGCGCAGATCTTCTAATTTATCAAACATGGTATTTCCTCCTTAACATTACTCTTTATTGTACCTTCCCATAACAACGCGGTCAAGTCCCGCCAAATCCTTTTTTACCTGGATTTCTTCATATCCCTGTTCTTCCAGGAGAGCCGATACATCCTTTCCCTGATCAAAACCGGTCTCAAACAGAAGATATCCACCTTTTTTTATATGTTTTACACTTTCTTTCACAATTAGACGGTAAAAGTATAATCCGTCCGTTTTCCCATCCAGTGCAATCCATGGATCATGAAGCTTTACTTCATCTTCCAGACTGCTGATTTCCTCCGTTCTGATATACGGTGGATTTGATACGATCATGTCATATGTTTCTGCGATGTTCTCGAACAGATCTCCCTGTATAAAAACCGCTCCGGTCTGAAGTCTGCTGTCATTTTCCTTCGCAACTTTCAATGCTTCCTCTGATATATCACATCCGGTTCCGGACACGCAGATTCCTTTCCTTTCCGCAAATTTCAGAATGCTCTCCAGAATACAGCCTGATCCTGTACACATATCCAGGATCTGCATCCCCGGCCGGATCTTCTTCAGCGCCTCTTCTACCAGTGTCTCTGTATCTTGTCTCGGAATCAGCACATGCTCATTCACCTTGAAATCCAGCCCCATGAATTCCTGTTCACCGGTAATATGCTGAAGCGGGATTCTCTGTGCTCTTGTCTCAATATCTTTCCGATAGTGCTCTGCTTTATCCTTCTCTACCTCTTTATCCGGATCAGCAAGAAACATGGCTCTGCTGATCTTTGTCTCATATTCCAACAGGTACCATGCATCTAACTTTGCATCCGGTATCCCAGCTTTTTCCAGACAGATGGTTCCGTCCCTGTATAGATTACGAAGTGTGAAAATTGTCCCGTTCATAAGCCCTCCAGTCAAATACTGCTTCTACTGCCTGTATCGCAACTTCTATCATCCCGTCATCCGGTTCACTGGTCGTCATCTTCTGGATTGCCATTCCAGGTTTACTCAGCAGATTAACAACTGGATTGTCACTGTTTCCCGCAAGCTTCAACACCTCATAGGAAACACCTGCGATCACCGGAAGCAGCACGATACGCACAACCACTCTCATAAGCGGTGACTCTACCCGGATCAGGAGCAGCAGAATAATACTGATCGCAAGCACGAAAAACAGGAAGCTTGTACCACAGCGTTTGTGCTGCCGGGAACTGTTCCTTACGTTTTCCACTGTGAGCGGAAGTCCGTGTTCAATGCAATTGATACACTTGTGCTCCGCACCGTGATACATAAATGTTCTCTGGATATCTTCCATCCTCGAGATCAGTAAAATATAGATAATAAAGATTCCGATTCTTACAAAGCCTTCGATCACTGTCCGCAAATGATAAGACGGAACAACCGGTTTCATCAATGATGACAGGAAATATGGCAGGACCATAAAGATCGCCACTGCAGCCACAATAGAAAATGCAACCGTCCCCGCCATCAAAAGACTTTCCTGTTTTTCTTTTTTCTTTTGTTCAGCTTCGGAAAAATTTTTCTCTTCCTCTTCTTCATAGAATGATGCTGAAAATGTCAGTGTCTTAATTCCCAGTACCATAGAATCAATAAAATTGAACACTCCTCTGACAAACGGAATTGTCGTCAGTTTCTTATATCTGCCGGTAACACTGTGAAATTCCTCTGTCTGGACAAAGATCTCCCCGTCCGGCTTCCTGACAGCTACGGCATAACGGTCCCGATTCTTCATCATGATACCTTCCAGCACCGCCTGTCCGCCAATATTCGATGATTTCATATACTCTCCTTCATATATTCTGTATCATTACAAGTTCTATATAATTAATTATAAGAAAAAAGGGCTGAGATTCAAAAACCTCAACCCAATACCTGTAATCTTATTTGTCCATTCCGTATTTCTTATTGAATTTATCAACACGGCCACGAGCCTGAGTTGCTTTCTGCTGTCCTGTGTAGAATGGATGACATTTAGAACAGATTTCTACATGGATTTCTTCGCTTGTAGATCCTGTCACGAATGTATTACCACAGTTACAAGTTACAGTTGCCTGATAATAATTTGGATGTATTCCTTCTTTCATGATTTTCACCTCTTCTTTATTTTCTTGACACGCACATAAATGTGCCGTAAATTTCTTTTCATTTACACAGCTTGTTCATTGTAGCACAAGAATCAATATTTGTCTAGATAAATTTTGTCTTTTTTACCATTTGTATTAATTCTTCATTATTCTTTGTTCTTGAGAACATATTCAGAATGTTATCTACCGCCTCTTCCTGACGCAGTCCATTCAGACCTTTCCTCATACTTTCTACAGCTTCCTGTTCTTCTTTTGAAAGCAGCAGGTCTTCTCTTCTTGTTCCTGATTTCAGAATATCGATTGCCGGGAACATTCTTTTTTCCGAAAGCTTGCGGTCCAGTACCAGTTCCATATTACCGGTACCCTTGAACTCTTCGTATACCACATCGTCCATCTTACTTCCGGTATCTACCAGTGCTGTTGCAAGAATTGTAAGGCTTCCGCCTTCTCTCATATTTCTTGCCGCACCAAAGAATCGCTTCGGCATATGAAGTGCAGCCGGATCGAGACCACCGGACAAGGTTCTTCCTGATGGTGGAACAGTCAGATTGTATGCTCTTGCAAGTCTTGTAATACTGTCGATCAGGATCATCACGTCTTTCTTGTGTTCTACCAGACGTTTTGCACGCTCGATCACCATCTCAGATACACGCTTGTGATGTTCCGGAAGTTCGTCAAATGTTGAATAAATAACTTCTACATTTTCCCCTTCAATAGACTCGCGGATATCTGTTACTTCTTCCGGACGTTCATCGATCAACAGAATCAGGAGATGTACTTCCGGATTATTCTTCTGCACGGATAAAGCCACCTGCTTTAACAAAGTTGTCTTACCGGCCTTCGGAGGCGATACGATCATACCTCTTTGTCCTTTTCCGATTGGAGACATCAGATCCATAATACGCATGGCCGTACTTGTCTTCCCGCACTCCAGGCTCAGTCTTTCATTCGGAAAGACCGGCGTCATATCTTCAAAATTCTTTCTGTGCATGATCTTCATCGGATCAATGTTATTTACCTTTGACAGATATAAAAGTGCACTGAACTTTTCCTGCTGCGTCTTGATTCTGGTATTTCCTTCCAGAATATCTCCTGTTTTAAGATTAAATCTACGGATCTGCGATGGGGATACATAGACATCATTATCTCCCGGCAGATAGTTCGCACTACGGATAAATCCATATCCATCCTGCATAACTTCAAGAATCCCCCGCACTGTAATACCACTGTCCAGCTTGTCTATGTCATGAACTTCTTTATCTCCGGTATTGGCAGATAATTCTTTTACTGTTTCTTTTGCGTTATTCTTTACTTTCTCGTCTTCCTCCAGCATGCGCTCGATCAGTTCAGCTTTTTTCATGGTGGAAATTCCTTTTAATCCTCTTGCCTTTGCCAGGTCTTTTAATGTCGCCAACGGAAGAGATTCATACTTTTCTTTCATCATATAGCCCTTTCACCTCAAAATATATCTTCATTCTCTATCTGGTTTCCCGTTCATAACTTCATCATTCATTGATTCAGCATTTCTTAATTTGCAGGTTATCTGGAAAATTACGTCAGAAATGACGATATTAGTTGAAACATGACATTATTATACTATATATCTCTACATTTTTAAAGGACTTTTTTGTAATCCACTGCACAGTAATCCACTGCACATCCCGGCACATCTTTTCACAAACAGTACCCTCTCACAATAAATTGTTTCACTTTTCATGCTTTCTGCGTATATTGACTTGCTCTTCTATGAATGATATGATTAAAAAAACTCATAAAAAGGTGGTATCCATAAAATGACAAATAGCGAAAAAGCTTTAAAAATGCACGAAGAATGGCACGGAAAGATTGAAACCTGTGCAAAATCCCACGTAAACTCAAGAGAAGATCTGGCAATTGCTTACACTCCTGGTGTTGCGGAACCTTGTAAGGTGATCGCCAGGGATCCGGAGGCTGCCTATACTTATACAATGAAATCCAACACTGTAGCTGTTGTTTCCGACGGAAGTGCCGTACTCGGACTTGGTAACATCGGTGCTCTTGCTGCAATGCCGGTTATGGAAGGAAAAGCAGTACTTTTCAAAGAATTCGGCGGTGTCAACGCTGTACCGATCTGTCTTGATACACAAGATACGGAAGAAATCATCAAATCCGTTGTAAATATCGCTCCTGCTTTCGGTGGTATTAATCTGGAAGACATCAGTGCACCCAGATGTTTTGAAATTGAAGAACGCTTGAAAGAACTCCTTGACATTCCGGTATTTCATGATGACCAGCACGGAACAGCTATCGTTGTCCTTGCAGGTATCATCAATGCCATGAAAGTAACTGGAAAAGACAAAGAATCTGCCAAAGTTGTTGTAAACGGTGCCGGTTCTGCCGGAGTTGCTATCACAAAGCTTCTTCTCACCTATGGTTTCAAAAACGTGACAATGTGTGACATCAGCGGAATCCTCGGAAAAGGATCTCAAAACCTCAACTGGATGCAGCAAAAGATGGTCGAAGTAACCAATCCGGAGCAGAAAACAGGTACCCTTGCCGATGCTTTAAAAGGTGCTGACATCTTTGTCGGTGTATCTGCTCCGAATATTGTCACCCAGGACATGGTTGCTTCTATGAACAAAGATGCCATCCTCTTTGCTATGGCAAACCCTGTACCAGAAATCATGCCGGATATTGCCAAAGCAGCCGGAGCAAAGGTTGTGGGAACCGGACGTTCCGATTTCCCGAACCAAGTAAATAACGTAGTTGCTTTCCCTGGAATCTTCAAAGGTGCTCTGGAAGGACGTGCAACTGCAATCACGGAAGAAATGAAACTTGCCACTGCAAAGGCTATCGCAGGTCTGGTTCCGGATGAAGAATTAAATGAAAATAATATTCTTCCGGAAGCTTTTGATCCACGTGTTGCCGACGTTGTAAGTCGTGCTGTAAAGGAACTGATCTGATATGACTGTACGCTGGGGAGAAAAAAGATATTATTCTCTCGATTATTATCTGAAAACTACTTATGGTGAAAAGCTCTATAAGATTTCTCTCGATGGCGGTATGACCTGTCCAAACCGGGATGGAACACTTGGAACCCGCGGCTGCATTTTCTGCAGTCGCGGAGGTTCCGGTGATTTTGCCGAAAGCCATACCCTGTCTGTCACAGAGCAGATTGAATCCGGTAAAAAACAATCTGCGAAAAAATATACCGGATCATCCTACATCGCTTATTTCCAGGCATACACCAATACTTATGCTTCTCTTGCATATCTGGAAAAGTTATATATGGAAGCCATCCTGCATCCCAATATCCGGATTCTGTCCATCGCAACCAGACCGGATTGCCTGAGCACAGAAATCTTAAATCTTCTGGAACGTCTGAATCAGATCAAACCTGTGTGGGTCGAGCTGGGACTTCAGACTATTCACGAAAGAACTGCCCGTTATATCCGAAGAGGCTATGATCTTCCGGTATTCGAGACCGCTGTATCCGAACTTCGCAGACGGGGAATAGATGTCATCGTCCACACGATCCTCTGCCTTCCCGGCGAGACAAAGCCTGACATGCTTCAGACCATACAGTATCTGAACAGACAGGATATCCAGGGAATCAAGCTGCAGCTTTTGCACATATTAAAAGACACCGATCTGGCAGAAATCTATGCGTCCGATCCATTTCCGGTTCCAGATCCGCAGGAATATTACGAACTTCTCGGATCATGCATCAGCCACCTCAGACCTGATATTGTTATCCACAGGCTGACCGGAGACGGACCAAAGGAGCTTCTGACCGCTCCTTTATGGACCTGTAATAAAAGACAGGTACTGAATCAGTTACAGTCGTACTTTAAAACACATGACATCTGGCAGGGAAAGGAGTATTAACCATGGCCAAATCATTTACGCTATATAAATTAATCATTTTGTATATGTTGAATCAAGTTGATTTTCCTCTCACCAATTCCCAGATATCTGAATTCATTCTGGATAAAGGATATACAACCTACTTCAAATTACAGCAGGCTTTATCCGAACTTCTGGAATCGGGATTTATCCGAGAAGAGTCTACACATCACCGTACATTTTACCATCTTACGGAGGATGGTGCCGAGACAATCCACTATTTCACCAACGATATCTCACCTGCGATCCAGCATGATATTGATGAATTTTTAAAAGAAAAGCATTATGAATTAAAAAATGAAATGTCTGTGAAAGCAGATTATTTTGAAAATTCCAACATGGAATATTCTGTGCGCTGTCAGGTCATTGAACAGGGACTTCCCCTCATCGACCTTACCGTAACAGCCCCGACAGAATCCGAAGCCGCAACCATTGCAAACAACTGGCAGAAACGTAACCAGGAGATTTATGCGTCGGTGATGGCGAAGCTCTTATAAATATTATCGGGATTTAATTTGTTAACTGGGAAGCGACCTATCAGTCCATGAAGGAAACAATAGATAAGGCTTCTTGTTCAGGTTCCATACCATAAGAAACACTAAGAGAGTCAGAACCACCTAAAAGCAAAGGAACTACGCTCAAACTCGGCGTTCGCCTCAAACACGTTCGCTTCGTTCCTTTAACGGTGCTTCTGACTCTCTAATTGTTTCTAACGGCATTCCACATTCACAATAATCCTTATCTATTGTTTCCTTCAAGTCGTGACTGGCAGCGAATGTTAATAAATAAAATGCCCGGAAGTGTAACCCGGTGGAAGCCACTACAGTTACGCATTTGCCATTCATTCGTAAGGCATTTGATACCCACGGAATAAAAAGTAGGAAGCCGTTCCAGTGAATGTGAAGAAGGTGTTGGAAATAGTTAAGCGTCAAAATTATGCGTTGGGTTTTCGAAATTTGCCTGTTTGAGCCGAATGGCGAGTTGCAAATTTCGGAAGCCCGTTTTTAGCATAATTTTGACGCTTTAGTATTTCCCACCGACGGAACCTGAACAGGAACGGCTTCCTACTTTTTATGCAGGTCCGGGTAATCATGCCTTCCTGAATTAAATCCCAATTAAATTTAAAAGAGAAACTCACTCATGACATAATTACTCACATCTATCCCTTTTTCCGTAAGGCGAATGTTGTCTCCCGTATCTTCTAACAACTGTTTCTGATACATATGGATCAATACTTTTCCATATACATTTTCAACACTTCTGCCAAATGTCCGGCGGAAGTCTGCTTTGGATATTCCTTTTATCCGTCTAAGTCCCAGGAACATATATTCTTCCATCTGGTTTTGCGGAGTAAGAACTTCAATTTCACCACCTTCTACGAAGCGCTGGTTGTTGATCAGGGACGCTGCTCCGGTTCCGATCCCTAGATATTCCGTACGGTTCCAGTAGCCGAGATTATGCCGGCATTCGTATCCTTCTTTTGCATAATTTGATATCTCATATCTGTGATACCCATAATTCTGCAGGATATTTTTAGTAAACTGATACATCAGTCTTTCTGTATCTTCATCCGGAAGTTCCCTTCTTCTTCTGGCCTCCGCACGTTCGCCTTCCCCGTATTTTTCATAAAATGGTGTTCCCTCTTCGATAATCAGACTGTATGCCGAGATATGTTCCGGCGCAAGTTCTGCAACTCTTTTGATCGTATCTTCCCATCCTCCCAGTGTCTGAAACGGGATTCCGGACATCAAGTCTACATTAATATTCTGAAATCCTGCTTCTCTTGTCAGGAAATATGTATTCAGGAAATCCTGATATGTATGAATCCTTCCAAGCATCTTCAATTCCTGATCATCCGTTGACTGTAACCCAATACTCAAACGATTGATTCCGATATTATGATAAGCCATCAATTTTAACTTGTCTACCGTTCCCGGATTCACTTCTACTGTGATCTCCGCATCCGAGTCAACCGGGAACGTGGAACGGATCGCATCGAAGATACTCCTCATCTGCTGTGCCTCAAGGATGGACGGCGTACCTCCTCCGATAAATATACTGCTCACATGGTACAGTCCTCCAAGATCATAATACGAACGTATCTTCTGACACAATCCCATGACATACTCCTGTCTCGCCTCAGGTGTTGCCGGCGCAGACAGAAAGTCACAGTATCTGCATTTTTTTACACAAAATGGTATGTGGATATATAATTCTAATGGTCTCATTATTTATCGTCCAGCTTCAATACACTCATAAATGCTTTCTGAGGGATCTCTACGCTGCCCACCTGCCGCATACGTTTTTTCCCTTCTTTCTGTTTTTCCAGAAGCTTTCTCTTACGGCTGATATCTCCTCCGTAACATTTTGCAAGCACGTCTTTGCGCATCGCGCGGACCGTCTCACGTGCAATGATCTTGCTGCCGATTGCCGCCTGGATCGGAATCTCAAACAACTGTCTCGGAATCTCTTCTTTTAGCTTCTCGCACATTTTTCTTCCGCGTTCATAAGCCGTATCTGCATGAATGATAAATGACAGTGCATCGACTTCTTCCTTGTTGATCAGTATATCCAGTTTTACCAGTTCAGACTTCACATATCCCGCCATCTCATAATCAAACGACGCATAACCTCTGGATCTTGATTTCAACGCATCAAAGAAATCATAGATAATCTCATTAAGCGGAAGCTGATAATGCAATACTGCACGAGTCTCCTCGATGTATTCCATCCCCTCATACACACCACGACGTTCCTGACACAGATCCATGATCGCACCAATAAACTCTGATGTCACCATGATCTCTGCCTTGACCATCGGTTCTTCCATATATTCAATCTCAGAAGGATCCGGAAGATTCGATGGGTTCGTAAGCTCTATTACATCTCCATTTGTCTTGTGTACTTTGTAGATAACCCCCGGGGCAGTCGTTACCAGATCCAGATTATACTCTCTTTCCAAACGTTCCTGAATGATTTCCAAATGCAGAAGTCCAAGGAATCCACAACGGAATCCAAATCCCAGCGCAATTGACGTCTCAGGTTCAAACTGAAGTGACGCATCATTTAACTGCAATTTCTCCAATGCATCCCTCAGATCCGGGTATTTTGCCCCGTCTGCCGGATATAATCCACAATATACCATCGGATTGACTTTTTTATAACCCGGAAGTGGTTCTGCACATGGTCTTCCTGCATCGGTCACCGTATCACCCACACGGGTATCTTTGACATTCTTAAGGCTGGCCGTGATATATCCAACCATTCCGGCACTCAGTTCCTCACACGGAATAAACTGTCCGGCTCCAAAATAACCGACTTCCACAACTTCTGCCTTCGCTCCTGTTGCCATCATAAGGATCGGTGTTCCCTTTTTCACGGTTCCCTCTTTGATCCTGCAAAATACAATAACTCCTTTATACGCATCATACAGGGAATCAAAGATCAAAGCCTGAAGCGGTGCTTTTGGATCTCCTGTCGGTGCAGGCACTTTCGCCACTATCTCTTCCAGCACCTGATCTACATTCAGTCCGGTCTTTGCTGAAATCTGAGGTGCATCCTCTGCTTCAATTCCGATCACATCCTCAATCTCTTCGATCACACGCTGCGGATCTGCACTTGGAAGATCTATCTTATTCAGTACCGGAACCACATCCAGGTCATGATCCAGTGCGAGATATACATTGGCAAGCGTCTGTGCTTCCACTCCCTGTGCAGCATCTACCACCAGAATTGCCCCGTCACACGCTGCCAGACTTCTGGATACTTCATAATTAAAGTCGACATGTCCCGGTGTATCAATCAGGTTGAAAATATATTCTTCCCCATCTTTTGCTTTGTATACCGTTCTGACTGTCTGGGCTTTAATCGTAATTCCACGTTCTCTTTCCAGTTCCATATTGTCCAACACCTGCGACTGCATCTCACGGCTGGTGAGAAGACCGGTCATCTCAATGATACGGTCCGCCAGCGTCGATTTACCATGGTCGATGTGTGCTATAATACAAAAATTTCGAATTTTACTCTGATCTATTCCTGACACTAATATCTTCTCCTTATTACACGTTTATCTTATCAATTCTATCATGCAGCACTGTATTTTACAATGAAAAGTTCCACGCTCATCACATCATTTAAGCGGCCGGTCTTGACCAGCTCTTCCGTATCTACTGCATCTTCCAAAATACTTCTCAGTTCTTTCTTTTCGAATGTCCGGCATTGCTGCATATATTTTCCTGCAACAAACGGATGCAGTCCGACTGTCTTTGCAATCGCAGCCTTGTCATAACGCTTTCCTGCCAGATCTTTGACTTCCAGAAGTAATTTAAACTGCCTTGTCAACAAATATAATATGCGCATTGGCGGCTCCTTTAATGCCAGCAGGTCATAATAATAATCCAGCGCTTTCTTCTGATTCCGTACCGCCACTGCTTCTACCATCTCAAAGATTTTATTTGTAATCTGTGTCGTACAGATTGCTTCGATATCCCGGACTTCAATCTCTTCCTTTCCCATACAGTAACAGAACAGCTTTTCCAGTTCTTTTTCCAGATTTTCCATATCTGTCCCTGTGGTAGACAACAGATACCTGGCCGTCTGTTCTTTGATCTTATATCCCTCTTTTTTTACATTCCCTGCAACCCAGTATAAAAGTGTCTTCTCATCCTGACGTGCCATCTCTACCACGCGTCCTTTACTCTTGACAGCCTTATACATCTTTCCACGCTTGTCTGCTTCATTTTCCACAAATAAAAAACAGGCGGTATCCGGCATTGTTTTGATATAATCTGCAAGCTCCGGTGACGCATTTTTGAAGAATCCGGAATTTTCGATTACGATCAGACGTCTGTCGGCAAAAAACGGCATTGTCTCTGCAAGATCGATAAGTTCTCCCGGATTGATTCCTTTTCCTTCATAATATGCATAATTCACCGTATCCCCGTCCGGAAATATTGCTTTCGTGATCCGGTCTCTGTATTGCTTTTTCAGGTAAGCTTCTTCTCCGTACAGGAGATATACCGGCTTAAAATTTCCTGTTTTTATGTCTTCATTTAAAGTTTTCATCGGTTCTCTCCCATCTTCTTTCACCTCTTAAAAGTATACTGAATTCCGACTTTAAGTTCAACTGTTTCCACCGTGAATCCACATAGTTTTTTTCCTGACCGTCACGGCAACCGCTCCGTTATCCTGTGTAGAATATATCTTTGCACCCGATTTTTCAAGTCTTTTCAGCGTCAGATCATGCGGATGTCCGTAACGGTTCTTTCTCCCTGCTGATATCCATGCATACTGCGGATAAACTGTCTGAAGGAATGTCTCCGTTGTAGAATTCTTCGAACCATGATGCGCTGTCTTTAGTATTTCCCATGTAATCTTCTTTTCTTCCTGTATCACATCCAGGACCTCCGTCAGCCTCTCTTCCCCTTCTTTTTCTACATCTCCGGTAAACAACATATCAAATTCACCGTATTCCAGATGCAGGATCATGGAGGATTCGTTTCCAGTCGTCACATTATGACTCTTATCATCCGTATTTCCTCCCGGGCCCAGACAAGTAAACTTCATTTCACCTTCTTTCAGTTCCGTTCCGTATTCCATTTCCTTCACATCTGTGCCATACATTTTTGCCATTGTTATAATTTTAAGAATCCTTTCATCCCAGTACTGTTTTTCCGGCACTACAAGATTCCGGATGCGCACTCCCACATCCTGACGCATCAGAAGTTCTTCTATTCCATTCATATGATCCAGATCTCCATGAGACAGAAAGACATAATCAAGTTGTGCAATGCCCCGGGATTTTAGAAATGGTTCTATTCGGTATTTTCCAATCTCTTTCACATCACTGCTGCCACCATCGATCAGATAATTCTGATGCTTTGGTCCCTGCACACAGATACAGTCTCCCTGCCCGATATCCAGCATTGTCACCTCCATTCCTCTTCTTAGCAGCGGTCCTGATATCAGTATCAGCCATGCAGTAATATAAAGTGTCAGACTAGCCATGTACTTTTTTCTGATTTTTACCGGCTGTCTATCCATATATTTCCATATCAGAATGATTCCTGACAACATAAGATAATAGACTATGCACCGCCATTTTTCCGGTCTTCCTGCTATCCATCTTGCCACAGGAAATTTCAGGAGCAACACACAACATCCGTCATAGAGTTTTAATATCCGGCTGCACACCATCAATATCCATGTTCCAGATGTTCCCCCTGCCATCCGCACAAGTGAGCCTGCCATCCCGCAGGATAATATTACCGGCATCAACGGTATCACCAGAAGATTCAGTATCACACTATATAACGGCACTTCGAAAAAGAAATACAGAATCACCGGCCACAACACACAATTCATGGCAATTCCCGGCCCCAATATACGTACCAGTACCGGCTGCTGTGATTCTTTCTTCACCAATGGTATCACTGTGCAGATCGCAAGTAATGCACCAAATGAAAGCAAAAAACCGCCATCATAAAGATACAGCGGATTACTTCCGACTGCGATTACTGCTGCTACAGAAAGTGCCGTCGGCATATCGTATTTTCTCCCTGTAACATCCGCACCGACCCGGAACAGGAACATTACCCATGCCCTTAGTACCGAGACTGTCATCCCGATCATTGAAACATACAGAAATAACAGCATTCCTCCTGCCAGTCCTCCTGCTTTGCACGAACCTGTCAACCGCCGGAATAAACGGTAGGCACCCAGTCCGGCAAACGACAGATGCAATCCTGATATAGCCAGGATATGCCCAATCCCATTCACCTGGTAAAGTTCCTTCATCTCCGGATCCATATCACTCTTTTCCCCAAGAAGTATCGCAGCAAGGACTCCCCCTTCCCGTTCACCCATTTCCCGCACCAGCAGTTCCTTCCACCCGGCACGGAACACTGCCAGCTTTTCCCGGAAAACGTCCACACTTTTATCGGTGATCTGCATCTGACTGCCGTAGATTTTCCCATGGATCCCCTGTTTCTGATAATAAAACTTCTGATCAAAATTACCCGGGTTTCTTGCATTTTCATAAAATGATACTGTCCCCCGGACTTTTATCCTGTTTCCTATATGTAGTTTTTCTTTGGAATTGATATAAACGATTATCTTTGACTCTTGAAATTTTTGTTTGTTAGAAATAGAATAAACAGAATTATGTTTCAGATAAATCATCTGACCATTTTCTTTTTGCTCCTGCCTGTAAATCACACCACAGACGATGACAGATTCATCTTCCGTGGTGCAGATTTCAAGCGGCGATGGGCGAAGTTCTTTTATAAACCGTTCCTTTCCCACCAGCGTACAGGAAGCCAGAACACATAGAATGATCAGACAGACACTAAGAAGCGGCCTGTTCCTCACGCACTACTCCCCTTCCACAATATTCAGGTTTCGGGAAAGCGGCTTTTCCAGACTTATCTTCCCCATATAATTTACATTTGTTTTTCCATCGATCAGGATCTGTACCCTGCCGATCGAGCTTCCTTCTATAATTGTATTCACGATCGCATAGACCGGAAGTTCCGGATTCATTACATTCGTTGTGTCCAGGAACCCCTTATCCAGGTTCACATAACAGATATGATCCTTTACAGATACACTCAGCACCTTTGTCTCTGCCGGGATCACTGCCGTCTCGTTGTCCGATGAAGGACCCTTGATCAGCTGTTCTACCAGCACTTTTTCTTTTGATATGCTGCTGTTATACCGGATACTGACCTTTTCTTTTACCAGACGGTCTCCCTGCTTATTACCATAATACAACAAAAATGTCTCTTTCTGATAGGAATGGAGACTCACACCTGTATTTTTTACAAAATCCGATGGCTGCATATAACCAACCACCTGTCCATTCATATCTTGCAATGATTCTCCGTCGATTGTGAATAACACAGCATCCACTCCAGAAATCTGTCCGACAGACTGAACAACCGCAGCGCGCAGCAGAATCTCTTCCGTCGCACTCAGTTTCTGATAATTCCTGTTAAAATCTACTATAAGTTTTCCATCCTTCACTGACCATTCTTTCACCTTTACCTCTTTTACAAAAGGACTGCGGTAATCAATGTCATCCGTATTCTTCTGTATCTTATCCAGGATTTCATCAATCTGTTCTTTCTGTGTTTTGCCTTCTGGCTTTATGCCTTTTTCAACCAGCGACACACCCTCGGAATCTGTATAATAGATATGGAAGTCTGCTGTTTTTCCTTCTTTTTTGCATCCCGTCACCGCTAGAATACAGATGGCAGTAAGCATCAGGATCCAGTAACTCTTTTTCTTTATCATCGCATTCTCCTTCTACCTAAGACACATAGTTTAACGGAATTCTGACTGTAAATGTTGTTCCCTCAGATGGCTGACTGAATACTTTGATCGCCCCGCGATGCATAACCACTGCACTTCGTGCGATTGCAAGTCCAAGCCCTGTCCCGCCGATTTCCCTGGAATGTGACTTATCCACACGATAAAATCTTTCAAATATATGTTCCTGCGCCTCTGCCGGAATACCGATCCCTGAATCTGCCACTTCAATATAACAGTTCTTATGATCCGCATTCAAAGTCACATGAACCCAGCCATTGTCCTTATTATATTTGATCGCATTTTCTACCAGATTTGAAATTGCAAGCGAAATCTTCATCTCGTCGACTTCAGCTGTGACTGGACGAATACTTTCGTAAACCAGTTCAATATTTCTTGTTGCTGCGATCGGACGCAGTCTCTTTAAGATTTTTTCTACCAGCTCATTCATATTTTCGGATTTTATGTTCATGGTATTGGCGTTATTCGCTGTTTTGTCCATCTTCACCAGCGATAACAGATCATTAATGATCTTATTCTCACGTTCGATCTCTTCTGACATGTCTCCCATAAATTCTTTATAAAGTTCTACCGGCGCATCCTCCTGCAGAAGCAGCGAATCCGCCAGAACCTTCATGGATGTCAAAGGTGTCTTCAATTCATGTGATACATTGGATACAAATTCATTTTTCGAATCGTCCAGCGTCTTCATACGTCCCGACATCTTATTAAATGCCTCTGACAATTCTATCGTTTCGGTATATGTGTTCTCATGCAGGTAGTTATCATCATATCCTTCTGTTACCGCTGAGATCGACTCTGTAATACGTCTGAATGGTTTCAGCATCGCTATCCCCGCCAGAACTGCAATCATCATTATAACCAGAATCGTCGCAAGTGCCACTACATCTGCCTTGTTTCTTAATATTTCCAGACTGTCCAGCACTGAATCTGTAGGTGCACTTACCAGCAGCACACCTACAACTGCATCATCTTTTCCTATGATTGGTGCGGTCACTTCTATATATCTGTTTTTTCTGTTATACTCACTGGTTCCTTTGTCTTGGAAACAACGGATTACATTGCCGGATACGATGGTCTTGCCCTTGTCCATATCATAAGTATCTTCCTGGATCTTAAATGCTCCATCTATCACCATCACACGGCCGCTATAGATATTCGATAACTGGACCAGTTCCGTCCGCATCACTTCTGATATATCTCCTGTGAGATATCCCGAACTGCTCAACTGGTTACTGAGAATGGTACATTGATTCTGTATCTCCGCAGTACGTACCCTCACTGCGCATTTTTCATAACTGTTCAGGAACACGCCCCGCATAATCAGAACCGGAACGATTCCTGCCAGTGCTACCAGCATAATGATCCTGAATTTCATGCTCCTGAATATATTCTTTTTTAGATATTTTTTAACCCCTGAAATAATAACCAACTCCCCATTTCGTATATACATATTTTGGATCGCTTGGATTTGTCTCTATCTTCTCACGAAGTCTGCGGATATGTACATCTACAGTTCTCGCATCACCCGGATATTCATATCCCCATACAATATTCAGAAGGTTCTCTCTGCTGTATACCTTACCTGGATTCATAGCAAGCAATTCTAGAAGATCGAACTCTTTGGCGGTCAGATTTATCTCTTTCCCCCCGATGATCACACGTCTGCTTTCACAGTCGATCTGCATCTCACCTTTGATGATTACTTTATCATCCTCCTGATTTTTATCACGCTTACTGATCCGGCGTATGATTGCTTTAATCCTTGCTTTGACTTCCAGAATATTAAATGGCTTTGTTATGTAGTCATCTGCACCGTATTCCAGTCCCAGAATTTTATCCATATCATCACCCTTAGCCGTAAGCATGATGATCGGAACATCCGAATATTCCCTGATCTGCTGACACACTTCAAAACCATCATGTTTTGGAAGCATAACATCCAGCAGAATCATATCGTATGCATTCTCTTTTGCCAGTTTCAGTGCCTCTTCCCCATCATATGCGCAGTCCACACTGTATCCATCCTGTTCCAGACTAAACCGGATCCCTTTTACTATCAGTTTTTCGTCATCCACAACCAATATGCGTTTGCCCATGTTCCTACTCCTTATCAAATCTTAATTTGATCTTTTACTTTTTGAAATACACCTTCTTTAATTCCTTCTACTTCCATCAGATCTTCAATCTTCTGAAATGCTCCATGTTCTTCCCGGTAACGCACGATCGCATCTGCCTTCGCTTCGCCGATTCCTGAAAGTGTCATCAATTCGTTTTTTGCCGCCGTATTGATATCAATCTTTCCATCCGATGTACTTCCGGCTTTTTCTGCATTGTCCTCATTCTGCACCAAAGTACCGCCATTATCCATACCGGCTTTTACTTCTTCTTTCGTCGGAACGTATATTTTGGAACCATCTTCGATCACTTCTGCCTGATTGAGTGTCTGATCTGCCGCCTCTTCCGTCAGTCCGCCCGCCATCTGAATAGCTTCAAACAAACGGCTGTCTGCTGTCAGTTCGTATACTCCGGGCTGGTTTACCGCACCGCATACATGCACATAACAGATCTGCAGTTTTTCCCGGTCTGTCTGTTGTTCTTTCTGTCCGGAATTAACAGCGGTGTCTGGTTTGTCTGAATCCGTATCATTTCTATTCAACGGAACCAGTTCCGTCTGTCCTTGTGGATTTCCGGCTCTGCAGCCAGTCAGGCTACCTGTACACATGACACTTAACAATACTAGAAAAAGCAGTGGTATCCGGCATATTTCTTTCTGTATGTTTCTCTTTTCTGTTATTTTGTTTTGTCGTTTTTTTCTACGCATAACTTCTCCTTTACAGTCTGTCGGAAACTGTAAACCCCCGCATATGCCTAGTGAATTAATTGTACTATTTCCATTGAAAAATTGCAACACCAATCAGGGCAATGGACATACCAATAATTTTGCGTATTTCCAGCGGTTCTTTGTCTACTCCAAACAACCCGAGAAGTTCGATCACATATGCTACGATCAATTGCGATATCACGATCAGAAGTGCTGCTTTCGCCGGTCCCAGCGATGCCATACTCTTAATCACAGTCCATGTGATCCCTGCACCGATCACGCCTCCAAGTAATACATATCTTGGTTCCACTTTCCACAATGCGCCAACAGAATCTCTTCCGGCGATAAGCCATGCAACGGCACATAGCAGGAATGCACTGAACTGCACCCAGCCGTTACTCACCCACATTCCGGTTGTCTTTGTTACCTGCGTATTAAATACTCCCTGTACACTCATAAGCGCTCCCGACAAAAGCGCAATCAAAAAACCAGTCATCTTCATACCTCCTGCCTATGCAGATAATATGTCCCATGACCGGCTTTTATATTCCATTTCTTTACTTTTTACAATGCTTTCTTTAATATCCGGATCATCTCATCCACCTGTTCAAGCTCAATAATAAGCGGTGGTACAAAACGGATCACATCGCTTCCGGCACCGATAATCAGCAGCCCCTCTTTCAAAGCTGCTCCTGTAATCTCAGATATAGGTTTTGTCACCTGAATTCCCTGCATCAGACCTTTTCCTTTGACCGCTTTTACAGTATCATATTCTTCCACAAGTTCTTCCAGTTTTTTTGTCAGATATGTGCCGACTTTCTGCACATGTTCTACCAGATGCTTCTTTTCAAATATCTCAATAGTCTTACTTACTGCCGTACAAGCCAGTGGATTTCCCCCGTAAGTTGTACCGTGATCCCCAGGCTCCAGTGAATATTTTGCAACTTCCTCTGTCATTGCAAATGCACCGACCGGAATTCCACTTCCGATAGCCTTTGCCATAGACATGATATCCGGTTTGATGTCATAAGCCTGCCATGCAAACATAGCACCTGTTCTTCCCATACCGCACTGTACTTCATCACAAATCATAAGGATTCCTTCTTCGTCACAGAGTTTACGTATTCCTTTCATGAATTCCTCTGTGGCTGCATTGATTCCACCCTCACCCTGTAACGGTTCCAGAATGATCGCACAAGTCTTATCTGTCACCAGTGCTTTCACACTGTCCAGATCATTGTATTGTGCAAATGATACCCCCGGAACAAGCGGTTCGAATGGTTCACGATACGCATCATGTCCTGTCACAGATACGGCTCCAAAACTTCTTCCATGGAAAGATTCCTTCATCGCAATGAATTCATACCGTCCTGTTCCTTTTTTGTATGCATATTTTCTTGCTGCTTTTAAAGTTCCTTCTACCGCTTCCCCTCCACTGTTGGTGAAGAAGATACGGTCCATCCCTGTAATACGTTTCAGATCTTCTGCTGCCTTTCCGCAAGCCGTATTATAGTACAGATTAGAAGTATGAAAAATCTTATCGATCTGTTCCTTTAACGCATCATTCAATTCTTTATCAGCATATCCCAGCGAAGACACTGCATATCCGGCCGCAAAGTCCAGATATTTTTTTCCTTCTGTATCATACAGATAAGCACCTTCTCCACGCTCTAATACGACCGGAAACTGATTATACGTATGTAACAGCGCTTCGTTTGTCTCTTTCATATATTCATTCATAACTTATTCTCCGTAATAATATCGTTCTTCTATATCATTTTTAATTGCAGTTCCGATACCTTTATTTGTAAAGATTTCAAGAAGCAGACAATGCGGAATTCTTCCATCCAGGATATGTACTCTTGATACTCCGTTCTCAATCGCATCGATACAGTTCTGTATCTTCGGCAGCATACCTCCACCGATATAGCCTTCTTCCATCAATTTCTTTCCGTCTGATACATTCAGTTCAGAAATCAATGTGGACGGATCCTTTGGATCTTTGTATACTCCTTCGATATCTGTCAGGAATGCAAGCTTCTCTGCATTGATTGCTTTTGCTATCGCACATGCAGCATCATCCGCATTGATATTATACGTATTATAATCATCGTCCAGGCCGATCGGTGCGATAATCGGAAGGAAATCTTTCTCCAGAAGATCGTAGATGATATCCGCATTCACTTCTTTGACATCTCCAACAAATCCGATATCCTCACCGTCTGCCAGCTTCTTGTCTACTTTCAGAAGTCCTCCATCTTTTCCACTGATACCAATGGCTCTTACACCGAGCTGCTCAACCAGCTGAACAAGGCTTTTATTCACTTTCCCAAGTACCATCTCTGCAAGTTCCATCGTCTCTGCATCTGTCACCCGCAGCCCATTAATAAACTGTGGTTCCATGCCGACTTTTCCTACCCATTTGCTGATTTCTTTTCCACCGCCGTGAACAATGATTGGTTTGAAACCGACTAATTTCAGCAGCGTAACATCCTGAATGACTCTTGCTTTCAGTTCTTCGTCTACCATAGCGCTTCCGCCATATTTTACTACAATAATCTTACGGTTGAATCTCTGGATATACGGAAGGGCTTCAATCAGTACTTCTGCTTTGTCCAGATATTTCTGCATTGCTTTTTCCATCTTTCAATCTCCTAACTTCTGTAATCTGCATTGATCTCGATATATTCGTGAGTCAGATCACATCCCCATGCAGTTGCTGTCTTGTCACCCATCTTCACATCTGCAATTGCTGTAACTTCAGTCTCAGACAGGATCTTTGTTGCCTCTGCCTCACTGTAATCTACAGCTGTACCATTTTCAATGATCTGGATTTTTCCTGCTTTGCTTTCGAAAAACAGGTCAACCTTTTCAGGATCGAACTGCGCTCCGGAATATCCCATTGCACAGAGGATTCTTCCCCAGTTTGCATCGTGTCCTGCGATTGCTGTCTTTGTAAGATTGGAACATACGATTGATTTTGCAAGTGTCTTAGCCTGCTCTACACTCTCGCATCCGACCGCTTTCACTTCGAATAATGCAGTTGCACCTTCTCCGTCTCCGGCGATTTTCTTTGCAAGGTATTCATTTATCGTATGCAATGCTTCTGCAAAATTCTTATAATCTTCTGTTCCATATGTAATCTCCGGATTCTCTGCCATACCATTTGCCAGTAATACAACTGAGTCGTTCGTAGAAGTATCTCCATCTACAGAGATCATGTTGTAAGTATCTCCGACATCTTCACTTAATGCTTTCTGAAGTGCATCCTTTGTGATCACAGCATCTGTTGTAATAAATGCAAGCATCGTGCACATATTCGGATGGATCATTCCAGATCCTTTTGCCATACCACCGATCGTAACAGTCTTTCCGCCAACTTCAATTGCAACGGCCAGTTCCTTTGGAAATGTATCGGTTGTCATAATTGCTTTGGCTGCTTCTGTACCATTTTCCAGTGTATCATTCTTCTTACCTGCCAGTACTTTGATTCCGGCTGTCAGTTTGTCAATCGGAATCTGCTTTCCGATCACTCCGGTTGAACCGATGAGGACACCATCTGCGGAAATATTCAGTGCTTTGGCTGCTGCATCTGCAGTATCTTTACAATATCCAAATCCCTCTGCTCCGGTGCAGGCATTGGCGATTCCCGAGTTCACAACTACCGCCTGTGCTTTTGCACCACTCTTTACGACCTGCTGATCCCATTTTACCGGTGCCGCTTTTACGACATTTGTTGTAAATGTTCCTGCTGCCACGCATGGAACCTGGCTGTATACCAGTGCCATATCTGTTCTGTCTTTATACTTGATTCCTGCTGCTGTACTTGCTGCTTCAAATCCTTTTGCTGCGGTCACTCCGCCTTTTACCTGTTTCATCTGTTCTTCCACCTTTCTTAATTCTCTTTTCTTATGTTTTGATAAATTCCTTTACTGGATAAACGCCGTGATATTTGCTTCATTCAGTGTAAAATCGTAATAATTCAGATCTTCCCTCTTTGTCCATCCTATTTCGTTCCAGAATGCATTGCCGATATCGTTCTGTGTGAATGCGATCAGGGATACTTTGTTGATGCCTTCTTTTTTCAGTGCCTCCATCGTAAATACTACCATGGCTTTTCCGATGCCTCTCATTCTGTGATTCACATCTACACACACATGATACAGACAGCCCCGTCTTCCATCATGCCCGCAGAGAATCGCTCCGACGATCTTCCCATCTTCTTCGGCAACTACGCTTGTTGTTGGATTTCTTTTTAAGAAACGTTCTATTCCTTCTTTTGAATCATCCACACTTCGTATTCCGAATCCTTTGATGCTCATCCACAGTGCGTGCACCTGGTCGAAATCTTCAATTGTCATTACTCTTATATTCATATGTATTATTTTTCTCCTCTGTCTGCATTTTCCGGTAAATCTACGGGAACATCGGTACCAGTTCCAGTCCTTCTGTCTCCGGAAGTCCGAACATCAGGTTCATGTTCTGTACTGCCTGTCCTGCCGCGCCTTTTACCAGGTTGTCGATTGCTCCCATCATGATGATGCGGTTCGTTCTTGAATCGATCTTGAAGTTGATGTCCACATAGTTACTTCCTTCTACCCATTTTGTCTCCGGACAAACATCTTTTTCAAGAACACGGACAAATTTCTCATCTTTATAATATTTATCATAGATTGCTTTCACTTCTTCGTATGTTACATCTTTTTTGAGTGTTGCATATTCCGTTGCCAGGATTCCTCTGTTCATCGGAACCAGATGTGGTGTGAAGTTGATCAGCACTTTCTCTCCGGATGCATATCCGAGCTGCTCCTCAATCTCCGGTGTGTGTCTGTGGCTTGCGACACCGTACGCTTTCATATTCTCATTCACTTCACAGAAAAGGTTCGGTACTTTTGCACCACGTCCTGCTCCGGATGTTCCCGATTTTGCATCCACGATCAGGGTATTCATATCAATGATTCCTTCTTTTGCCAGTGGATATGCGGTCAGGATGGAACATGTTGTATAGCATCCCGGATTGGCTACCAGTCTTGCATTCTTTACATCTTCTCTGTTGATCTCACAAAGCCCGTACACTGCTTCTTCAATATATTGTGGACTCTTATGCTCGATTCCATACCACTTTTCATATATAGCTACATCTTTGATACGATAGTCTGCACTTAAGTCGATAATCTTTGTCTCACTTAAAATCTTATCATTCATCATCGATGCACAGAAGCCTTGCGGCGTTGCTGTGAAGATTACATCTGCCTGTTTTACAAGTTCTTCCATATTATCATCCAGACATGTTGCATCCACGATCTGGAACATATTCTGATATACATCTGCGTATTTTTTATCTATATAACTTCTGGAGCCGTACCATACGATCTCTGCGTCCTTGTGTCCGGTAAGGATTCTTACCAGTTCTCCTCCGGCATATCCGGTCGCTCCAATAATTCCAACTTTAATCATCTATATAACACCCTTTCCGATATTGAATTTTTATAAATTATTGTTCGTTTTATAGTACCCCAAATTCCTGTGATTGTCTAGTTAGATGGGA
>NZ_JAOQJW010000018.1:0-29792 GCF_025567265.1 Dorea amylophila | reverse complement strand
CATTCTTAAGGCATTCGACACCCACGGAATAAAAAGTAGAAAGCCGTTCCAGTGAATGTGAAGAAGGTGTTGGAAATAATTAAGCGTCAAAATTATGCGTTGGGTTTTCGAAATTTGCCTGTTTGAGCCGAATGGCGAGTTGCAAATTTCGGAAGCCCGTTTTTAGCATAATTTTGACGCTTTAGTATTTCCCGCCGACGGAACCTGAACAGGAACGGCTTCCTACTTTTTATGCAGGTCCGGATCGTCGTGCCTTGCTGAATTAAATCCCAATTTTCTTCTTTACTTCCGTCTCAACCAGCACATTCTGATACCTATATATACTAAGCAATATTCCAAACATTATATAACTTATCATAATTCCGCTTCCTCCTGCAGTCAGGAAAGGGCAGTAATTATTCGAAAGCGGAAAACAGCCCAGATTCTCCACTACATATCCAATGAACTGAGTAAACAGGACCACCACGCATCCGGTTCCCATGATCATGCCAAGTTGGTTTTTCTGGTGTCCGGTCTTTTGCAGAAACCAGATCAGGACAGCGCCTATGACAGCAATCGCCAACACTGCCGCCAGTATTCCATAATAATGTATGACAAATGTCAGCATATAATCACTGTTAAAAAAACCTATCTTTTCACAATCTCCACGTCCTGTAAAATGTGCTCCTGAGATCATATTTCTTATTGTGCCCCATAAGCTTCCTGCATCATTGCCTTCCGGATGAATGAATGCCGACAGTCTTGCCGACTGGTAAGCTCTTACATATCCCATTTTAACCATTAATGTCATCCCTGCTGCCGGAAGCAGGATTACCAGACTCCACATGGTGATCAGCGTTCTTTTTCTATTCACTTCAAACCAGTCTTTCCAGACTGCAATTGATAACAAGATCAGAAATGTAAATTCTACACTAACTGCCATCGGCAGATTCGGAATGCGTAAAATGAACCATATCGGAAGCACCTGCCACAATATGGCCTTTGCGATACCGATACATCCTGTTTTTTTGCTTCGCATGCTATATAATATTGCTGCATATAGCGGTACGATCAGATATAACAGCGGCCGTAACGGTAATGCCATACCGAATAAAACCAGTCCCATTACTACGATCCATATGCCTGCCAGCCGCTTTGCATATTTTCCGATCCAGCTGTAATCAACATAACAGATTCCGATCATACAAGCCAGCCCTGCAAATGTCCACGCAATATTTTTCAGATAATCAATATTGCCGCCAATCCCCGAAGTAATCCCTTCTACCTCTCCCGGATTATTTCCCACATCTGCAAGGGCACTTGTTCTCAGACAGTACATCAGAAGAATTCCTGCCAGATTCAGGACTGCAATAAGACCGATCATTTTCCATGCCATTTTCGGTCTGTGAATCCGGTCCATCTCGAGTCCTACTTCTACCGGATCGCCCATCTCCAGAACCGCTGCCTCTTCCGCCTCTGAAGGTTCCATTCCTTCTGTCATATAATCGCACTTCTGGTCTTCGATATGATCTTCCAGTTCTTTGGTCACTAGTGGAAGTGCGCGTTTACAGCGAATCTGGTCTGTTACCGTCTGTATATATCTTCTCCTATCCAAAGCACACACCACCCATCACATCCAGAACTGCCTGTGAATATTCTTTCCACTCTTCTGATTTTCTCTTTAATTCCTTTTTGCCTGCTCTTGTAATGTGGTAATACTTCCGGATCTTTCCGACTGCTTCTTTTTCATATGCTTCCACGAATCCTTTCTCCTCCAGTCCATGCAGGAGAGGGTACAGGGTTCCCGCCTTTAATTCAAATACATTCTTTGACTTGCCGCGCAGAGTATCAATCATTTCATACCCATACATATCCTTTTCTTCTAATAATTTTAATACCAGCATCGTTGTACTTCCCGAAACCAGGCTTTTATCTACTGCCATCTTTTTTCTTCTCCTTTCCATGCATAACATATAGATCATCTACATATTGTATCGGTTATCTACATATTATATTGATTGCCTATATATGTCAATATGATTCCTATTATTTTATTTCAGAATCTTTTTATATTCTTTTTTTTCTGTCAGCCTCTTTCGAAGATATAATAAAAAAAACGTCAGTTCCGTCTTGCTTTTACCGAAACTGACATTTCTTTTTATTTCTCCGTTTTCACTGGTCAGAGCCACTTTCCCCGTCCCCATTGGCTATCCAATGATGTGTCTTGCTACATATACACCGCTTGCCGATGCATGAGAAAGAGAATGTGTCACTCCACTTCCATCTCCGATCACATACAGACCTTTATGGCAGCTTTCGAGATTCTCATCGATGTCTACTTCCATATTATAGAATTTCACTTCCACACCGTAAAGAAGCGTGTCATCGTTCGCCGTTCCAGGTGCAACTTTATCCAGCGCATAGATCATCTCCACGATACCATCCAGGATTCGTTTTGGAAGTACAAGGCTTAAGTCTCCGGGTGTTGCAGATAAGGTTGGTGTTACAAGGCCTTCTTCAATACGCTTCTCTGTACTTCTTCTTCCACGTACCAGATCACCGAAGCGCTGTACAATAACACCACCGCCAAGCATATTGGAAAGTCTTGCGATACTTTCCCCATAACCGTTGCTGTCTTTGAACGGTTCTGAGAAATGTTTTGCAACCAGCAATGCAAAGTTCGTATTGTCTGTCTTCTTCTCATTGCCTTCATAGCTGTGTCCGTTTACCGTGATGATTCCGTTGGTATTCTCATTTACGACAATTCCATTTGGATTCATGCAGAATGTGCGGACATTATCTTCGAACTTCTCTGTACGATATACAATCTTACTTTCGTAGAGTTCATCTGTCAGATGCGAGAAGATAACTGCCGGAAGTTCTACACGGACTCCGATATCTACACGGTTAGATTTAGTAGGAATCTCCAGCTCTTTACACACTTTCTCCATCCATTTACTTCCGCTTCGTCCTACAGAAACGATGCATTTTTCACATTCATAGTTTCCTTTTTCACACACCACTTTGTAACCGTTTTCAATTATTTCGATCGTCTCTACCGGTGTATCAAAATAGAAATCTATATGATCTTTCATCTGGTCATACAGATTCTGAAGCACCACATAGTTGATATCTGTTCCAAGATGACGTACCGATGCGTCGAGAAGATTCAGCTTGTTCTGCAGACAAAGCTTCTTGAATTTGGTTCCGGCTGTCGAATAGAGTTTTGTTCCTTCCCCACCGTTTTCCATGTTGATTTCATCTACATACTTCATCAGTTCTACTGCCTGTTTCTTCCCGATATATTCGAACAATGTTCCCCCGAAATCATTGGTAATATTATATTTCCCATCAGAAAATGCTCCTGCTCCCCCGAAGCCGCACATGATCGAACATCGTTTACAATTGATACAGCTCTTAATTTTTTCCCCGTCAATCGGACATTTTCTCTTTTCAAGCGGATATCCCTCTTCAAACACGGCAATCTTACATTCCGGCTTCTTTTTCATCAGCTCATACGCCGCAAAAATCCCTCCCGGACCTGCTCCAATAATGATCACATCATAATTCATAAGTATCTTCTCCTTCTCATGACATATATATAAACCTTTCTTCCGGTTTTATATTTATTCTTGTTTCTAATTATACTATTTGCAAGTAAAGTGCCGGCTATATTCTACGTTGACATTCACATTTCGTCAAGCTTTTTCCATAGATTTTTAAAGATTGTTCACAGTATATATCTCTGCATTTTTGTAATGTTTCCCAACAGACAAATTCTCCTTTCCGCATCTATCCTTCTTCGCTTATTTTATGCATCATTTTGTTGTTTTTATGCATTAATTTGCATATTTTCCAACTTTTTTCTCGTTTTTTCTTGCATATTTATAAAATCAGGTGTATAGTATTCCTTGCAGCCGCAAACGCACACTGTCAAAAGAAAGACTTGACTTTTCCGGCTGTATACGAGAAGATAATTTTAAAGCGATTGATAAAACTATATTTCATGTAGGAGGATATATAAGATGAAAGAAAAAGTTGTATTAGCATACTCAGGTGGTCTTGATACCACAGCAATTATCCCATGGCTGAAAGAGACATTTAACTATGATGTTATCTGCTGCTGTATCGACTGTGGTCAGGGGGAAGAACTGGATGGACTGGAAGAAAGAGCAAAGCTTTCCGGCGCAGCCAAGTTATATATCGAAGATATCGTAGATGATTTTGCTGATAACTACATTGTACCTTGCGTTCAGGCACATGCCGTATACGAAGATGAATATCTTCTCGGAACTTCCATGGCCCGTCCTGCAATCGCAAAACGTCTCGTGGAGATTGCACGGAAAGAAAATGCTGTTGCCATCTGCCACGGTGCTACCGGTAAAGGAAATGACCAGATCCGTTTTGAACTTGGTATCACAGCACTTGCTCCAGACATCAAGATCATTGCTCCTTGGAGAATGACAGATATCTGGACCATGCAGTCACGTGAAGACGAGATTGATTACTGTAAAGCACACGGAATCGACCTCCCATTCGACGCAAAGCACAGCTATAGCCGTGACCGTAACTTATGGCATATCAGCCATGAAGGTCTGGAACTGGAAGATCCTTCCAATGAACCTAACTACGATGACCTTCTGGTAATGTCTACCACACCGGAAAAAGCTCCTGACAAAGCAGAATATGTTACTATGACTTTTGAAAAAGGTGTGCCTAAGAGTATCAATGGCGAAGAAATGAAAGTATCTGATATCATCCGCAAGCTGAATGAACTTGGCGGAAAACACGGTATCGGAATCATCGACATTGTTGAGAACCGTGTTGTAGGTATGAAGTCCCGCGGCGTATACGAGACACCTGGCGGAACAATCCTGTATGCCGCTCACCAGCAGTTAGAGGAACTTATTCTTGACCGTGCTACAGCAGAAGTGAAGAAAGAAATGGCTGACAAGCTTGCCCAGATTGTATACGAAGGAAAATGGTTCACACCGCTGCGTGAGGCAATCCAGGCTTTCGTTGAAAGCACACAGGAATATGTAACAGGTGAAGTGAAGTTCAAACTGTATAAAGGAACGATCACAAAAGCCGGAACCACTTCTCCGTACTCTCTGTACAGCGAGTCTCTTGCAAGTTTTACAACCGGTGATCTGTATGATCATCATGATGCTAGTGGATTCATCAACCTGTTCGGACTTCCGCTGAAAGTTCGTGCAATGAAGCTGCAGAACGTAAATAAGAATCAGAAATAACTTTTACAAAAAAGCAACGAAACCTGGTATGCATGAGCAGATATGTGCTTCTTTTTCACGCCACATTTCGTTGCTTTATTTTTTATTTGTATATTTTTATATATTTTTTGTATATTTATGATATAATTTAATTACTTTAAAGCATTCATCTTAAACAGGTAAAAAGGCTGTCAGGTAGCAGTTTTTTTACACACTTTCATTTTTCTTTAAAAGAATCCGGATCTTCCCGTTCTGATTTTATTCGTTTATTTCATGCAATGGATATTGACCGTATATTTCCTTGCATAGTAACATACGCTTTTTTGCCCTCTAAACGTTATGAATGCAGAACGATCCGGATTATTTCCGGCATGTTTCCGTGCATATTCAAAAGGCGTTGTCAGATTTTCTTCTGACAGCGCCTTATTTCTCTTTAAGGATTCCGTAATCTTTAACGCAATGATCCTGTTTTTATGCACTTCTTTGAAACTGCGAATTATACAGTTCAGCATAGAATCCATTCTGTGCAAGAAGTTCTTCATGATTTCCCTGTTCTACGATATCTCCGTCTTTCATAACCAGAATCATATCTGCATCACGTATTGTTGACAGTCTATGTGCGATCACAAAGCTGGTTCTTCCTTTCATCAACTGATCCATTGCCTTCTGGATCTGAATTTCGGTTCTTGTATCTACCGAACTTGTCGCCTCATCAAGGATCAGTATCTTAGGATCTGCAAGCATTGCTCTTGCAATTGTCAGGAGCTGCTTCTGTCCCTGTGACACATTACTTGCTTCTTCATTTAACTCCATCTGATAACCACCCGGAAGGGTCTGTATAAAACGGTGTGCACGTGCTGCCTTTGCAGCCTCCACTACCTCTTCATGCGTTGCATCCAGCCGTCCATAACGGATATTATCTTCGATACTTCCTTTGAACAGCCAGGTATCCTGTAATACCATTCCGAACATTTTTCTCAGATCATCGCGGTTAAAGTCACGGACATCATGCCCGTCCACCTTGATCGAACCACTTCCAACATCATAAAAACGCATCAGTAATTTGATGATCGTCGTCTTTCCTGCACCGGTAGGTCCTACAATCGCAACCTTCTGTCCCGGCTTTACATCCACACTGAAATCATTGATGATCGTGTGATCCGGATTATATCCGAAATGAACATGTTCGAAGCTTACGCTTCCTTCCATTTCATCAATACATGCCGGATGTTCCACTGTCTGGTCTTCTTCCGCCTCCTCAAGGAATTCGAAGACACGCTCAGATGCTGCAGCTGTGGACTGTAACATGTTTGCCACCTGCGCAACCTGCTGGATCGGCTGCGTAAAGCTTCTTACATACTGGATAAAAGACTGGATATCACCAACCTGGATTCTTCCTTTCATAGCAAGATAACCGCCCAGGATAACTTCTCCGACATAACCAAGATTTCCGACAAACTGCATGATTGGCATCATCATTCCGGAAAGAAACTGCGATTTCCATGCAGAAGTATATAAAATATCATTGTCCCGCTTGAATGTAGCGATTACATCCTCCTCTTTATTGAATGCTTTGATGATACTATGACCGCCATAGATTTCTTCTACCTGTCCGTTTACATGGCCCAGATACTCCTGCTGGCTCATGAAATACTTCTGCGAACGTTTTACGATCATAGAAATCAGTCCCATTGAAACCGGAAGAATCAGAAGTGCTACCAATGTCATCAACGGACTGATACTGAGCATCATGATCAGCACACCTATGATCGTTGTCACCGATGTGATCACCTGTGTTGCACTCTGGTTCAGACTCTGGCTTAAGGTATCTACATCATTTGTGATACGGGATAACACCTCTCCATGTGTCTGTTTATCAAAATAATTCATCGGCAGGCGGTTGATTTTCTCCGAGATTTCTTTTCTCAGACGGTAAGTCAGCTTCTGTGATACTCCTGTCATGATATATCCCTGTACGAATGAAAACACCGCGCTTGCCAGATACAGGCATAACAGAATCAGTACAATATGTGCAATCTTGTCAAAATCAATTCCGGCTCCGCCGGATACTTTTCTGACCAGACCTTTAAATATCTCGGTCGTTGCTTTTCCAAGGATCTTCGGTCCTACGATATTAAATATCGTACTTCCGATGGCAAATACAATCACAAAAAATATTCCAATCTTATATGCGCTCAAATATGCCATCAGCTTTTTCATCGTACCTTTAAAATCTTTTGCCTTTTCATTGGACATTCTCGGTCCATGACCTCTACCTCTTGGCATATGATTCCACCTCCTTAAGATCTTCTTCTAATTCTTTCTCTGATAATTGCGAAGATGCGATCTGATAATATGCTTCACAGTTCTTAAGCAGTTCTTTATGTGTACCTTTTCCGACGATCTGACCATCATCTAACACAATGATCTGATCTGCATGGAGAATCGTACTGATTCTCTGTGCGACGATCATAACCGTACTTTCTGATGTTTTCTCTTTCAGCTTTGCACGAAGTGTTGCATCTGTCTTATAATCCAGTGCCGAAAAACTGTCATCAAATATATATACATCCGGATGTTTTGCTATCGCTCTTGCAATCGAAAGTCTCTGTTTCTGACCTCCGGATACATTCGATCCTCCCTGGGAAATGGTACTCTTATACTTTTTCTTCTTTTGCTCAATAAATTCAGTTGCCTGTGCGATCGTTGCTGCCTCTGTCATCTCGGCTTCACTTCCATCCGGATTACCATATAAGATATTTGAAGCAATATCGCCTGAGAATAATACAGCTTTCTGCGGTACATATCCCAGTTTCTCCCGGAGTTCGTGTTGTGATACATTTCGGATATCTTTTCCGTCAATCGTAATCTTACCGTCTGTAACATCATAGAATCTCGGAATCAGATTCACCAGCGTAGACTTACCACACCCGGTACTTCCGATAAATGCCGTCGTCTTTCCAGGCTCTGCGGTAAAGGAAATGTCATGCAGGACATCTTCTTCTGCCCCCGGATAACGGAACGATACATGGTCGAATACAATCTTTCCTTTTCCTTCTTCCGGAATGTGTGACGGGTTCTTGGGATCATGGATCATAGTCTCACTTGTCAGTACTTCGTCTACACGGCCTGCAGATACAGCTGCTCTTGGCAGCATAACCGAGATCATACAGATCATTAAGAACGCCATGATAATCTGCATCGTATACTGGATAAATGCCATCATATCACCAACCTGCATTGCTCCGTCATTGATGCTGTGACCACCCACCCATACGATCAAGACCGCAATACTGTTCATAACGAACATCATAAGCGGCATCATAAATGTCATTGCGCGGTTTACAAATAAGTTCGTCTTTGTCAGTGCTTTATTTGCATCATCAAAACGTTCTTCCTCGTACTTCTGTGTACCAAATGCACGGATAACCGAAAGTCCTGTCAGAATTTCACGGCTGACAAGATTCAGTTTGTCAACCTGATTCTGGATTAGCTTAAACTTCGGCATTACCACCAGGAATAAGAATCCTACGATAACTATAATAACAGCAACCGCAAGTCCGATGATCCACGACATGTCGACATTCGTATGAAAGACTTTCCAGATTCCTCCGATTGCCATAATCGGTGCATACAGAACCATCCGAAGGATCATAACAAGTAATAATTGGATCTGCTGAATGTCATTCGTGCTTCTTGTAATCAGTGATGCCGTAGAGAATTTATCAAATTCCGCATTGGAGAAACCAACCACTTTACGGAATACATTTTCACGAAGTCTGCGTCCGACACCGGCACCGACACGTGATGCCAGCAGTCCGACCAGTATACTTGCTGCCATTCCGAGGAATGCAAGTGCCAGCATCTTGGCTCCTGTATGTAAAATATAGGTAGTTTCGATCTGATCTGTATCAATTCCTATATGGGTGTAAGCGTCTTTAATGTACCCTGCTGCTGCCTGGGCAATAATTGAATCCTGCATGGAATCCATCTGCTGATCCATCTGTCCGATCAGCGCATTCCTGCCTTCAGCTCCCATAAACTCCAACATATCATAGATATCCATCTTATCAACATTCGGAATTCCAGACATCTGTGTCCGCATCTGCTCTTCGATTTTCTGTGTCATCTCACTGCCGGAATCAAATCCTGCTGCCATGAGCATTGGCTTTCCAAGAATCTCTGAAAGCCTGTCCACTTTCTTTTTATCCTCTTTCACAGAAGCTTTTAATTCCATTACAGTACCATTATAGTCGTATTTTTCCACCGACTCTGTATACGCGTTTTTTACAATTTTCTGTCTGTCCGACGGAACCAGCAGTAACAGATGGTTCAGATCTTTTTTGGAAATTGTATCAGGTAGAGCTTCATCAATGCCGCCCTGCTGGATACCTACATTCACAATATCCGATGTGTAAGTCGGCAAAGACAGATCACAATAAGCCTGGACAACCAGTATGCAGATAATCGCTGCCACAGCAGCTGCATATGGTTTCAGAAACTTAAATAATTTTCCCATTTTCTTATGTCTTTCCTTTCTGCATTCATATCTATATACAACGGATCTGTCCTATCCAGTTCCGTCTGTATATTCTATTACTAAAAACTCCCACGTGCCGATGGACATGTCTTTTCTATGATCGTATCCATATCCACACCTTTGAAATCCTTTGAGTTCAACAGATTGTTTTTCATTTCTGTCAGAAGGCGCTTCATCAGAAGTATCTCTTCTCTTGATATTCCCTGATAAACTATTTCTTCCATTTCACAAATTACTCTTTGAATTCCTTCTATACATTCTTCTCCTTTTGGCGCGAGATGAATTTTCACCACTCTTTGATCCTTTTCATCCTGTCTTCGTGTCACATATCCTTTTTCTTCCATCTTCCGTAACGCAACAGTCATGGATGGCGGTGTAATGCCGACACGTTCTGCCAGTTGTTTCTGCGACTGTTCACCCCAATGTTTCAACGAAAACAAGACTCCCGCCTGACTTGGTTTCAAGTCCATTTTTTCCATACGCTTCATTGACTGATATTGCATAAATTTCATTAATTGAAATACGGAAAAAAATGTTGACGTTCCCATATCTTTTTCCAAATCCTCTACCTCCTTTTATTAATTAGAATTCTAACGATTATATTAGTCATTTCCACCAATATTGTCAATGTTTTTATATTTTTTTTATATTTTTATTGTTTGTTTTATATTTTATTTATTTAGAATACTAACTAATATACACTCAAAAAAATCCCCGGAAGTCCACACTTTTGCGCAGATTTCCGGAGAGTTTTCACACTCACACAGCTTATATCTTCAAAATCTGATTCTGATCTGTTGTTTAATTTTCCCCAAGGTATTCCAAAAATTCGTCTTCCGGAAGCGGCTTGGAATAATAATATCCCTGTATACAATCACAATCGTTTTCCCTCAGGAATACAATCTGTTCTTCCGTCTCTGCTCCTTCTGCCACCAGCTGCATCCCCAGTTCATGAGCCATCGCAATGATAGATTTTAAGATGCTTCTCGACTTCGGATTTGTCTCAATCTGACGTACCAGACTCATATCGATCTTTAAAATATCGAAATTATAGTCCTGAAGTACACCATAAGAAGAATATCCGCTTCCAAAATCATCCAGCAGTGTCACCGCACCTTTTTTCTGCAATGATTCCAGGATATTATTGCGGTTCTGCTTCATCGCCTCAAACGATGTCTCTGTAATCTCAAATCTTGATTTGATTCCAAGCTTCTGAGACGACTCTACATTTTCCTCGATCCATTTCATCATCTTTTCATCATAAAAATCCATCCATGACAAATTGATTGATATCGGAATATTTTTCTTACCGTCTTCGCATCGCTTCCGCATGAATTCAAATACTTTTTTTGTCACATAAAAATCCAGTTCTGAGATATGACCACTCTCTTCTAATGCCGGAATAAATATGGCAGGTGATACGAACCCTCTCTTTGGATGCACCCAGCGGATCAGGGCTTCTGCAGACCGGATCTCTCCGGTCTTCGCATCTACAACCGGCTGATAATATACTTTAAACTGTTCCTGTGCCAGTCCGTTTCTGAGTTCTCCTGCAAGTTCCGCACGATCGATGTAATATGATTTCATCGATGCATCATAGATATTATATGGTTTTACATATTCATCTGTAATATATTTTTTTGCAAGCTTCGCACGGTCGATCATACCATTGATGCTCATTTCTTTATTTTCAACAAAGAAAATTCCGCAACCGCAGAAGATGTGCATCGTCTTTCCCTTCTTTGTGAAATTCCACTCGCAAAGTCCGGAAAGCGCATCAAAATCCAGATTCTTTTTCTCTACCAGGCAGGTGAACTGATCAGCCTCCACTCTCGCCACTACGCATGGCTTCAGGCTGGATGATCGCATATTCTTATAAATTGTGCGCAGCACACTATCACCAGTATCAATTCCAAAAAGCTCATTTACTGCTTTGAAATTGCGGACGTTAAAGTACAACACTGCATAATCGGTCCTGTCGGCACAGTGCCGGAATATGTTTTCCGAATTATGGATGAATCCCCGTCTGTTGTACCCGCCGGTCAGCATATCTGTACCGGAAAGCTCTGTAATATCTTCTGTCACAGCCAGAATGATTCCCAGTTCTCTGAACAGATACATGAAATTAAACTCTTTCAGGCGTATCTCTCCATCCTCACTGATCTGATGGACTGTAAAGGAATAACGGCCATTTTGATTCAATTCCCTGCATATCTTTTCTATGTCTGTATTTTTCTTCAGATGCTCTTTTTCCTGCTCCGGAACCATTTCACCCAGGATCTCCCGGCAATACGTATTATAATCGATCTTCGTATGAAGATATCTGTATGCATTAAAATCTTCTGTCGATTCCATATTGATCAAATTTCTGCGAGCATCGATCAATGCAACCTTTTCAAAATTCTTCTGGTAAAGAAGCTGTGGGATTTTTTCTGCCAGATAACTTTCGGTTATGTCCTGAAAATAAAGCACCCCTTCAATGTCATCTGTCACAGAGTTCCGGATCATCTCTATCGTAATGCGGAACATACGAATCTTCTCATCCTGATCTCCCTGAGCAACTGTTTCGAGCGAAATAATTGTTCTCCCAGCTGCAAATTCTTTCAGTAGATTTTCCTGTACAAACAACTGGTTTGCTTTTACTCTGTCTTCACAGCCGATCGCATACATCGATATTCTTCTTACGTAATCGTCCAGATTTTCCTTTTCTCCCCTGATTCTGATATTCTTATTCTTCACTGCACAGGAGATACACATTCCCTTACTTACATTTACGGTCACCGTTCCCAGTGAATCCGTCGTCTTTCTCATGACTTCATCCAGCTGTTTCAGATAGTCATCATTAATATCCCTTACATATAGCATCACGATCTGATTATCATCTTCGTATTCCTCACTGCATATCATTGTAAGTGATACCCACTTGAATTCATCCTTCACTTTCCGCCGATAACGGATCATCTCTTTTCTGTTTCCTCCTGCGAACGCTTTTCTCAGACGTTTTATATTACAAAACTCAAGATATTCTTTTTTATCATCTTCATAAATGCAATCCATGTCCGCAAAGCCGCGTAGTCTCGCTGAAAAGGAGGTCAAACTGTCGAAATATTTTTTCTGATCATCAAATCCGTCTTTCAATATCAGATAACTGTCTGTTGTCAGGTTGACTTTCAATATTACATAATAGAAATCTGACAGCATTCCCAATGTATCCTGAAAATTCCCCATGGATTTATCATGCAGTGCAATCGTGTTATGCACTCTTCTCAAAACAACAGCCGCATCAAATGGACGTGAGAAATAATCGTTTACACCAAGCTTATATGCGCGTCCGATATTATCATCAGAGGAATCTGCCGAGATACTGATAACCGGTATACGATCCAGCCATAGTCTTTCTTTCATAACCTGCAGCACTTCATATCCATTCATTACAGGCATATTCATATCCAATAACAGCAGGGATAATTCCATATGGTGTTCTGACATAATATAAACCGCCTGCTGTCCGTCCTCTGCCTGTATCAGATCATATTCGTCCTCGAGCATACTCACCAGAATCTCACGGTTCATTTCTGAATCATCGACGATTAATATCTTCTTCCTCTGTTCTTCCATACGTTTTACCCCCCCCCCAAATATTTGTTCGTTTTTTTACTTCCCTCATCATAATCTATATTTTATCACTATAATCTGTCTGAATCCAGTACAATTGTAAATGGTCCGTCATTTACCAGGCTCACCTTCATATCCGCTCCAAACATTCCCCGTTCTACTACCGGTATCTGTTCTTTGCACTTACTGATAATATATTCGTAAAGTTCTTCTGCCATGTCCGGTTTCCCTGCTTCGACAAAACTTGGCCGGTTTCCCTTTTTGCAGTTCGCATATAAAGTAAACTGCGAGATCAGAAGGAGTTCCCCTCCCACCGCATCCAGTGAAAGATTCGTCTTTCCTTCTTCATCCTCAAAAATACGTAATCCAGTCATTTTCTTAACCATCTTATCAGCAATCTCTTTTGTATCTGAATCAGCCACACCTATCAGGACCATAAATCCTTTTCCTATCTGTCCGATTACTTTTCCATCCACTTTTACGCTGCTTTCTGTAACTCTCTGAATCACAAACCGCATTTTCTCTCCTCCTGTTACCCATTATTTTTTATCCGGAAGCTGTGCCAGTATAATTGCCAGAAACATCAGTATACACCCTAACGATTCTCTGAATGACAAACGTTCTCCAAGTATGATCCAGCCCGCAAGTACCGAAAAACAGGATTCCAGGCTTAAAATCAGCGATGCTACCGCCGGATTCACATTCTTCTGTCCAAGTATCTGCAATGTATATGCAACACCACAGGATAATACACCCGCATACAAAAGCGGCATCCATGCAGCCGCCACAGCTACAAGTCTTGGTGTCTCCAGCACAAACATAAATGGTAATGACAGAATTCCACTCACGAAAAACTGGATGCAGGACATCTTCACACCATCCACTTTCGGAGAGAAATGATCAATCACCAGAATATGCACAGAAAAAACAAGTGCACACAAAAATACCAGAATATCTCCCTTTCCAATAGAAAAAGACTCCGTAATACACAAAAAGTACAATCCGACAAGTGCCAGTAACACTGCCATCCATACCTTCCATTTGATTTTTTTATGAAGAAAAATTCCAAGAACCGGAACGATCACGATATAAAAAGCAGTAATAAATCCTGCTTTTCCCGCTGTGGTATACTGAATCCCAGCCTGTTGGAGACTGCCCGCTGTGAATAATAATACTCCGCATGCAATACCTCCTGTTATCAGATCTTTCCCTGATTTTTCTTTTTCCGAACAGTCCGTTTCAGTATCTTTATTCATTCTGTTCAAAAACCAGATACACGGTAAAAGTGCCACCGCTCCTATCAGACAGCGGATTCCATTAAAAGAAAAAGGTCCCAGATAATCCATTCCTACACTCTGGGCAACAAATGCTGTTCCCCATATAAATGCTGTCAGTAACAGCATGCCCCCATTTTTCAGTTTCATTCTACTTTCCACCTATACTACAAATTACATATATAATTTTCTTTTACCAAAATCTTATCATACTATAGTCTATAATACGACATATTTCGAGCATTTTCAAATTATATATTTTTTTCAGACAAATCTGACTTGACATTTCTGTCACTTCACCGGATACTAAAAACATAAAAAAGTAAGTCCTCTTAACCGGACTTCATCAATACAAGGAGGTTCTGTCATGTTATCAGAGCGATTATTAAAGCTTCCAGGATTCCTTTATCAGATTGGAAGTAATTATTATTATCTTGGAAAATGGATCTGTAAAAAATGTACAGATCAGGATGCCACAGACTGTGTCACCATGTATCAGATGTGCCGGACTGGAGGTGAAGAACCTGAGACCCGCACTTATTTCCAGAAGATTCGCGCTTTCAGTGATTTTGCATTGGAAGTTCCTTATAATCCCGCAAAAATTGCGGATGATATGAACATGATCCTGGAAAGTCTTTCTGAAAAAGAAACTACCGGGCTTTTGGAACAGATTGCACATCTTGAAGAAGATGTAACAAAATACTAGATACAATTGGCATTAAACAGGTGTAACGACTTCCATTTCTGTCCCAAAAAGATACAGCAGTATAGAACAATTCTATACTGCTGTATCCATATACCGGACGTTCAATATAGTTATTACATTAAATTGCTACTTTTCCGGTTGTTTCTTCATTGATCACGTAATAAGCTGCTGCTTCTTCCGGTTTCAAATATACATTCAGCGTTTTGATCTCATCTACATTTTTCCCCAAAGTTTTCCATACTTCGTGTACTTTCTGTGTAATCTCCTCTGTGCTGATTTCTTTTCCCATATACTGAAGATAAAAGCTTGTCTTTGCCTCTTTCTTCACATCTTCTGCTTCTTTCAATACACCTGCTCTTGTCTCGATTGCCTTTGTTGTATCTTTTGCAGTTGTGATTGCTGCAGGTCTTGAATTGTTTCTTCTATTTTTTTTCATATTGATAACCTCCTCAATCTACAAATAGAACATTACGTTTTCTATTATATCGGATTTACAGAAAATGTCAAAAGATATCCCCCCATTATTCCGTTCCCCGTCCATACCGATTGATGGTCAGGTCTTTTACCACTTCTCCGGCAAGGATCAGGCCTGCTACGGATGGAACGAATGCAATACTTCCCGGAATATCTCTTCTCTGGGTACATTTTCTTGCTGTCCCCGGCGGGCATACACAATGCTGTCTGCAGCTGATGCTCATATCTTCTAATGGACGTACCGGTTTTTCTTCCGAATATACAACTTTTAGTTTTTTTATCCCACGTGCTTTTAATTCCCTCCGCATAACTTTTGCAAGCGGACACATCTTTGTCTTATAGATATCTGCCACCTGAAATGCAGATGCGTCCAGTTTATTGCCGGCTCCCATACAACTGATAACAGGAACATCTGCGGCCTTCGCACGCATTATGATCTCAATCTTTGCAGTTACCGTATCTACCGCATCTACCACATAAGAATATTCTTCAAACGGAAATTCATGCGCATTCTCCGGAAGATAAAAACATTTTCTTATCTCTACATCTGCATCCGGGTTAATTTCCAGAATTCGGTCTTTCATCACATCTACTTTATACTTCCCTACGGTCTTTCTGGTCGCAATAATCTGACGGTTGATATTCGTCAGACACACTTTATCGTCATCCACCAGGACAAATGATCCTACTCCGCTTCTCGCAAGTGCTTCTACCACGTATCCGCCTACTCCGCCGATCCCAAAGACCGCTACCTTTGCATCTGCAAGTCTATCCATATTGTCAGACCCTAACAGAAGCTGTGTTCTGGAAAACTGATTTAACATATTTGTTCCTCCACTCATATTTCATAATATTTCCTATTATAATAGTAGGATATCTAACAAGTCAACCATATCTTTCATCTCTGCTGTTTCCTTTTTCTATGTATTCTTCCGGCCACAGTCTCTTTGGATGCACATATCTTATCGGCGAGGCATACCAGCCATGCCTCCTTACACATCGGAGGTACGACATTCAACGGAAACATATGACGTAATATGATATTCTCCTCCCGTATGGTCAGTTTAAAATCTTTCCTGGCATTCTGCAACGCTCTGCCGGCATGGATAAATCCATGAAATCTGTGCCCTGCATTCTTTTCATGCCAGTCATATAGAAAATAATCATGCAGAAGCGCACCTCTGATCAGTTCTCTGCGGTTGACATTCCACGCCAAGCGATCCGCCAGTTCTAAGCTTGTATATGCCACACTAATGCAATGCTTATATACCGAAATATCACTATGCTGCATGTATTTCTGCGTATACTTCATTCTTCCCTGCTCATCCAGTTCTTTTAATACATCTTTGATTTCCTTCAGGATTCTCTTTTCATCATTCATACAGCCTGCCTGTTTTATCCTTCGAAAACCTGTCGGATACTTTCATAGTGAAGAAATATCCCCTGATCCGCATATCTTTTGATTTCTTCGATATCTGCGATTGCAAATCCCGACACCTCTTCCTCCTGTGTCTTCACATCAGATTCATCAAAATCCAGAATAAATTTGTAGATATCCACAAAGTAATTGTTTTTTTCTTCCGGATTTACTCTCTTATATGAAAATGCATAGCCTCCTTCTGCTTCCGTCACATCGACTCCTGTCTCTTCCTTGATTTCCCGAATCACTGCATCCAACGAATCTTCCCCGGCACGTACTCCGCCTCCCGGCACTTCCCACCATCCGGCTGCCCATTCTTTATCCATTCTTCTTCTGGTGATCAGATATTTCCCATCCGGGCGCATCAGCACACCAAGAACAGTCAGGTGAAATTCTCCCGGTTTCATATTCCAGTCATTATGTTTCATTGTAGCTCCTGTACGCTCTTTATTTTCATCATAAATATCCCATAATTCCATACTCTTTATCTCCTTTTACATCAAAAGTGGAGAATCATTCTGACTGACTCCCCACTTTTTCTTCTTAATATTCCCCGTTTACAATCATCTTCTCAAATTCTTTCTTAATAAAATCGCACGTCGGTTTTGTCCACTGCGTTCCCTCCAGTCCCTTTTCGGATTTAATAAGCTGCAACGAGAACAGCAATGCCTCCAAAATCTCTTTATGCTCCAGATTCTGAAGATTAGCGGCCACATAGTCTTTTGCTTCTTTTGGCTGTATTCCCGCCTTTTTACTCAACATCCTGCTGAACTGTTCAAACGTTATGATTTTCTTCCCATATTCCCAGAAATGATTCTCGTACTTTTTATATTTCTGTACATATTCCTGAATGATCTCCAATGATTCAGAATCCAGTGTGTATCCATATTTTTTAGCAATCGCTTCCAGTTCTTTCCACCACGAAACATCTACAGCAGAATAATCCATGCTGATTCGGAAACAGCCGCCTGTACTGTTGATTGCTTTTTGAAATTCATCTTCCCAGGTCGGACATACCAGCATCTTCTCGCCATTCACGATCCCACCCTGTATTATTTTTTCTTTCATCCTCATGTCCTCCTTACGGTAAAGCTTTCGTATCTTCAGATCAAATCAGTATGAATATTATACCATTATCTTGTTATGATTGCAAAGCCGATATTACACCTTCGTCACACCAGCCAGGATCATCTCCAGACATGAAATTTTCTTATAATGCTTCTAATGCTTTATTAGATCCCACCAGGATCAGAACCATATCTTCACGCAATACTTCTGAAGGATCCGGATTCACTTCTACGTGCGCCCCACTTTTAATTCCCACGACATTCACTTCATAATTCCGGCGCACATCCAGTTCTTGCAACGTTTTTCCACTCCATTTTACGGGCATCGGTGTCTCAACTATACTATAATCCGGTGATAAAGCGATCCAATCTGTGAAGCTGGCAGACATAAGATTCTTTGCCATCCGGATTCCCATTTCTTTTTCCGGGAAAATAATGGAGTCTGCACCGATTTTTTTCAATACGGTTGCATGACGCTCATTTTTTGCTTTTGCAATCACATTCGGTACACCAATTTCTTTACACACCAGCGTTGCCATAATACTTGCTTCCAGACTTTCTGCTTCTGCGATCACAACGCCATCCAGATTCCTCGTGCCGAGAGATCTGACAAAATCCGGATCACCGATATCTGCCTGCATCGCATACGATACCGAGTCGGCGATTCCTTTTACGCGCTCCATATCTTTATCTACTGCTACGACCTCGCATCCGAGTTTTTGTAATTCTAACGCAATACTTTCCCCAAAACTGCCCAGACCAAATACTGCAAATTGTTTCTTCATAGTTACTCCTCCTCATTAACCAATCATAATCTTTTCCGTCGGAAGTGTCCGCATCTTTTCCTGCAAATTTACCTTTCCGGCAAATAATAACGCAATGGTCATCGGTCCGACTCGTCCTGCATACATCAGTATCATCAACACGATCTTGCTTCCTACCCTCAGATGAGTTGTCAAATCTTGTGTCAGGCCAACTGTTGCCATCGCAGATGCGGTCTCATACATAATTTTCTGAAGCGAGATTGTATCCGGCTCTATCACAGCAATAACCGTGGTTCCTGTTACATATATGCCCAATGCCAGCATAAATGTCACGAACGCAACACGAAAGCTATCTTCAGCCACTTTTCTCTGGAAGCATTCAATATCATGACCTCCCCTGAGCATCGTGTGAAAAGCGAGAAATAAAAGCGCAAATGTCGTTGTCTTCAGACCACCCGCAGTTCCTCCAGGAGATCCTCCGATAAACATTAAAATAATATTCAGGAATCCGGTCTCTTCATGCATTCCCGACTGCTGAAATGTACTAAATCCGGCCGTTCTGGTCGTCACAGCCTGAAATGCCGAAGCCATTATCTTCTGTCCGGTATTCAGATTCCCAATCGTTTCCGGATTCCGGTACTCCAGTACAAAATTCAAAAGTGTCCCTGCTATCAGCAGAATCAATGTCGTAACAATTGCTATCTTTGAATGTAACTTAAGTCTGGTAAAACACCATTTCTTCGGAATTTCACGATACCAGATCTTCTTTCCGTTATCAATCACGTCATACCACACCGTAAATCCAATTCCGCCAAGAATGATCAGCATCATCGTTGTAATGTTGATCAATGGACTGGTTACGTATCTTGCCAGGCTGTCCTCTCCGAGAATATCAATTCCCGCATTGCAAAATGCAGAAACCGAGTGAAAAACTCCATACCAAATTCCTTTTACAAGTCCATAATCCCGACTGAATTGTATTGCATAAAAAACGGCGCCGATGCCTTCTACCACTAGCGTCCCGAACAAAATTCTGCGGACCATGCCTACCAGACCACCAAGAGAATTCATATTATAAGCTTCTTGAATGACAATTCTCTCTTTTACTGTAATCTTTCTTTTAAGAAGCATAAAGAATGCTGTGATACATGCAATTATGCCCAGGCCTCCGATCTGAATCAGAATCAATAAAATTATCTTTCCCATTATCGTGAACTGATATTTCGGAACAACCGTAACCAGTCCCGTCACACATACCGATGTTGTTGATGTAAATAATGCATCCAAGAAGCTGATTGGTTTTTCATTCGATACCGGAAGCCATAAAAGTACTGCTCCCAGAACAATCACACTCAGAAAACCAATTACCAGAATTTTCATGGTATTCCATCTGATATTTTGCTTTCTCTTCATTTTTATTTTGCCTTTCTTATCTGTATTTTTTCTTCTATAACGACTATAATTTACGCTTGCACCTTAAAGAAGTCAATAGTTATTTTCCAGCAAAAACAAAAAAGCCAGAAAAGCTTATAAACAAAGCATTTCTGACTCTTTCAGGAGCAGGGGATGAGAGAATCGAACTCCCGCCAAAGGTTTTGGAGACCCCTATCATACCACTTGACCAATCCCCTATATCGTAACTCATTGCTGAGTGCTTATTATTTATACCATATTAGTTCCATATATGTCAACAGAATTTTTCATTTTTTTTATTTTTTTGCAAAATTTCTGTTTTTTCTTATATAATCCGTATTCTAAAAAACCTCCGGCTTTCTTTATCCGAGCCGGAGATTCCATCTTTCATCTATACATTTCCGATATTCATTTTTCTAAATACACCGATCAGAACTTTACCGATTGCAAGAACCAGAATTGCCGCTGCAATTGCCTCAGGTATTCCCGATGCCGTAACAGTTCCCATTACCAGTCCCCATACGGCACTGACTGCCACATCTTTTGCTTCTGCATACTGTTTTGCAAAAAGAATGTAGATACTTCCCATTACCGTGATCGTGTTCACCATTGCTCCGGCGAATCCTACGACAGGAAGTGCAATGATATTGTTTACTTTCAGTTTTGATAAGAGAATCCAAAGCCATCCTGCTGCCACACCGATCAAAATTCTGCATCCTACTGAAATCCAAACTGCCTTAACCGCTCCGGGTATTCCTGTAGTGCTCATAAACGGAGAGAATGCGAATGATAAAAGCGTCGGTGCCATTGTATTACTGATCAATGAACAAATACCGAATACACCGCCCAGGATTGCACCTGCTGCAGGTCCTAACAAAATTGCTCCAATAATTACCGGAATGTGTACCGTTGTCGCTTTAATGATCGGAAGCTGTATCATTCCAAGCGGTGTGTTCGCCAGAACGATTACGATTGCTGCCATAAGTGCAACACTGACCATCCAGCTGGTGTTATGTTTTTTTGTCTTCATGTTTAATCTTCCTCCTTGTTATCATTCCCGATATCCGGGATACAATACAATTACGAATCCGATTATAACATCGTTATCTATTACTTGCAAGAATGAATAAAAAGAGCTATAGTGATTGTATTATTTTAGAAATGAGGATGAATATTTATGTTAAAAGGAAAACACGTTCTCCTTGGCGTGACCGGGGGAATTGCTTCTTATAAGATTGCAACTCTTGCAAGTCTTCTGGTAAAAGCCCAGGCTGATGTTCATGTCATCATGACAGAGAACGCTGTCAATTTCATTAATCCGATTACGTTTGAGACTCTCACCGGACATAAATGTATCACTGATACATTCGACCGGAACTTTGAATTCAAAGTGGAACATATTGCACTTGCCCAGCTTGCTGATATCATTATGGTTGCTCCCGCAACTGCAAATGTGATGGCCAAGCTTGCTCATGGTCTTGCCGACGATATGCTGACAACAACCGTACTTGCCAGCCGTGCGCCAAAGATCATTGCTCCTGCTATGAATACAGCAATGTATGAGAATCCTGTCACACAGGATAATATAGAATTACTGAAGCATTATGGCATGGAAGTCATCACACCTTCCACCGGTCATCTGGCCTGTGGCGATAATGGTACCGGAAAGATGCCGGAACCGGAAACTTTATTCCAATATATCTGCAAATCTGTTGGATACAAAAAAGACATGACCGGTATGAAAGTACTTGTAACTGCAGGACCGACACAGGAAGCCATTGACCCGGTCCGTTATATTACGAACCATTCTTCCGGAAAGATGGGATACAGCATTGCTAAAGCCTGCATGCTCCGCGGCGCAGATGTTACCCTTGTAACAGGACGTACCTCTCTTGATGCACCGCTTTTTGTCAATACCATTCCAATTGTGTCTGCCAAAGATATGTACAGGGAAGTCACTTCCAGAAGCCAGGATATGGACATTATCATCAAGGCTGCTGCCGTTGCCGATTACAGACCATGCAATGTCTCTGATGAAAAGATCAAAAAGAAAGACGATGATACCATGTCTATTCCACTAGAGCGCACAGATGATATCCTGAAATATCTCGGCGAACACAAAAAAGCCGGTCAGTTCTTATGCGGCTTTTCTATGGAGACGCAGAATATGCTTACGAACTCCAAGAAAAAACTGGAAAAGAAGAATCTGGATATGATCGTCGCCAATAATCTGAAAGAACAAGGTGCCGGATTTGAAACGGATACAAACATCGTTACCATGATCACACCAGATCAGATATTTGAACTTGAACTGATGAGCAAAGAAGAAGTTGCCTTCCATCTGCTTGATAAAATATTAGAGCTTAAGAACAAAATGTAAATACAGTATAAAAAAGAAAATCCGGAAATTTACAGGAGGATATATGAAAATGGACGCAAATTTATCAATGGAACAGATCCGCAAGGATGTAAAGAATGTAACCGAATTGAATCAGGAGGGTTATGATATGGATGTCATCTCTCACAAACTCGATCTTTCAAAAGACTATGTACAGACAATCCTTACCTGTGCACAGGGATTTACTGAAGACGACACACTGGCTGTAGCTGTACTGGTTGAAGCAAGTTTATAAATTTTATCAGTTGACGATCCGGAATCTGTCTCTGACAGTTTTCAAAACACATAGATATTACATAACACTGTCCAATGATCTTAATATGTTATCGGACAGTGTTTTTCAGTTTATTTATAAAAGTAAGTGGTGTCATACCATATTTTTTCTTAAATGCACGATGAAAATAAGAAAGATTCCGGAATCCGACTGACATTGAGACTTCAATAATCGATAAATGCCCCTGTTCAAATAATTCCACAGCTTTCTCCAATCTAAAATTATTCATGTATTCCACACAAGTCATATTCATATGCTTTTTGAAAAAACGCATAAAATGATATTCGCTGAAATAGCACAATTCTGCCAGTTCCGCTATTGAAATTGGTTCTGCATAGTGTTCTCCAATATAATCCAGTACACTTTTTAATTTCTCAGAATATTGCTCTTTTTCTTTCTTTGTAATTTTTTTACTATATTGCAGCAACAAAAAAATTGCTTGTAAAAGTAACGCTTTCAATGCCAGTTCATATCCATCTACATTTTCATCATAAAGCGAAGTAATCTGATCAAAGACTTTTCTAAGTGAAGCATAGACCGAATGTTTCCCTGTAATCAGACAAGGCATTGCGAATTCCTGGTTCATAATTGGAACCAGATAGCGCGTCGAACATATATCTGTTGAATTACCTCCGAGAAAATTCAAATGAAATACATACGTCTCCGAAATAAATTCTTCACATCTTCCTTTTGAAATCGCATGCAAAAATAGCGGCGGAACAAATAACAGATCTCCTTCTTTCACTTCATAATCAACCAGATCTACGTGATAATGGCATTTTCCTTTTACGATCAATGTAAGTTCTGCCTCTTCATGCCAGTGTGTTGTTACCGCCGGATATTCTTCAGACAGTCTGGTAATATACTTTTGAACCGGAAAGTACGGCTCTCCGTGCTTTGTCTCTTCTTTTTGCTCCGGTGCATGGAAATACTGTTTCTTCATTTTCTTTTTCCCTTTCTCTGCTTTTACAAGGCAGTATTATGTCATACAACAACACTATACTGCAAGATATCAGGCTTTTTTTCCCATATAATAGCAGTATAATACATTTTCTGTTATGCCTCAATGTGATTTTGGCAAAGCAGCATACAGAAGACTACAATAACAGAAAGGGATTTACGAAATTAATTTCGTATATAAAGGGAAAAATTATGATAAAAAAATGGTGGCATGATAAAGTCGCATACCAGATCTATCCAAAAAGCTTTTTGGACACAAACGGAGACGGAATCGGAGATCTTCGTGGAATCATTTCTAAATTAGATTATTTAAAAAAATTGGGGATTGATATCATCTGGCTCTCTCCAATCTACAAATCACCTTTTGTAGATCAGGGCTATGATATTTCTGATTACTACGCAATTGCGGAAGAATTCGGAACGATGGAAGAGTTTGACGAACTGCTTTCCGAAGCGAAGAAAAGGGATATGTATATTATTATGGATCTGGTCATCAATCACTGTTCTGACCAGCACGAATGGTTCCAGAAAGCCCTGGCTGATCCCGACGGAGAATATGCTGATTATTTCTATTTCCGCAAGGGCAGAAACGGTAATCCCCCAAGTAACTTGCGTTCTTACTTTGGCGGAAGCTGCTGGGAACCGGTACCGGGTACTGATAAATACTACCTGCACATGTTTGCCAAAGAACAGCCCGATCTTAACTGGGAAAACCCGCTTCTGAGAGAAAAGCTTTATGAAATGATCAACTGGTGGCTTGAAAAAGGACTTGCCGGATTCCGTATTGATGCAATCATTAACATCAAGAAGGATCTGGACTTTCCGGATTTCAAACCGGATGGTCCGGATGGACTTGCCGGCTGTTGGAAAATGGTAGACGAAGTAGATGGTGTCGGAGAACTTCTTGAAGATTTGAAGAAACATACATTCCAAAAATACGAAGCATTTACTGTAGGCGAAGTATTCAATATGAAAGAGGGCGAACTTGATGCATTTATCGGTGAAAATGGTCATTTTTCCACAATTTTTGACTTTAGTGCACATATGCTCAGTGAAGGAGAACATGGATGGTATGATGCACCACCTGTAGACTTCAAAGAATGGCGTAAAGCGATCACCGACTCCCAGCTTAGAGTTCAAAACTGTGGTCTGGAAGCAAATATCATCGAAAATCATGATGAACCAAGAGGTGTGTCTCGTTTTCTTCCTGACTATGCCCAGAATCCCACAGGTACTAAGATGCTCGGAACAATCAGTGTTCTTCTCCGTGGAATTCCTTTTATCTATCAGGGGCAGGAAATCGGTATGCAAAATGCAGTCTGGAACACTGTTGACGAATATAATGACATCAATACCATAGATCAGTATCATACTGCCAGAGATGCCGGGCTCACCGATAAAGAAGCCCTTGAAGCATGCAGCAGGCTGAGCCGTGATAACGCCAGAACTCCGATGCAATGGAATACTCAGGAAAATGCCGGATTTACCACGGGAACTCCATGGCTGAAAGTAAATGATAATTATACTGAAATCAACGTGGAAACGCAGGACACAGATCCTGATTCTGTATTAAATTATTACCGGAAGCTGATCGCACTGCGCAAATCTCCTGCTTACAAAGAAGTATTTGCTTATGGCGAATTCCTACCTGTTTATCAGAATACCAGCTCGGTCATGGCTTATTATCGAAAGACTGAAAATCAACGAATCCTTATCACCGCCAACTTCGGGAAAGAAGCAGTTTCTCTTACGCTGGAATATCCCGTAAAACAGATTCTTCTTTCTAATATGGCCAGTGCTGAGCGTTCTCTTCCTTCCAATGATATAATTACACTTAACAGTTGTGAAGTTCTTGTATTTGAATTGTAAACTTTATAATTTCTTTTGTATCGTTTTTATATGTCCAAGAAACAAAAAGCAGCACATAGATATCAGATATTATCAGCTGATATCTATGTGCTTTTTTTATCTCTGCAAACTATTCCTCTTCCGGATAAGTGAACTTCCATGCTTTTCTGAATTCCGTCATCATATCCATAACATCTTTTGTATAGTCAAAATGCATACATTCCGAATCTCCTGCAATCGCTTTTTCCATATCTTCAAGTTCATAAGCAAGTGCATCTGCATTTTCTCCCGCTCTTATGACATCTACATCTCCGGTTTCCACATAGGTAATTCTTGCCTCCCATGCTCTTGGATATTCCATAATCTCAATGTATCCCTTTTCGCAGGAGATCATGCCCCGCTTTGGCTGTTTTGAATGAAGTGATAACATAACGGTTGCCATCTGCCCTTCTTTGTTCATCAACAGCAGTCCGGCCTGCTCATCTACCCCTGTGGGTGCGGATTTCACCTGCGACAGCAACTGATCTGGTTTTGAATCCATGAACCAGCGGATGAATGAAAGCGCATATACTCCAATATCCAACATTGCTCCACCGGCAAGATCAGGGTTAAAAAAGCGGTTATTCATATCGTATTCTTTGAAACTTCCAAAATTCATTGTAATAAGATTTACTTTTCCTAATACGCCGGTTTCCAGAATTTCTTTTAACTTTTTATAGATTGGCATATGATAGATTGTCATTGCCTCTCCGATGATGACATGATTCTTATCTGCCAGTTTTGCCATCTCATTCAGTTCATCACTGTTAAGTGTAATCGACTTTTCTACCAGAATATGTTTTCCATTCTCAATTGCCTGTTTCATAAATTTTTTATGTGTATTGTGAGGTGTTGTGATATAAATTACATCAACATCCCGATCAGTAAACATCTCATTATAATCCGTATAAACTTTCCCTATGCCATACTTTTCACCAAATGCGACGGCTTTTTCATAAGTTCTGTTACCAACAGCATAGATATTCTTTCCGTTCTTTTTTAATGCAACGGCCATCTCATTTGCAATAACGCCTGTGCCAAGTACTGCCCAGTTAATATCTCTCATATTAATTCCTCCTTGTTATCATCTGAGCATATCATAACACATGCTGTCCGTTTTTGTGAATGTCTAATCTCCGGAATCTGCCACCGGCAACTTCTTCCCTGTATAATTCACCTTTTATTTTTACCGTAATTTCCTGATTGTTCCTTCGGATAGGTACTGTATTTTCACTTGCATGCTTTATCACATCACATTTTTTGCATAACTTTTTCACAAAAATTTCATTTTACAAGTCTTGAATTGCATATTTTTCTATAATTTCTCATCATTTTGCAAGAAACCATTGACGAAACGTCAAATTCTGTTAAAATATTATAATGTTGAATGGTATATATGATATGGAGGATGGTATAGTGGTAGCATATGAAGAATTATCCAAAGAAGAATTATTGCAGCTGAAAAGTGATCTGGAAGCCCAGTTTGAAGATGTAAAGGCACAGAATCTACACTTGGATATGTCCAGAGGTAAGCCGTCCACAGAACAGCTGAATCTGTCCATGGATATGATGGATGTATTAAGAAGTGACTCAGACCTTGTATGTGAAGAAGGTGTTGACTGCCGTAACTACGGTGTTCTGGATGGTATCGCAGAAGCGAAACAGTTGCTTGCAGATATGATGGAAGTACCAAAAGATAATATCGTTATCTTTGGAAACTCCAGCCTGAATATAATGTATGATACAATCGCACGCAGTATGACTCATGGTGTTATGGGAAGTACTCCGTGGGCAAAACTTGATAAAGTAAAATTCTTATGTCCGGTTCCTGGATATGACAGACATTTTGCAATTACAGAATATTTCGGAATTGAGATGATCAACGTTCCGATGACACCAACCGGTCCGGACATGGACATGGTAGAAGAACTGGTCAGCACTGATCCGGCGATCAAAGGTATCTGGTGTGTTCCAAAATATTCCAACCCACAGGGCATCACTTACTCTGATGAAACAGTTCATCGTTTTGCAAAACTGAATCCTGCAGCAGAAGACTTCCGTATCTTTTGGGATAATGCATATGGTATTCACCATTTATATGAAGATAAACAGGATTATCTGATTGAAATCTTAATGGAGTGTAAGAAAGAAGGACACCCGGATATGGTTTACAAGTTCTCTTCTACTTCCAAGATCAGTTTCCCTGGTTCCGGTATCGCAGCAATCGCAGCATCTGATGCCAACCTGGCTGATATCAGAAAACAGATGCGTATTCAGACAATCGGACATGACAAACTGAACCAACTCCGACATGCAAGATATTTCGGAAATATTCACGGAATGGTTCAGCACATGAAGAAACATGCAGATATTCTCCGTCCTAAGTTTGATATCGTATTAAAAACACTGGACAAAGAACTTGGCGGACTTGGAATTGGTTCATGGCTTGCTCCACGCGGTGGCTACTTCATTTCCTTTGATTCTATGGATGGATGTGCCAAAGCAATCGTTGCCAAAGCAAAAGAGGCCGGTCTTGTAATGACTGGTGCCGGTGCTACTTTCCCTTATGGAAAAGATCCGAAGGACAGCAATATCCGTATTGCACCTTCTTATCCAACTGTAAAAGAGCTGAAATTAGCTGCTAAAATATTTGTTTTAAGCGTAAAACTTGTAAGTATTGATAAATTACTGCAAACCAAATAAAACAGGCGCAAATCGCCATCTAAGACGCAGCAGGGGCATGATCTTCAATGATCATGCCCCTGCTTTTATTATATTATCTCTTTAGTGGATTAACAGATTAATCCATATATTTTTTCTTCAGTTCATCTACTTTAGCTCTGTAAGCTTCTTCCTGTTTCTTCTGAGATAATTCTGCACGAATCTGGTCTTTTACTTCTTCCAGATTTGATTCACCGGCTTCTTTCTTATCTTCTACTTTAATCAGATGATATCCAAACTGTGTCTTTACCGGTCCTACAATATGTCCGATCTCAGCAGCAAATGCAGCATCCTCAAATTCTTTCACCATCTGTCCTCTTCCGAACTCTCCAAGATCTCCTCCGTTTGCTCCTGACGGACATGAAGAAGATTCTTTTGCAACATCCTCAAATACCTTCTCCCCGCTTGTAATTGCGTTCAAAAGCTCTGTACACTTTTCTTCATTATCTACAAGGATGTGTTTCGCATGTACAGATGCACCTTTAGAATATTTCCCTTTATTTGCTTCGTAATATTCTTTGATCTCATCGTCTGTTACGTTTACTGTTGCAAAAAGCTTTCTCATAGCCATCTGCGCAAGAATGTCTTTTCTCGCATTTTCCATCACATTCTTGAACTCTTCTGTCTCATCGATCTTCTCTTCTTCTCCGTATTTTGCAAATGCATAAACTGCGATCAGCTGTTCTTCACACTGTTTACGAAAATCCGGATGTGAAGCATATGCCTGCTGTTCTCTCGGAAGGCTGCGAATGAATGCCTCTACTTCTGCTTCTGTAATCTGATGTCCGCCAACTGTGGCAATTACTTTCTGTTCCATAATTAATAAACTCCTTTTCTATTCCAACAATGTTTCAATTGTATCATCTATAGCATATATGGTCAAAAGATATTTGAGATTTTATATATTTTTTATTCTTTATGCTGGATATCAAAAAAGCAACCAACATATGTTGATTGCTTTTTACCTTTTATATATACCTTCAAAACTGCATACAAGAAATATTTTCTTCATCCTACCTATCACCTTGCTTGGTCATGCCCTCGACCGATTAGTATCAGTCAGCTCCAT
>NZ_JAOQJW010000017.1:0-82746 GCF_025567265.1 Dorea amylophila | reverse complement strand
AGAGCATTCGGCTGTTAACCGAAGGGTCGTTGGTTCGAACCCAACTCGGGGAGTTAAAGACAGAAATCGATTTGATTTCTGTCTTTTTTCGATATTTCAATATAAAAGCACAAGCCTTCTGCTTATTAAAAAGGAGGTTTGTGCTTTTTATAATACATTATTTCTGTAATTGAATCTTATTATTGTCAACCCGATATTCATACTCTGCGCAGGAATATCCTTTCTTAAAACACCATGAATTTGCAAACAGAACAATCTGATAAGTCGTATCACCGGAAAGTTTATTAACAGCCCGGTGCTTTTTTATAATTTCTTTGCAGTACTGATCCGGTCGAAAGACAATGAAACGATTCGTTACTATATATAGTTCAATTTCTAGCGTATTATCATTGGTATAGACCGTAGAATGCATGACAGAATAAGGTCTGGTTTGAATAAAGGAGAAAAAGAATGCAATGATCAATAATATAGCTAGGATTCGGATAGTTCTTTTTTTCAAGGCAAACCTCCTAAATGGTAATTTCTTACAGTGTATATAAATACATCTATATAAATACAGTGTAAGTTATCACATCTATTTTTTCAACCGAAATCTTAGTATACTTCAGTTATAGGATGGTACGAAAGATGAGTAGAATTAAGATTGAACTGGAAAAGGTATTAAAAGAGAGGAAGATCAGCAAGAATCAGTTATGCTATGCATGTAAGCTGCAGCATACACAGTTAAACAATTACTGTAAGAATAAAGTGGTAAGAGTTGATCTGGCTACAATCGCAAAGATCTGCGATTATGTGGGATGCAGTATAGCGGATATATTGGTGCTGGAGAAGGATGAAGAATCGGAGCAAGAGATAGCGGAAAAGTAAAAAAAGACTACAGATTTTAAACGTGCGATGATTAAAAAAGGAGATTATTATAACTCATTAATAAATGAGTGTAATAATCTCCTTTTTATTGACGAAAAATAGTATACATGATAGTATAAACCCACAGATGATGGTCTATCAGAGAGACTGTCATACATCTTCAAATTTTAAATGTTAATTTTCAATAATTTTTCAGAAATCAGAATCGACAATTCATGACAAATCAACCCTGAATCGGGGAACATTTCTCATAGAAAAGAACTACAAAAAATAAGAAAATAAAAACGGAAAACCATTGTCTGTAGTATAAGTATTTGTTATTATGAAGTAAAGATAGTTTCTCTGTATAGTATTTCCAGAAAGGATACTATATGGCAGATAAAAAACAGAAGAAAGATCTGGCAAATGTCGGAAGTCAGAACATTCAGCAGGAAGATACTGCAATGAAAACCTTGGCGTTGTTCTTCGCAGAAGAATTGTTCCCATTATTAAATATTAAGGGAAAAGTAAAAAGAGTAGCACCTACAGAGATTGTACATTTGGAATTAAAGAAAATGTATCAGGACTTTAATTATGAGATGGAAGACAACTCATGGGTGCATCTGGAATTTCAAAGTACAAATGAAGGTGTGCAAGGCTTAAAGCGGTTCCGAACTTATGAAGCACTGGCAAGCTATCAGTACGGAGTAGCAATTACAACGTATGTACTTTTTTCAGGAAATATTAAGAATCCGATTACAGAGTATTCAGAAGGAATCAATACATACCGTGTACATCCAATTATCCTGCAAGGGAGAAATGCAGACCAGTTACTTGAAAGATTAGAGACAAAGATTCAAACAGGAGAAGAAATTGCAAAAGAAGAACTGGTTGAACTGGCGATGTGCTCTTTGATGGGCGGTGAAAGTTCACAAAAGGAAAGATTTCATAGAAGTTTTGCTGTGATGAGGGAGATAACAGGACACTTACCAATCGACAAAGAGAAGATAGAGGCGGTGATGTATGCAATGGCAGAGAAATTTTTAGATGAAATGGATCTGGAAGAGATTAAGGAGGATTTGAAGATGTGGAAGATTGGGAAGATATTACTTGATGAAGGTCGAAGTGAGGGCTGGAATGAAGGTGCCATTGAAGCAACACAAAAGATCATCAGAAATATGAAAGACAAATTTTCTGTCGAGCAGATTGCCGAAGTGACAGATATGAGTATAAAAGAAATAGAGGATATTTTACAAAGTAAAGCTTAATCTAGAGAATCTGCCAGTGGCAGGCCTCTGTAGATACCAAGGTATACAAAAGGAGAATGAAGAAATGAAAAAAGAAGACATGTCTTGTATTGACTGCGCAGTAAAAAACTGCAACAAAATGGATAAAACCTATCCGGATTTCTGTCTGACAACACATATGGATGAAGAAGTCTTAAATGAAGCAATGGAATGCTACAACGAGGATGACAACCGTAAAGTAACGATTGCTGCAGCTGAAGTAGAGTATGAGAATTACTGCAAACATACCCGTGTCGAAGAAATCATGGATTTTGCAAAGAAGATCGATGCGAAAAAGATCGGGATCGCGGCCTGTGTCGGCTTACTGAAAGAAAGCCGTATCCTGGCAGATATCCTGCGCAGACACGGCTTTGATGTGTATGGTGTCGGCTGCAAGGCAGGAACACAGAAGAAGACATCCGTCGGCATTCCGGAATGCTGCGAAGGTGTCGGTGTGAATATGTGTAATCCGATCCTGCAGGCAAAGCTTCTGAACAAGGCGAAGACGGACTTGAATGTTGTGGTCGGACTTTGTGTGGGGCATGACAGTCTGTTTTATAAATATTCCGAAGCACTGACTACGACAGCAGTGACGAAAGACCGTGTATTGGGGCATAATCCGGTGGCGGCGCTTTATACTGCGGATAGTTATTATTCGAAGCTTAAGAAGAGAGAAGAAGAGTAATATTCTAATTTTGGCGTTTAAAGATACATAAAAATATAACAAAGCGAAAAATGAAACTAGAGCTTGTGTAAATGTTCTGTTATAATAAATTGTTGAAATGAGAGGAGGTGTAAACATGGCAAGTATAAAAGATGTAGCACAAAAGGCAGGAGTCGGTGTTGGAACAGTATCAAGAGTACTGAATAACAGTGGATATGTATCGGATGAGACACGTGAAAAAATAGAAGAGGCTATGAAAAATCTTCAGTATACACCGAATGAACTTGCCAGAAATCTGTATCATAAAAAGAGTGGGATCATTGCTGTTCTGGTGCCAACAGTAGAAATTCCTTTTTTTGCAGAACTTGTACATAATATTGAAGCAGAACTCTATAATGAAGGATTCAAGATCATGTTATGTAATACAGATAAGGCACATAATGCAGAACTCGAATATCTGGATATGTTAAACAGGCATATCGTGGATGGTGTGATTACAGGTGTACATTCCTTAGATGTAGAAGAGTACAAAAAGATAAAAAAACCAATCGTTGCATTTGACCGTTATTTGGGAGAAGATATTCCTGTGGTTACAGTCGATCATAAGGAGGGCGGACGACTGGCGGCGGAAATTCTGCTTAAGAATGGGTGTAAAAAAGTAGTACATTTCAGAGGTGCAACTGCAGTAGAGTCGCCATATCATGAAAGACATTTTGAATTCGCAAGAATTATGAAGGAACAGGGAGTAGAGTGCTTTGATTATGAACTGGCATGGAATAAATTTGATCTGGAGTATTATAAGTATGCGGTAAAAGATTTGTTTGACAGACTGGATGAATGGGAATTTGATGGGATATTCGGAACAGATCTGGTTGCAATCGAGTGTATGAATGAGGTTATCCGAAGACATAAAAAGGTTCCGAAGGATGTAAAATGTGTGGCTTATGATGGAACATATATTACACAGATAGTAGAGCCAAGTGTGACTGCAATCGTTCAACCGATAAAAGAACTGGCAAAAGAGGCGGCCAGGTTAATTTGTGAATTGGTTAATGGGAAGACATATAAAAATGAAAAAGTAACATTGGGCGTATCTGTAAGAAAGGGGAGAACAACAATGAAATAGTAAAAATGCACAAAAATGGTGCGCGAAAATTGATAAAATAAACGAAATGATGAAAAAATGTTGACATCTGAGCAGCTAAGAGTTATATATAGATTATACAAATCAGTCACGTGCACAGCTGAATTTATTTTTTTAACAAACATGGAACGGGTTCCATAAAAAAGAAAAGATGCGGAATTATTTTTTTTAGGAACATGGAACGGGTTCCATAAACAACCATCTACTCATTTAGGGAGGAAAAACTATGAAGAAAAAAAGCTTAAAAAAGGTTACATCTGCAGTATTAGTTGCAGCGATGTCGATGGGACTGCTTGCCGGATGCGGAGGAAGTAAGTCATCAGAAGAAGCAAAAACGGATGCGGACGGGGCAACCGTCATTAAATTTGGTATTCATGTGGCAAACCCAAAAAAACAGGAAACGGTTACTTACAATATTGTTCAGGGATTTAACAAAGAAAATAAAGGAAAATATAAAGTAGAATTCGTAGCAGCTGATACAGAAGCACATTCAAAAAATATGAAACTGGCAGCACAGGATGGAAGTCTTCCGGAAATTGTACATTTAGATTCAGCGGAGGCACCGGAATACAATGAGGCCGGATACTTATTAGATATGTCTGATTTCCTGAAAGAAAATAAAGACATTGATGATGCACTGGATGGTATGGAAGATGCATTCAATGATGGAAAAGTACAGTATGGACTTCCATATCAAAGTAATGTTCAGGGATTTTTCTATAATAAAGATTTGTTTGATAAAGCTGGGATTGCTTATCCAACAGATGATACAACTTATGACGAATTCCTTGATATGATCGCAAAACTGAAAGATTCAGGAGTTACACCAATCGCAATCGGAAGTAAGAACAGTGGATACTCAATGTGGGAGTTCAATGAATTCTTTTCAAGATATGGATGGGAAGATAATGAAAAATCCTATACTGGTGATAAGGCAAAATATTCAAACGATGATATGAATGCATGTTTTGAAAAAATAAAAGGACTTGCAGATGCCGGAGCATTTCCGGAAAATATGGCAACGATCGAATATTTTGACGCAAAACAGCTCTTTGATGAAGGAAAAGCAGCTATGTTCGGAACAGGCCAGTGGGACTGTGGAGAATTTGATAAAAATATCGGTGAACACATCGGATTCTGGTGGGGACCAAAATTTGAGGATTCTTCTTATGAACAGAATATTGCAATGAAAGTTCCGGCAGCTCCGCTGGTAGTAAGTTCAGCGGTAAAAGATAATGATAAAGCAAAAGAAGCTGTGTATGCATTTTTGAAATATTATTATGGAGAAGAAGCAGCAAAGATTTCTTATGAAGGATCCATTTTCCCGGCAACCAATTATGATGGTATTGCAGCAACAGATTCACAGTATGCAATGAATGCAATGATCACAGCACTTGGAAATGGATGGAAAACACCAAAAGCAGCTCCGGACCAGACAGTTACTCCGGCAGTTCAGGAAGCAATGTATGATGCAATATTTGGTGTTATGCAAGGAACATACAGTCCGAAAGATGCTTTAAAAAATATGGATTCGGCAGCAGCAAACTAGACAGACGTTAATATTGGCTGACACTGCATGGGACCGCCATGAAGATTTATCATGGTGGTCCCGGATATAAAGAGGATGAGCGTATGCATTGGTTAAGTAAAAAGAGATACAAGATAGGATTGGTAATTCCGACACTGGTTGTGTATATGGTATTTATTATTATTCCTATTGGAATGTCAATTGGATATAGTTTTACAAAATATTCTGGAATTGGAAAGGCTACATTCAACGGATTGACAAATTATATGAGATTATTTAAAGACCGTTTGTTTTGGATATCCTTAAAGAACACAATGATTATGTTTATATTGGCATTTGTATTGTTATTGTCTTTATCTTTTCTCATTGCTTTGTTACTGAATAATAAATTAAAAGGAGTGGATTTTTCAAAGTCATTAATCTTTTCTCCTGCGATTATCGCACCGATCATTGTTGGAATTATCTGGGTTTATATATTAGATCCAAACATTGGTATTATCAATAATGTTTTGGATGCGATAGGGGCATCTGGTTTGAAACAAAAATGGATAGGCGGCAATACACTGTCTCCGTATAGTATCGCGATTATCTATTTCTGGCAGCAATTAGGATATCTAGTAACGGTATTTATTGCAGGTCTTAAAATGATACCGGGAGAGGTGTTGGAAGCAGTTGAAATAGATGGTGCAAGCTTTATACAGAAGACAATGTATGTCACAATTCCAATGATGAAATCAACGATTTCAACAGTAGCAGTTCTGATCATTACAGGAGTGTTTAAGATCTTTGAAATTGTGCAGCAGACAACAGGAGGAGGTCCAAACCACCTGTCTGAGACGTTGGTTACATATAGTTACTCAATGACATTTAACAGTGGAGATTATGGTTATGGAATGTCTTTGGCTACATTTACATTCCTTCTTTCACTGGTGATCACAGGTATTTATTCAATACTTACAAGAGAAAGAGGTGAATAGGAATGGTACCGAAAAGAAAGAAAATTGCAATGTATGCTGCGATGATTATTATAACAGCGATTGTTGTATTTCCATTTTTATGGATGGTATTGCTTTCGTTCAAATCAAGTTCAGAGATCATGTCTAATCCATTGGCAATGCCGAAGGCATTTAATCTCGACAACTTCAAACATGCATTGGAAACATTAAACTTTCCACAATTATATGCGAACACTTTTGTTGTATGTATAGTATCTGTTGTGTTGGAACTTATTATTACATTCTGCAGCTCTTTCGTAATTGCAAGAATGGAATTTAAGCATCCGAAGGCAAAGAGTTTATTGTATGGATTTTTGATTTTGGGATTATCTGTTTCACCATTTATTTTATTGTTCCCGGTATATAAGATTAATATCTTTTTCGGGTTGAGAGGAAAATGGGCATTGATTTTTCCATATGCAGCAAGTTCGATTTCATTCAATACGCTTCTTCTGACAGCATATTTGAAACAGCTTCCTACGGAAATTGACGAAGCGGCTGTAATAGATGGCTGTAACATCTGGCAGCTGATGGTGAAAGTTATTTTGCCAATGGCAAAGCCGGTTATTGCAACAATTGTCATTTTTAACGTGTTATACATATGGAATGAATATCCGTATGCATCTGTAATGCTGAAAGATGTATCTGATTATACACTTTCTATGGGAGCTTCATTCTTCAAAGGAAATTATACGGTAGATTATGGTGGAATTGTAGCATCCAGTCTTATGATTATTGTTCCGGAACTGATCTTCTATGGATTATTCCAGAAGAATATTGTAGAGGGTATGACAGCGGGAGCTGTGAAAGGATAATTATTAACAAAAAGAAAAGGAGACTTATATTATGAGCAATGTATCAGGATTATTTAAAGATTTGACAACTGTAAAAAAAGCCAGAAACGGAAGACTTGCCAGCTGGGATCAGAGAGGTAAGAATCAGGATTATTGGGAAATCCCGGCAGGTGAGACAATCTCTCTTGGAGAAGTGGAAGGACCGGGATGTATCACACATATTTGGATGACTTCTTCCTGCAGAAAAGTAGTAGCACCAAGTATTCTTGATCCGGTATTAAATGCTTCAGCAGCTCCGGTTATGGAGATTCATCCGGCACTTGGAGTTATCTGGGATGATTATGATCCATTCTATTATAGAAAAGTTCTGATCAAGATTACATGGGATGATCAGGATACACCAAGTGTACTTGCACCATTGGGAGATTTCTTCTGTATTGGTAACAGTTATCCGGGCAATTTTTCTTCGCTGCCATTTAATGTTTCGCTGAAACCAGAAGAAGCAGGAAGATATGGAGCTCCTTGTTCTGTGTCATGCTATTTCCCAATGCCTTTTAATAAAAAAGCAAAAATTGAGATTGTAAATGAAAACGAACTTCCATTTATTTTATATTTCAATATTGACTATGAAATGTATAAAGAGCCACTGGATGAGAATACAGCATATTTCCATGCAAGCTGGCACAGAGAAAATCCTTGTCAGGGCTGGGGACCAGACCTTCAGACAAACTGTCCGGAAGTTAATAATGTAACCAATTTTAAAGGTGAGAATAACTATACAGTGCTTGACGTAGAAGGAACGGGACATTATGTAGGATGTAACCTTACTGTAAAACACTACCAGGGAAGCTGGTGGGGAGAAGGAAATGATATGTTCTTCATTGATGGAGAGGAATACCCGTCATTAAATGGTACAGGAACAGAGGATTATTTCAATCATGCATGGGGAATGCAGAAAAATGCATATCCATTCTTTGGAACTATTGTACATGAAAGTGATACGGATGGATTCCAGGTATCTTATCGTTTCCACATTACAGATCCAGTAAGATTTGAGAAACATTTGAAAGTTACGATTGAACATGGACATGCGAACCATCTGTCAGATGACTGGAGTTCAACAGCATACTGGTATCAGACACTGCCAACAGCAAAACCAATTACGATTCTTCCTGTAGAAGAGAGAATTCCAAATGTACCGGTACTTCCAGAACGCAATCTTCAGATGCCGGAATTAACAGAAGAAATGAAAGCAGCGAGAGAATCATGGGCAAAACGCTGGGAAGAGTATAAGCCTGCAAGAGAAGAACAGTTCAGAATTAAAGAAAATAAGGCCCGCCGGGAATCAAAGCTTAATACTGAATTTGCAAAGAAGCTTCGTGAAGAATATAAGTAATAATATCGGAGGCACAATATGTCAAAAGAACTGATGATTGAAAGAATAGAAAAAGCCCAGAAAGAAATTGAAGCAAAAAGAGAAACCGTACAGCAGGGAAAATTTCGTCAGGACTATCATTTTATGGCAGAAACCGGATGGATCAATGACCCAAATGGGTTGATATATTTTAAAGGAAAGTATCACTTTTTCTATCAATATAATCCATATTCCGGATTTTGGGACTGTATGCACTGGGGACATGCTGTCAGTGAAGATATGATTCATTGGGAGTATCTGCCATTAGCGCTTGCACCAAGTGAAGTATATGATGATCATTTGAAGGGGGGCTGCTTCTCCGGCAGTGCGATTGAACATGATGGAAAGTTATTCCTGATCTATACAGGAACCTGTAATAATGGAAATGGGTTTGAACAGGCACAGTGTATCGCATATAGTGAAGACGGAATCCACTTTGAAAAATATGAAGGGAACCCGGTGATCACAGCACCGGAAGGTGTTCCAACAGATCTGTTCAGGGATCCGAAAGTGTGGAAACATGATGATATCTATTATGTAGTCTGTGGAGCAAGCAAAAATGGATTTGCACAGGCAAGACTGTATAAATCGACAGATATGTTCCACTGGGAATTTGTCAATGTCCTTGCAGAGAGCAGAGGCGAATGGGGCTATATGTGGGAGTGCCCGGATTTTTATCCGGTAGGAGATAAATATGTGTTGATGTTCTCTCCGATGGGAGGAAAAGAGCGCACCAGTGTTTATCTGGTGGGAGATTTTGACTATGATACCGGAAAATTTTTCTATACAATTTCAGGGGAAATTGACTGGGGATTTGATTATTATGCACCACAGTCATTCCTGGCACCGGATGGCAGAAGGATTCTGGTAGGATGGGCGAATGCATGGGATTGGATGCCATTTTGGAAAGACTGGGGTCCGACATATCAAGAAGGCTGGTGCGGATTCTTTAACATTCCGAGAGAGGCGGTATTAGCAGAAGATAATACATTAAAGTTTATTCCTGTAAAAGAATTACAGGATCTCCGGAAGAATAAGCAGGAAGAAGCGGACATTCTGATAAAAGAAGACGAGAAAAAAGAACTTCGGAGCGGCTGTGTTTATGAAACGGAAATGCGGATAAATCTGAAAAAATCAACTGCAGACAAGATTAGGCTGAACTTAAGAATGTCTCAGGGAAAGAAGACAGAGATCCTATTTGATCTGAAGAGAGCGGAAGCATATTTTGACCGTAATAATTCCGATGGCTGGAGTAAAGGAGTCGCAAGATGTCCATTGAATTTAATGGGCAAAGAGCATCTGGATATTCATATTTATTCTGACAAAATTTCATTAGAAATATTCAGCAATGATTATCAGAATAATTTTTCTTGTAATATATATAATGTGGATGATGATCAGAAAAATGAAGTGAAAGCAATTGGCGGAGATCTGGTTATTGAAAGCATTCGGTCATGGGAACTTGAAAAGACAATGAAATAATTATTCTCTATCTGAAAAGGAATAACAAACCAGATTAGCAAAGGTTTGTTATTCCTTTTTGCATATTATTTATCTAACTTAAGTCCCGCCAGTGCCTGTGCAAATGCGTTATTCACCGGTTCGTCATTTTGCTGCTGCTGTTTCTTCAGATATTTCTGGACATCGCGCTTAGATACGCCGGCACCTTCTTTGGCACGACGGTTCTTGAATGCTTCCAGCTTCTCTTTGTAGCCGCAGGAGCATACAAATGTCTCACTGTCCCCCTTTTTGATCAGTTCCATCTTCTTGTGACAGTTCGGACATCTTGCATTGCTGGTGCGTGCGATCGTCTCGCGGTAGCCGCATTCACGGTCCTGGCAGACCAGCATACGGGAGTTCTTGCCTTTGACAGAAAGCATACGCTTGCCGCAGTGCGGGCATTTTGTATTAGTCAGGTTATCGTGACGGAAAGTTCCGTCGGAAGTCTTGATATCCTGAATTAATTCTTTGGTGTAGCTTTCGATATCTTTGATAAATACCTGTTCTTTGTGTGCTCCTTTGGCAATCTTGGCAAGTTCCATTTCCCAGGAAGCGGTAAGCTCCGGTTTTTTCAAATCTTCCGGGACTAATTCCAGAAGCTGTTTTCCTTTGGATGTCAGAAGAATCTCATTTCCCTTCTTTTCCAGCAGGAAAGAGTGGAACAATTTTTCAATGATATCGGCTCTTGTCGCTACGGTTCCGAGTCCGCCGGTTTCACCGAGAGTTTTTTTCATCTTATTATCATCAGAAGACATATAACGTACCGGATTCTCCATGGCGGACAGAAGTGTCGCTTCTGTAAAACGGGCGGGAGCTTTGGTCTTACCGCTTGTGATATTCGTGCGTGTGACAGTCAGGGTGTCGCCTCTGTGGAGAACAGGAAGTGCCTGCTCTGAAGCCTTTAAGTACATATCATTATTTTGGAAATCTTCTCCAAAATCTTCAGAATCTTCATAATCTCCGTAAGCATCATACTGTGAAGCAGAGGAACCGGAAGATGCAGCATCGGCATATACGGCCTTCCATCCGGCGGCTTTGATGACCTTTCCTTTTGCAGTAAATGTTTCACCTGCGGCTTCAGCTTTCAGTGTAGTCTGCTCATATTCAAATGCCGGATAGAGGACGCTGATAAAACGGCGTACGACCAGATCATAGATCTTGCGTTCATTGTTCGACATATGTTCCATCTGGACATATTCTTCCGTCGGGATGATCGCATGATGGTCGCTGACTTTTTTATCATCTACGAAGGCTTTGCTTGTCTTAAGCGGTTTCTTTAAGAGCTCCGGAATATATTTCTTATAAGGTCCGATATTGCAGGCTTTCAGGCGCTCTTTGATCGTTGGCACAATGTCCGTGCCGATATAGCGGGAGTCTGTTCTTGGATAGGTGAGGACTTTGTGGTGCTCGTACAGACTCTGCATGATATTCAATGTCTCCTTTGCGGAGAAGCCAAAGCGCTTATTGGCATCGCGCTGTAATTCCGTCAGATCATAGAGGCCCGGGGAAGGTGTCCGCTTGGATGAGGTATGCACATCTGTCACGGTAAGCGTCTGGTTCTTTAATTTTTTATCAAGGCCGGTTATCAGCTCTTTGTTAAAGGAGCGCAGGGAACCGCTTTTCTTTTGCTGCCATGTCCATGTGACGATAGAAGCCATAGTGCCGACAGAACCACCGGTAACAGAAGTTGTACACCGCAGTCCATAATAATCTTCCGGTTTAAATGAACGGATCTGCTGTTCGCGGTGTGCGATCATGGCAAGTGTCGGTGTCTGTACACGTCCGCAGGAGAGCTGGGCGTTATACTTGCAGGTCAATGCACGGGTGGCATTGATCCCGACCAGCCAGTCTGCCTCTGCGCGGCTTCTTGCGGCATGATATAAGTCGTTGTACGCACGACCGTCCTTCAAGTGGGCAAACCCTTCTTTGATCGCTTTATCGGTAACAGAGGAGATCCACAGACGGCGGATCGGCTTATGACAGCCGGATTTGTCCAGGATCCAGCGGGCAACCAGTTCTCCCTCACGTCCGGCATCGGTGGCAATGATGATCTCAGAGACATCTTTCCGGAAAAGCTGTGTTTTTACATTATGGTATTGTTTGGATGTCTGTTTGATCACGACGAGTTCCCATTTCTTTGGAACCATCGGGAGATAAGACATATCCCAGGCTTTGAATTTCTTATCATATTCTTCCGGGTCTGCTAAAGTGACCAGATGGCCGAGTGCCCAGGTGACGATATAATTGCTGCCTTCGATCGCACCGGAAATGTTCTTGTGACAGCCGAGAACACGGGCGATATCGCGGGCAACAGATGGTTTTTCTGCCAGTACGAGTGATTTCATATATATATACTCCTTTCAGATATAGAAAAACCCCGAAAACATGATGTTTCCGAGGTTATATAAGAGGCGCCAACCAGATTTGAACTGGTGATAGAGGTGTTGCAGACCTTTGCCTTACCACTTGGCTATGGCGCCATGCCTTACGTACTGTTAAGTATAACAAATACGTAAGATGAAGTCAAGAAAATCTGTATGTTAAAATCCGAGATCTTCATTTACCAGAATGACTTTGATGCGCTGTGGTGTCTTGGAATATCTGGTGATCAGGATCTGACAGCAGATCGTATCCGGTGTTTTGCAGTCGAAACAGGCACCTGTTTTGCAACAAGGAGTGCTCAGGTTGAAACGTTGTGCGTTGATCGGCGCGGCTTCATTTCTTGCACGGGACATGGCAGAATCTACATCGCGTGTAACTTTATTCATTCCGATGATCATCAACACATTCTGTGGTCCGGCAGCGATAGAGGATACACGGTTGGAATGTCCGTCGATATTGATCATAATTCCATCTTCCGTGATTGCATTTGCACTGGTCAGGAAGTAATCACAATCATATGCCGCAAGCTCGATCTTGCGCTTATCTTCCGGTGTCGGTGCGGTATCGCGGTTGTATACCTGATAATTTCCCTGACAGACAGCTTCTTTTAAGCCGATCTCATTGACAGACATGGAACCGCCCCAGGAGATGCTGCTTCCTTCCGGGATTAATTCCAATGCTTTCTTCAGAGCCTCTTCTTTGGAGTCTGTATAATAAGCTTCCATGTTGCGGGCTATAAGTTCTTTTACAATCTTTGCGCCTAACATCTGGTTTCGTTTGATTCGATTCTGATCCATAATGAATCCCTCCCACGTTTATGTTGTTTAGATATTTCTACTTGAAATTATAACACAGATTCAGGTCCGTAGTCTTTGAAATCATGCAGAAGTTGAGGGGATGATCATTTATATACTGCGCTTTTCCAGTCTTAAAATATAAAAAGAAAGCATGATGTTTGTCCGGTTCTCATTGGTCAGGATATCATAATCCAGAAGTTCTTTTATCTTATTCAGTTTATACGACAGCGTATTCTTATGACAATAAAGTGCATCTGCGGTATGGATGATACTACAGTCATGATCAAAGTAGACTTCCAGGATATGCAGATAATCGGTATGATGCACAGCGTCATAGTCAAGAATCGGGCCAAGTGTGGAGTTCAGGAAATCCGTTGTCAGAGATTGATTGTGGATATCGGCCAGAAGTTTGTATACACCAAGCTTATTGTACTCAAGGAAGTTCTTCGGGAGAGCAGTTTTGGTGAGCTGATAGGCGGTAAATGCGGTCTCGTAAGAGCGGTGAATGTCTGTAAGCTGCGAGACCGTAGTTCCGATCCCGACATAGACATCGGAGTTATTCTGACAGACATCGTAGAGCTTCTGAGATATATCGTTTACAGATTCACCGGCAAACAATACGATCAGATGCTTCCCTTCTTCATATACGATCCCTTTAGACATGAAATAACGGATCTTCTTTTCCAGCTGTTCCAGGTAAGAATTACCGGAATCACTGTCATAAGTGTGGCAGCTGATTATGAGGACAGTATAGTTCATGTCGCGGAAGAATCCATTGCTTTCCAGAGGATTCAGATAGGAGTCTTCATTCTCGGGGTAATAGATCGCATTTTTCAAAGCAGCGGCAAGACTGGTCTCGCGGTGTTCGTTTTTTAACAGAATCTCAGAAAAGATCCGCATGATATCAATGAACGGAGTGTCCCAGGAAGTGGAGAACAGCGGAAGCTGTATTTCATTGCAATAGTCGATAATCTCCTGGGAAAATGCAGGACGTGATTTTACAGAGATGATCAGTCCGCTGGCGTGTGCGTCTTTCAATGACTTTAAGAACTCTTTCAGCCAGTCTTGAGAGGTAAAATTCAGACCGGAGTTAAAGATCAGTTCATCACCGTGGAGCAGATGGGAGAATTCACCCTGTTCGACGGTATGGATCCAGGTTACTTCTTTATCATAAAAACTATTGGTATGAAGGATGACATCAAATTGGTTGTTAATTGCTTCATACAGGGACTGTAATTTAATTGCCATAAGTGTAGTCCTCCTGATATATGTTGATCAGAGTATAGATATATTTTATCATAATTGTGTGCGACACACAATTTATAGAATAAAATCTGTCGATTAAAACTATATTCATAGTGAATTTCATATGATATATTGTATGAGAAGTACAAAAGAATGAATATTCAACCCCGAAAAATGTGCTTCTAAAAAATCCATTCTCTAGATTTTTAAAAGACGGAAAGCTCTTCAACGAAAGTTGAGGAGCTTTTTGCAATTCCAAAAAGCAAAAAACAGAGTGCACTCTATTTACAGGTAATACCAATAGTGCTAGAATGAATAACATATTGATACTACCCAGGAAAAGACGGAGGAATGAAAAATGAAAGCAATAAAAAATGGGAAAATTGTAATTATCGGAGCAGGACATGTAGGATCTCATTGCGGACTGAGTCTTATGATGCAGGGACTGGCAGATGAGATCGTATATATTGATATAGATAAGAATAAAGCGGCAATGCAGGCACTTGATCTTGATGATATGGCCTCTAATCTGGATAGAGATTTTACAGTGAGAGCCGGAGATTATTCCGACTGTGCGGATGCGCATATCGTTGTGATGGCGGCCGGAAAGAGCCGTCTTCCGGGACAGACAAGGCTGGATATGTTCGATGATTCGATCAAGATGATGAATACGATCGTAGGACCGTTAAAAGAGTCAGGATTCCATGGGATTCTGATCAGCATTTCCAACCCGGCAGACATCATTGCTGATTTTTTAAGAAAAAGACTGGGACTTCCAAGAAATCAGGTATTCAGCACCGGAACATCTCTGGATTCAGCAAGACTCCGCAGAATGTTATCTGAGATCACCGGCGTAAGCCGTCATTCCATTCAGGCTTATTGTATGGGTGAGCATGGGGATTCACAGTTCATTCCGGTATCACATATACAAATTGGCGGAATACCGGTAAAAGAATACCTGAGCATTCATCCGGAATACCGGGATAAAATGGATTTTGATAAGATCAGTGCGGAGGATAAGGTCTGTGGATTTCACATCGTAGAAGGAAAAGGCTGTACAGAATTTGGAATCGGTGCCGTACTCAGCAATATTACAAGAGCAGTCATGCATGATGAAAAGAGGATCCTTCCGGTATCCGTTCTCCTTGAAGGAGAATATGGAGAACAGGGTATTCCAGCGGGAGTACCATGTGTAATCGGGAAAAACGGTGTGGAAGAGATTTTGGAAATCTCCCTGACAGAGAAAGAAAAAGAGCAGCTTCATAATTCATGTAACGTCATTCGGGGATTCGTCGAGAAAGCCGATCAGATGTAAAAATCGTTAATATTTTAATTACTTTTGGATGTGTTGCATTTTATAGCGTCCTATGTTACATTGACAACAGAGTACAAAAAGAATCAGAAAGAGCCAAAAACAGTGCCCCTCTAACAACAGAGACCGGAACAGGATAACCGGCAGACAAGTATGTCTTATAGGAGGTAATTGTAACATGGCAATTTCAATCGGCATTAACGGATTTGGACGTATTGGACGCGTAGCACTCCGTATCGCCATTAATCAACCAGATACTTTTAAAGTATGCGGAATCAATGTACGGAATGCAGACCTGGGTTATATGAAGTATATGATCCGGTATGATTCTACATTTGGACGTTTTCAGGGAGAACTGGATACATATGAGAATGGACTGATCATTGAAGGACAGAAGATTCCTGTATTTTCAGAATCAGATGCGGCATTGATTCCATGGGGAGCATGTGGTGCAGAGTATATTATTGATGCAACAGGTGCATACTGTACAATGGAAAAGGCAAAAGCCCATTTAGAAGGCGGTGCGAAGAAAGTTATTATCTCAGCACCGGCAAAAGATGGGGATACACCGACATTTATCATGGGAATCAACCATGACAAATATACATCGGATATACCGGTTGTATCGAATGCATCATGTACTACGAATTGTCTTGCACCAATCTGTAAAGTTCTGGAAGATAATTATGGAATCGAATATGGGCTGATGTCAACGATTCATGCCGCAACTGCAAAACAAAAGGTTGTGGACAGCCGTTCCCAGAAAGACTGGAGAACCGGACGTTCGGCATTTGGTAACCTGATTCCATCTACAACGGGAGCCGCAAAAGCAATCTCGCTTGTCATTCCGGCTTTAAAGGATAAGATGAGTGGTATTTCTTACAGGGTTCCAACTTCAGATGTATCAATTGTTGATCTGAATGTAGCGTTAAAGCAGCCGGCATCATATGATGAGATCTGCAAAAAAGTCCGGGAGGCCTCTGAGACATATTTGTCCGGCATTTTGGATTATGTAGAGGATGAAGTGGTATCTTCAGATTTTATCGGAGATTCACATGCATCGATCTTTGATGCAAGGCAGGGAATTCAAGTGAATTCCCACTTTTTCAAGGTCATCTGTTTCTATGACAATGAGTGGGGATATACAAGTCAGATATTCCGGCTGATTGAGCATATGGACAGGATAGATCACAATCGCTAATAATTAAGATGACGACAGGGGCATGTAAGATCTGATTCTGATGTAACACGTTTGATTTTATATCACACACTTCTGTAAGGGACATATGGATTCGTTATTACGATTATGAACCGGACAAGATGCGGACAGAAAAAAGCAGACAAAGCTTTTGCTGTCCGCAGAAAATAAGAAAAAATCTTAAAAATAAAAAATTTTCGGAAAATTCAAAAAAACACTTGCCAAACAACCGAGTCTATGATATATTAAATCTCGGTCGTGTGAAAAACACAGTGACAAATAAATATACGGCTCCATGGTCAAGCGGTTAAGACATCGCCCTTTCACGGCGGTAACACGGGTTCGATTCCCGTTGGAGTCATATGGCGCCATAGCCAAGTGGTAAGGCAAAGGTCTGCAACACCTCTATCACCAGTTCAAATCTGGTTGGCGCCTCTTATAAAAAACACCCGGAATATTTATTTCCGGGTGTTTTTGTCAAAGAATACAAGAAAAGCTGCCGGTGGCAGCCTCTCGTATATTATTTCGTTATAATTGAATCTTCTTTAACATATGATCGACGAATACTTTTGCATGCTCCACATCCAGATCATCCGGATGAGTAAGTGCAAGATCGAAATTCTGGATAAAACGGTCGATCTGGTCGTTATTCTCGTTAGTTCTCATGGATTCATACTTCATACGTACCTTCTGCGGCATCTTTCCCTGACAGATAAAATATCCAAGATAATCGTTGTCTGCTTCGATCCAGGCACTGACGCGTCCGGCAATATCCTTATAATATTCCGGAGAATCCCCCATTCCGCAAGTTCCGAATAAAGCGATCTGTTTGCCGCTTAAGTCACTTAAGAAGTCACTGACCTCCATACTGCAGCTTCCGCGGTGCACGCAGAATCCGATGAAGTAGACATTGGCTTCCGGAATTGTCTTATCTGTATCGATATCGATCAGATCTTTGGAATTGCCGGGAAGGCGCGAGAAGATAGATGCAGCAATTTTCTTTGTATTTCCGGATTCACTCTGATATAAAACAAGATAATCCAACATAAGAATTCCTCCTTTTTGCGTTTGTTGATGGTCACAATTTATTGTACATCTGGATTACATTGAAATTTTATGAGTTACATATAATGGCCGCCGCTGTAACCGCCCGGGGCACCGCAGCACATTCCGCCGCTGCAGCATAAGTTGCAGACGATGTTGGCAATACATAATTTTACACACCAGTCGCTTCCACCGCCGAAGGTGGTGGTATACGGATTCTGGCGTTGTCGGTACCAGCTTCCGCCGCTTTCAAACTGGTTAACTAACATCTGGTATTGATAGTTGGCTGGTTCCATGCGGAGCGCTTCTTTGGCATGCTGAAGGGCCGTTGCATTGTTGCCGAGACCGGAATTGGCAATCGCACTGTAGTAATACCACTGGGCAGTATGCTCGTTGATTCCGTTTAATACGTTCATTGCTTCCTGATACCGGCCGTTGTTGATGAAGTTGGCAGCAGCTCTTAAGTGAAGATCCTGCTCACTTTCCTGACCTGCATTACCTGCATTACCGGTCTGTCGGTATTCTCCGTAGAAGCCGCGGAACGGACCATATCCGTTCTGGCTATATGGACCGTAATTCCCGGATGAGCCGTATTCCCGCTCTTTCATGATCTGCTGATAGGCCTGCTGGACTTCTTTGAATTTCGCCTCTGCCTGATCCTTGTTCGGATTATTGATATTGGCATCCGGATGATATTTTCGGCTGAGGTTACGATATGCTTTTTTTATCTCGTCATCAGAAGCATTACGGGATACTCCTAAGACACTATATGGATCTGTCATTGTTCTTGATCTCCTGTTGTTGAATTATCTGTGTCAGGATGTGGATTATCATTCGTGGTTCTACCGGAAGTGGAATTGCCGTCAGCAGTATCTGCAGCGTTGTGTGTATTCTTGCCGGCGAGTCTTTCGGATGTTACGGCAGTGTATCTGCTCCATACTCCGGAATAGAGAACGTTCCGCAAGATCTCTGCATGCAGCAGTATCGGAAGCTGTTCGAATTCCCTGGAGCATTCCGACATCATAAGCGTCAGAAGGCTGCGGCAGTCATCTGCAAATGCAGGATCGTCTAGGTATGCCTTCCTGAATGGATTATAGCTGCCGGATTTGATGTCTTTTTCGACATCATCGTAGGCATCCATCAGATAGATGAATTTTCCGAGGAAGAATCCGATCTTACGAAGAGAGGATTCCCATTCATCGTGGCGGTATGCAAAAATCTCAGCCATGATATTGCCAAAAAGTCCGGACATAAGATCCAGATTCTGTTCATTTTCTGCCTCATATTTTGAGATTTGGGCGAGATTTTCTGAGATGACCTTACATTTTACGGGATATAATTTTTCAATCTTCTTTATCTTTGAATGCAAAAGTTTTGCGGCAACAAAAGATTTCTTCCTGTGTTCGTCTGCCCAGTCATCTTCACACTTATAATAAGATAACAGCATGTTGATGGCTGCGGCATATTCAGTAAATTCATTGGTCTTTGCCGCATGCTTTTGCATGGGATGTGCAATACAACGGACCATCTCTGTCTTTGTGTCCGGTTCATAAAGACCGGTGAGCAGGATCACAAGAAATGTCATATCAAAGGATAAAGTCACCTGACCTCTTCTACCATAACATTCTTTTAAGACTTTGCATAGTCCACAGTAATAAGAATGATAGACATCATAATCTTTGAATTTCATCTCGGCTTTGTTGATAGAAATATAACCAAACATGGGAACTCCTTAGCTTCGTTTGATAAATCTGGTGTTACACTTCGGGCAGCGGATCTCAATCTTGCCTTTTCCTTTTGGAACACGGATCTTCTGTTTGCATGACGGACATTTGTAAATGTGGTGTGTCTTGCGCTGTGTTATCATGTTACGCTGCCTGTAGAAAAATGTCCGGATGCCGCGTGTCATCTGCAGATATTTCTGATTCTCGGCGGCTCGTTTGTAAGTATTTTTGGAAAACATCCGGAAATAAGAATAGATGATACCGGCCCATGCCAGCCAGGAAAGGATTCCCCGATGCGTCCATCCTGCGATCAGCATAAGGATCAGGGATCCCCAGATGGTAAATTTGCCAAAGGAATCAACACCATATCTTCCGTACATAAAACGTATAAATCTGTCTTTTAGTTTCAATTCATTCACCTCTTAAAATAGTACTTGCAATATACATTTAATCATACGCCGGGAATAGGAAAAATCAATAAACAGAGTATTAAAATTTCTAAAGATTTTAGATGAGAAAAGTGCAGAAACTGCGGTGGATGTGTTAAGATAAGAATGTTAATTTTGTAGAACAGGGTTGATAACGGGGAGGAGGCAGAATATGCAGAATCTGACGGAGCTGATCAGAGAAGATATGAAACCGGCACTTGGCGTGACCGAGCCGGGAGCTATCGCATTTGCCGTGGCAAGTGCGAAGAAATATACGGAAGGTAAGATTGTAAATGTACATGTGGCATTGAATTCCGGTATGTACAAGAATGCATTTACCTGTGGAATTCCTAATTCGGAGAGATTCGGCAACTATTATGCGGCGGCACTTGGGGCGGTAGCGGCAGATTCGGAAAAAGGACTGGAATCGCTGGCAGATATCACACCGGAAGATGATGAGAAAGCGGCGCAGATGGTGAGCGACGGTCTGGTGGAAGTGGTTATGGATCATGTCGGATCCGAGATCACGATCGATGCCGTGGTGACAACGGAGAATAACCGGTGTAAGGTGATGATCCGGGATGCACATACGAATATCGTAAAGATAGAAAAAGACGGCATTGTAATATTTGAGACAGAAGATAAGATGTACAGGGGTGAATCCCGGAAAAAGCAGGCACGTCCGGTAATTCACGGATATTCCCTGGCAGAGATTCTTCGATATGTAAATACAGTTCCGGTTGAAGAGATTGCGTTTATAGAAAAAGCGTATACGATGAATCTGGAATTGTTAAAAGAAGGACTGGCTTCGGACAGGGCAGTGTTCGCAAAGAAACTTTATCGTGAGAATGGCAACCGGATCATATCCAGGGATGCACTTAAGACGGCACAATTACTGTGTAACGGTGCGATAGAGGCCAGGGTTCTGGGCCTTTCCAGACCGGCTATGAGCATTACCGGGAGCGGTGCACACGGAATCATTGCGACGATGCCGTTGTATGCGTACCGGCATGCCAATGAAGATAAGACGGATGATGAGACCCTGTGGAGAGCAACTGCACTCAGCTATCTGATCACGATGTATATCAAAGAGTACTCAGGAAGATTATCGGCATTTTGCGGCTGCGGGATTGCAGCCGGAACCGGGATGGCCTGTGGACTGGCATATCTGCAGGGAGCGGATGGAGAAAAACATACAAAAGTGATTCAGAATATGGCAAGCGGTCTGACCGGAATGATCTGTGACGGAGGCAATCACGGATGTACGATGAAAGGGATCGTGGCAGTAGATGCAGCATTCCGTGCAACAGATATGGCAATGGATGATATCTGCATAGAAAATATTCATGGAATCAACGGCAGGACTCCGGAAGCAACTATGAAGTACATGGGAATGATCGCATCCCCTGGAATGACAGGGACGGAAAAGACGATCGTAGAGATTATGGAATCGAAAAAGTAAAGAAAATAGAACAGCACAGGGAGGGATCGAATCCGGAATGGGAAATGAAAATGCAGACAATGAAAGAAAAAAACATCACCGCGGAAGAAGGCGGAAGAAAAAAGGGAATATAATCGCCAATGTGATTCTTGTGATCGCACTGATCGTATTCTGCGTGTCGGGCTTTCAACTGTTTAAGATCGGAAAAGGTTATCTGGATGGAAGAAGTGAGTATGATAAAGTGCGGAAACTTGCGGTGACGGATGATAAGAATAAAAATGATAAAGATAAAAATCATAGTGAAGACGGAGATGATACATTCTCTGTTGATTTTCAAAAACTGTTGGAGATCAATCCGGATACGATCGCATGGATCAGATTCCCGGATGAGCCGAGTCAGATCAATTATCCGGTTGTTCAGGGAACGGATAACAGTAAATATCTGAAGAAAACATTTTCGTCTAACGAAAATACGCTGGGAGCAATCTTCCTGAATGTTGACAATCAAAAGGATTTTTCGGATAAAAACTCTGTAATATATGGACATAGAATGCGGGACGGTTCGATGTTCCGTCACCTGCAGGATTATGATACCCGTGAATTCTGGAAGAATAATCCATATTTTTACATATATACCGTTGATGGAAGAATTCTGAAATATCATATTTATTCGGCAGGACAGGTAGTCGACACTTCGGAATCGTATCAGACAACATTTGAAACAGATGAAGAATATCAGGAATTTTTGAATATGACGCAGAGTACTTCTCTGTATAATACCGGCGTGGAAGTGACAACGGCAGATACGATCGTTACATTGTCGACCTGTACCAGTGCCAGTGATAATCACCGGTTTGTTGTAAGAGGGGTAAAAGAGGAGGAGACGAAACAGTGATGAAGAAAGAATATACCTATGAAGTAGGAGATGTGGTAACAATGAAAAAGCCGCATCCATGTGGAAGTAAAGAATGGGAGATACTAAGGGTTGGAGCAGATTTCCGACTGAAATGTATGGGATGCGGACATCAGATCATGATCGCCCGCAAATTGGTAGAAAAAAATACAAAAGATTTGAAGAAAAAAGCTTGAAAGAATCGAGACTTTATGGTAACATAAGAACTCGTGATACAATAATTCTGTCCTAAAATAGAGACAGAAATCCTTGCTCCCACATAAGATGAGCGGGGGCCAAAAGACCAGAAGGAGGTGCAAGACGACATGAACAAATATGAATTAGCTGTTGTTGTCAGTGCAAAAATCGAAGACGACGAAAGAGCTCAGGTAATCGAAAAGGTGAAAGCATTAGTTGAACGTTTCGGTGGACAGATCTCTGACGTTGATGAATGGGGTAAGAAGAGATTAGCTTACGAGATTCAGAAGATGAAAGAAGCATACTACTATTTCATCCACTTCGAGTCTGATGCTGAGACTCCAAGCGAAATCGAGCAGAGAATTCGCATTATGGACAACGTTATCAGATTTTTATGCGTTAGACAGGATGCATAAGCAGGAAGTAGAGGTATAATATGAATAAAGTAATTTTGATGGGACGCTTGACAAGAGATCCTGAGGTAAGATATTCACAGGGTGAGAATTCTACAGCGATCGCAAGATATACATTAGCTGTAGACCGCAGATTCAGACGTAACAACGACGGAGAGCAGACAGCTGACTTTATCGGATGCGTAGCTTTCGGAAGAAGTGCAGAATTTGCTGAGAAATATTTCCGTCAGGGACTGAAGGTTATCGTAACCGGACGTATTCAGACAGGAAGCTATACCAATAAAGAAGGTCAGAAAGTATACACAACAGATGTTGTTGTAGAAGATCAGGAATTTGCTGAAAGCAAGGCAGTAAGCGACGCAAATGCAGGAAGTTTCCGTGCGGCAGCTCCATCACCGACTCCGGCACCAGCCACGCCAGTATCTGATGCAGGTGACGGCTTCATGAACATTCCGGATGGAATTGATGAGGAATTACCTTTTAATTAGGCAATAGTACCATGCTGTGGTACTTGCCGCATTTCATTTTGTTGAAAGGAGAAACCAAAATGGCTTACGATAAAGGAAATCGTCCAGAAGGCGGCTTCAAGAGAAGAGGCGGCGGACGCAGAAGAAAAAAAGTTTGCGTATTCTGTGGAAAAGAGAATAACGAAATCGATTACAAGGATACAGCAAAATTAAGAAAGTACATCTCTGAAAGAGGAAAAATTCTTCCTAGAAGAATTACTGGAAACTGCGCTAAGCACCAGAGAGCTCTTACAGTAGCAATCAAGAGAGCACGTCACATCGCTCTTATGCCATACGTACAGGACTAATATTGAATGTTGAAAACCGTCAGTGCATTGCACTGGCGGTTTTTTGCGTAAAGAATGCTGTCACGATTGGTTTATTTTTTTGTACGTTTGTCTCTTTGATTTTATACAATCTTGTTTTTCTGCGGTATATTTGCTAGATTGAGATAGAAGCCATTAACTATGCAACAGGAGTCGGCATATGGAAGTTCGGTTGATAGAAAACAAAGAGTTATTAGAATCAGTAGAGCTGTTTAAAATCGAAAATCTGTTATGGGGAACAGAGAAGATTGAAAAAACTTATGGGTATATTGGATTTGTTCAGGGGGAAGGATTGTATATCAAACTTGTGTGTGAGGAGAAGGATCCTCTCCGGGTTTATAAAGAAGACCAGGATCCGGTTTACAAAGACAGTGCTATGGAGGCTTTTTTTCAATTTAAAGGAAATGATACGGCAGCAGATGATATTTATCTTAACTTCGAAATGAATGCAAATGGTGCACTTCTTGCATGCTATGGAAAGAATAAGATGAACCGGATACCATTTACGCCGGATCAGATACGGAAGATGAAATGTAGCGCAGAAATACAGGAAGAGCAATGGAATGTGAATCTTACGCTTCCGATAGAAATACTGGAACAAGTATACGGGAAATTGAATTTACAGGAAGGATCCGATTTTCGCTGCAATTTCTATAAAATTTGTGAAACAAAGGAATACGAACATTATGCAGCGTACAGATGCGTGGAAAGCGAACGGCCGAATTTTCATCTGCCGGAGTATTTTGAAAATGCAGTAATTTTGAAAAGAAAGTAACAAATACAATTGGGAGGTTGTACTTATGAAAATTTACAAAGCAAAAGATTACAAGGACATGAGCAGGAAAGCAGCGAATATCATCTCTGCACAGGTGATCATGAAACCAAACTGTGTACTGGGACTGGCAACAGGATCTACGCCAATCGGAACTTATGATCAGCTGGTTGAATGGTATAACAAGGGAGATCTGGATTTCTCGGAGGTTACGACAGTAAATCTGGATGAATACAAGGGATTGCCACGTACGAATGATCAGAGCTATTATTACTTTATGCATCAACATCTGTTTGACCGTGTGAATATTGATCCGGAACGGACCAATGTTCCGAACGGAATGGAGCCGGATGCGGAAAAAGAATGTGGAAGATATGAAGAACTGATCCGATCACTGGGCGGTGTGGATCTTCAGCTGCTCGGACTCGGACATAACGGACATATCGGTTTCAATGAGCCGGGAGAAGCATTTGAAAAGGAAACACATTGTGTAGATCTGACAGAGAGTACGATTGAGGCAAATAAGAGATTCTTCGCATCTGCCGACGATGTGCCAAAACAGGCATATACGATGGGAATCAAGACAATCATGCAGGCAAAGAAGATCCTGATAGTAGTGAATGGAGAAAACAAGGCAGATATCGTAGAGCGTGCTTTCTTCGGCCCGGTCACACCGGAAGTGCCGGCTTCTATTCTCCAGCTGCATAATGATGTGACGTTGGTTGGGGATGAGGCAGCGCTTGCTAAAATTGGGATTTAATTCAGGAAGGCTGTGGATACCCGACCGATTTATTACAAATAAGTCCCCAGTTGTTACCGGAAACATGGATGAAAAGGGAGCTGATCAACTACGATCAGCTCCCTTTTACTAGCAATTTATAATCTTTTCCACTTCATCTTCTTTCGTTTTCAACAGTTTTGAAATCTCAGCAACTGTAAATTTTGCTTCATATAGATTTTTTATAAGATTCTTTTTTTCCTCAAATTTTCCCTCTTCTCTTCCCTCATCATATGCTTCGCCTCTCTGTACTTCAATATCTGTCTCATAATCATACTCAGCCGTTAACATATTTACAACCTCGCTTCCTTTTCTTTTTAGATAGTCTGCAAGAATTCCTTTTTCTATACATTCTTCAATTGCATGTTTATATGGTTCTACATCTTTTTTCTTCTGATATTTACGGATTATTTCTATAAATTCACTATATTCCCGTATTATCGGACAACGCTCCAACAATTCATGTCCTGCTTCTGGATTGATATTAATCACCCGGACTTTCAATTCCAGCATAGGATCATCACTCTTCGTTTCAAATGCATCTGATAACTTTAATATCTTCTCTTTTTCCATAAAATCCTTGCCATTATACAATGTATAAAATTCAGGTGTAGGAAAATGAACCTGTCCTTTCTTATACCTGTCTTTTATCGGAATTAACTGTTCCAATACTCTTCCAATATACATAAGTTCTCTGAGAGGCATGTTGTTATTCAATGTCGACTGATGTTCTCCAAGAACTAAAACCTGATCTCCTGTTTTAAATGAAAAATCATTTTTAAAATTCATATATACAACATTTTCTACTCGCAGTTTCTTAATCTCTATATTGTTCGGTAACTGCTCCTCATGTAAGGCATTATAAAAAGAACGTTCATTTTCTTCTGCAGATTCATCTTCATACATCAAATCTACCAGTACACTACTTTTTGCTTCTCTGTTTTCTTTTCCCATCCGGACTCCTTTCCGCACTTTGCACGAAAAAATCCCGGATATTTACTTTTAGTATAAGCAAAATATATTTTTTCTGCAACATCAATCGTGCAAATATGCTTTTCATTTTTCCTTTGTTTCAAAATTTTCTGTGAATTATCTTCTGATTTCCCTCACGAATAGCTAACGCTATTTTGAAATATACAAGACCCGATTCTTATATATTTTGAATTTATCCGACAGACAGAATAGCTGTCGATGAATGTATATTAACATAACATTCCTTAAATGGCAATTGCGTAACCGTAGTGGACTCCGCCGGGTTACACTTCCGGGCATTTTATTTATTAACATCTGCTGCCAGTCACGACTTGAAGGAAACAATAGATAAGAATTATTGTGAATGTGGAATGCCGTTAGAAACAATCAGAGAGTCAGAAGCACCGTTAAAGGAACGAAGCGAACGTGTTTGAGGCGAACGCCGAGTTTGAGCGTAGTTCCTTTGCTTTTAGGTGATTCTGACTCTCTTAGTGTTTCTTATGGTATGGAACCTGAACAAGAAGCCTTATCTATTGTTTCCTTCAAGGACTGAGAGGCCGCTTCCCCAGTTAATAAATTAAATCCCAAGAAAAATTATTTGAATTCCCCCTCCGCCATAGCCTTAATCGAAGATGCATACTCCGAAGGAGTCATTCCGGACACTTTTTTGAATTGTCTGGAAAAATAATGGATGGAGGTATACCCAAGGTGTTCTGCAACCTGAGTAAAATTTAATTGCTTGGTACGTATTAATTCTTTTGCAGCATTGATCTTCAGCATTGAAAAATATTCAATGATTCCGAGATCACAATGTTCTTTGAAAATCTTTTGGAGCTGTGAACGTCCGATCAGATTGTCTTTGCAGATCTGGTCAATGGTAACATGTGTGTTCAGATGGCTTTCCAGGTAGTCGGTAACACGATTGAAAACTTCGGCATCGCTTTTACTTTTTGTAGCTTTGGGGGCATCTACTTTTGAAAGTTTTTTCTGAAGGACGACCGGATTGGAATAGCGGCGGATCAGGTGGATCAGAAAATGTTCCAGATAGAGTCTGATCATCTGCTGAGATCCAAATGTATTGGAATCCTTTAAAGGCATATTCTGTAGATAAGGATCATCCAGTCTGCAGTCAAAACAGCGTCTGGCTTCTATTATAATGTCGGCAAGCAGATTACGCTCTGTCTCATCAATCCGCAAGATCCTGTCATTGAAAAAGTACATGGCATCATCATGGCATTCAAAAGAAATAACAACCAGGTTGGGCGCAATATTGCCGGTCGCTTTAACATTATGAAATTCATTGGGCTTGTGAAAAACGAGATCTCCTTTTTTTAATATCGTATGCGTTTTTCCTCTGGTTACATCAACTTCGCCTTTGTCGACACAGACAAACTCCCAGAAGTTGTGAGATTCTCCTTCAAAGCTGAAATCACTCATATATTCAAAATAATGAATACTGAAGATTCGTCCTAAAGTGATAGAATTATGTAAATCCACTCCATAGTATGCCATGCTTATTCTCCTTTGCGTGTATGTTTTACAATATGTTTTGTAAATAAAAGCAAGTCTGTGAAAATAATACTTTGTAAAATCTATACAATATGATACAATAAATTTGTTCAAAAATCAAATAACTAATGCAGATAGTGCAAATTTAGAGTTCTATAAGACAAAGATTTTTGTGCAAATTTGTATTAGAATAGATTTAACAACAAACGATACGAAATAGGAGGAAACGTGTTATGAAAAAGAAAATTGTGAGCGCACTTCTGTGCGTGGCAATGGCAGCTTCACTGGTTGTAGGATGCGGAAGCAAATCAGGTTCAGACAGTGGAAGCAGCAAAGGTGGGGACAAACTTGTATACTGGGCTATGTGGAGTGAGGATGAACCACAGGCAAAGGTTATCAAGGAAGCTATCAGTAAGTATGAAAAAGATACTGGTGTTAAGGTTGATGTACAGTTCAAGGGACGTACCGGACAGAGAGAGGGACTGGAGCCGGCTTTGAGCGCAAAACAGCAGATTGATTTGTTTGATGAAGATGTTAACCGTGTAAACGGAAGTTGGGGAAAATACTTATTAGATCTGGAAGATATGGCTAAGGATTATGAATCTGAGCACGGTAACGAGACATTGTTCAAGATTGCACGTAATGCATATGGTCAGACACATGATGGAGATGATACATTACACAGCATTCCATATCAGCCATCTATCTTTGGTTTCTTCTACAATAAGACATTATTTACAAAAGCAGGAATCGAATCCGTACCAACTACATGGGAAGAATTAGATGCAGCTTGTGCAAAATTAAAAGAAGCAGGAATTACACCAATTACAGCAGATGATGCTTATCTGACATCATTCATTGGATATCATCTTGCAAGATATATCGGACAGGATGGAGTAAAAGCTCTGGTAACAGGAGAAGAATATAATGGCGAATCTGTAACATGGGATGATGAAAAAGTTAAAGCAGCAGCAGAAAGTTTTGCTGATTTCGCTAAGAAAGGTTATTTCTCAAAAAATATCGCAACAAACAAATATCCGGCAGGACAGAATCAGGAATTCGCTCCTGGTGATGCAGCAATTGTTATCTGCGGATCATGGCTTCCGAATGAAGCAAAAGATTCTGTAGCAGATGATCTTGAATGGGGTTACTTCAACTACCCATCAGTTCCGGACGGAAAAGATGATAATACAGCTAACAACATTGCAAACCAGGTACTTGCAATTAACAAGGATTCTAAGATGGCAGACGAAGCATTCCAGCTTATCGAGTACATTACAACAGGTGAGTACGATAAGAAGATGACAGAAGATGCTCTTTGTATCCCAACTGACAAAGCCAATTCAGATGCATGGCCGACAGAACTCGCAGGAGTAAAAGAAGCATTCGATGCAACAACAACTTTCTATGACTGGGCAGCAGGCGTAGAAAGCAACAATGATATCACACCTGTGCTTCAGGAAAATACACAGAAACTTGCTTCAGGCAAACTGGACGCAGCAGGATTCATCAAAGCAATGAAAGAAGCAGCAGGAAAGTAAAATCAGACAGTAAAGAAAAGAGACTAGATAGTGATCAATATGGTGGCAGGGCGGTTACTACGCGGCCACCATATTTTAGTAAAAGGAGGCATATACGTGAAGAAGAATAAAAAAATGATCGTTGGGTTTCTTGCCCCGGCAGTAATCATCTTCCTCATAGTATTCCTGTATCCGATTATCAGAACCATTATGATGAGTATGTATAAGATCGAGTCAGTAACGGATACAATGGAATGGTGGACATTTGTTGGATTGGGCAACTACCAGAAGTTGTTTACGACAGCGATCTTTAAAACAGCAATGATGAACATTTTGAAAATCTGGGCACTGGGTGGAATCATCGTATTATCGGTGTCCCTGTTATTCGGAGTAATCCTGACAAGTGGAATACGCGGGAAGAAATTCTTCCGTGCAATCATCTATCTTCCGAATATCGTAAGTGCGGTAGCGCTTGCAACTATGTGGCTGCAGTATGTATATAGTTCTAAGTTTGGACTTTTAAAGGGCGTTTTAGATTCGCTTGGATTACATAAACTTGCGAAAACTCCATGGCTGGATTCCGATCACAAGTTCTGGGCATTGCTTTTTGCATACTGCTTCGGAATGATAGGATATCATATGTTGATCTGGATGAGTGGAATCGAAAGAATCAGCCCGGATCTTTTTGAGGCGGCAACAATTGACGGTGCGAATAAACCGCAGCAGTTCCGCTATATGACAATGCCTCTTTTAAAAGGTGTATTTAAAACAAATATTACAATGTGGACAGTAAGTACAGCGGCATTCTTTGTATGGTCGCAATTGTTCTCAACGGTTACGGCAGATAAGGCAACAATCGTACCGGTACAGTATATGTATATGCATACATTTGGCGCAGGTAATGCGGTGACAGAGAGAAATGCAGGATATGGAGCTGCAATCGGTATCATTCTGTGCGTATGTGTAGTGATCGTATTCTCAATCTGTAACAAATTGATCAAAGATGATGATCTTGAATTTTAGAAAGGAGGAGCAGTTATGGAAAAAGAAAAGAAAGTAAGACAGAAAATCAACTGGAAAAAAGAAATGAAACTGGCTCCTGGATATATCGTGATCATCTTGTGGGTTATCTTCACATTTATGCTGCTTGGCTGGATTCTTGCAGCGAGTCTTTCGACAACAACTGATATTTTCGCAGGAAAAGCATTAAAGTTCCCTACAGGACTACATTTTGAAAATTATATACAGGCATGGGGATCTGGTGGTGTGGCAACGTTCTTTATGAACTCAATGTTATATTCCCTGATATCATGTTTCCTGCTGATCCTGATCTGTGCGCCGGCAGCATATGTACTGGCGAGATTCACATTTTTGGGAAATAAAATCATTCAGACAAGTTTTGTATCGGCAATGGGAATTCCGATTACCATGATTGTGCTTCCGCTGTTTAGTATCGTTGCCAATCTTGGAATCTTGAACAGTGTATTTGCTAGCAAAGTAACATTGATCTTTCTGTATATTGGAATCAACATTCCATATACAACAATTTTTCTGCTGACATTCTTCTCGAACCTGTCTCGAACATATGAAGAGGCTGCTGCAATTGATGGCTGCCCTCCAACGAAGACATTCTGGAAGATTATGTTCCCGATGGCTCAGTCGGGAATCGTCACAGTTACGATTTTCAATTTTATCAATATCTGGAATGAATATTTCCTGTCATTGATCTTTGCAAACAACGATACATTACGGCCGGTAGCGGTTGGACTGTACGGAATGCTCCAGTCTATGCAGTATACAGGCAACTGGGCAGGAATGTTTGCAGCAGTTGTTATTGTATTCCTGCCGACCTTTATTCTGTATCTCTTCTTATCAGAGAAGATTATAGGTGGAGTAACGGGAGGAATCAAGGGATAGAGAGAACCTTGTAGTAGAAAGGTGGTGAAGCTGTTATACCATGTAAGGAGGTAGTCATGGTTGACAGCTTCATTTTTATATTAAAGCATACGGGAGAAACTGCCACTGGCAAGTCCTGTGGATTTTATTTGAAGCGAAGAAAGGAAAAATTATGTCAGAATTAAGATTTGAATGGAAAAATATGCTTGCAGCAGATTTGGGAGAAGAGTCATGTGTACCAGATCTTCTTGGAGAACGGATTCTGCAGAATTCGTTAAAGTTCTATTTGGATGAAACAGATGAAATTTATGAAGGATATGGGAAAGTAGCGGATTCTTATCCATACCGTCAGAGAAATAATTACAAAAGGCAATTGAAAGAAAAGCAAATTCGTACGGCAGTATTGGAAAATAATCAGCTCAAGGCAGTATTTCTTCCAGATTATGGTGGAAGATTATGGGAACTTTGGGATAAAAATGAAAACAGGAATCTGCTTTATACGAATGACGTATTACAGTTCAGTAACCTGGCGGTACGAAATGCCTGGTTTTCGGGAGGCGTGGAATGGAATCTTGGCATTATAGGACATCAGCCGTATACGACAGAGCCATTATATGTTGCAGAGACACATACCGATGAAGGAGAACCGGTACTGAGAATGTATGAGTATGAAAGAATCAGAGGGGTAACATGGCAGATGGATTTTTGGCTGGATGATGATTGTTCATATTTGAAATGTAGAATGAGAATAGTGAATGAAAGTACGGAAGTGATTCCGATGTATTGGTGGAGCAATATGGCGGTTCCGGAGTATGAACAGGGACATATAACAGTTCCTGCATCAGAAGCATATGCAGGAACAGGTGTTGAATGTCGTAAAGTATCTTTGCCAGAAGTGGATGGTGTGGATGTTTCGGATTATCAGAAAATTCCACGGAGTATTGATTATTTCTTTAATATCCCGGAAAACGAGCCGAAATATATTGTAAATGTAGATAAAAACGGAAAAGGGCTTTTACAGTTTTCGACAGGAAGACTGAAAGGAAGAAAACTGTTTTCATGGGGAAGTAATGCAGCATCTGATCACTGGCAGGAGTTTTTGACAAAAGATGCAGGGCGCTATGTAGAAATTCAGGCGGGACTTGGAAAGACACAGTATGGATGTATTCCGATGGCACCACACACTGCGTGGGAATGGATGGAATGTTACGGACCGGCATATTCAGAAGAACTGACTGCAGAGATATATGATAAATCATTTGAAGAAAGAAAAAGATACATAACAGACTATCTGCAAAAAACTCAGCTGATCGGGAAACTGGAAGAAGAATTGAAGAAAACAAAAAAGATGGCATTAACAGAGGCAGAACTGATTACTCCGGGAAGTGGTTATGGTGCATTTCGCAAAGAGTACGCAAGAACGGGTCATTTGAAATTTGTAAAGAAAACGGAAAGTATGGAAAAGTGGGAACATTTTTTTGAGACAGGAGAGCTTCATTGTCCGGACCCAGAGACAGAACCGGATGCATTCTGGAATGGAGAAGAATTTCTGGCTTATCTGAAAAAGACGACGCTGAAACCACTAGCACCGAATTATGAAAACTGGTATGCATATTATCATCTTGGGATTCTTGAATTCCGAAAAGGAAATGATAAAATTGCGAAAGAAATGTATGAAACATCGTTGAAACTTCAGGAGAACGCATGGGCGCTGCATGGACTGGCATGTTTAAGTATTCATGAAGGAAATAAAAATCTTGCGGCATTGTATGCACAAAGAGGAATGGAACTTAAGAGACACTGTCTGTCATATCAGAAAGAAGGACTTAAAATTCTGAGTCAATGCGAAGCATATAGGGCAATTTTACAGCAGTATGCTGTTATGGATGAAGATATGAAATCCATCGGGCGGGTGCAATATTATTATGCACTGGGGCTTGTGAAGACAGGAAGGCTTGAAGAAGCGGATAAATTGCTGAACAGTGAAGAAGGAATTGTGGTTGATGATGTAAGAGAAGGAGAAGACAGTATCCAGGATCTCTGGGAGATCCTGAATCATGAATTGTATGGGGGAAAGCAGATACTTCCTTTCCGCTATGAATTTCATGCAAATTAAATAACAGTCATAGAAGACGATTAGTTTGCGTTTCCTTCTGCTATTGCTTTGACAGAAGAAGCGTATTCAGAAGGTGTCATTCCGACAATTTTTTTGAATTGCCTGGAAAAATAATGAATAGAGGTGTAACCAAGATGTGCAGAAATCTGTGTAAAATTCATGTGATTGGTTCGGATCAGTTCTTTGGCAACTTCGATTTTCAATATTGAAAAATATTCGATAATACCCCGATTGCATTGTTCCTTGAATAATTTCTGTAATTGGGAACGACCAATTAGATTGTCTTTGCAAATCAAGTCAATAGTTACATGTGATGTTATGTGCCGGTTGAGATAATCAATGATTTTATTGAATGTTTCAGTGTCATTATTTGTTTTTGTAGCTTTCGGAAGCTTTGCTTCTGAAAGCTTTTTGTGTTGCAGGAAAGATTGAGAGTAACATCGGATTAAATGAATCAAAAAATGTTCCAAATATAATCGAATCATTTGTTGTGAACCAAAAATGTCTGTGTCTTTTAAAGGCATATTTTGAAGATAAGGATCGTCTAGACGACAGTTAAAACAACGTTTTGCTTCGATGATAATATTGGCGAGCAATGTTTGTGCAGTTTCATCAATTTTCATACGACGATTGTTGAAAAAATTCATTGCCTTGTCATTGCACTCAAAAGATATAACAATAAGATTGGGTGCAATCGTGCCTGTTGCCCGGACACTGTGAAATTCATTGGGTTTATGAAAGAAAAGTTCCCCTTTGTGTAGTACTGTATAAGATTTATTGTGAGTTATACCGGCTTCGCCTTTATCAATATATACAAATTCCCAAAAATTATGAGCTTCACCAGAGAATTTAAAGTTATTCATATATTCAAAATAATGAATACTGAATATCTTTCCGACAGTAATAGAATTATGTAACTTAACACCAGAATATTCCATGATAGAGTGCCCCCTTTTTTATCCCACATCATACAGCACAGAAAAATAAAAAGCAAAGGGAATATGGTTAAAAAGAGAATTTTTTGTAGAATATTGGACGATTCTACAATTTCAATGGACAAAAATATAATACAATTTTAAAAGACATGGTTTATAATACAGTTTAAATAAAAGGAGAAAGAGGTGAGATCAGAAGTTATGAAACGTAAAAATTTATGGCAGACATATAGCGAGACACAGCTGGAGAAGTTGGAAAAAACCAATGCGTTATATCGTACATGTCTGGATGAAGGAAAAACAGAACGGGAGTGCGTACAGAAGACCATTGAACTTGCCAGAGCTCAGGGATATGAAGATATGAAACAGCTGATCAAGGCAGGAAAGAAGATTCGCACCGGAGATAAAGTATATATGGATTATATGGGGAAAGCCATTGTACTTTTTCATGCAGGAACTGCGCCGGTTGAAGAGGGGATGAATATTCTTGGTGCACATATTGATTCACCGAGAATTGATGTCAAACAGAACCCGTTATACGAGAATGAAGGACTGGCTTTTCTTGATACGCATTATTACGGTGGCGTTAAAAAATACCAGTGGCTTTCGATTCCGCTTGCGCTTCATGGTGTAGTGATTAAGAAAGATGGGGAAAAAGTAGAGGTCTGTGTGGGGGAAAAAGAGACAGACCCGGTGCTTGTGATCAATGATCTTCTTCCGCATCTAGGAGCAAAGCAGAGAGAAAAGCTGGCAAAAGATTTCATCGATGGGGAACAGATGGATCTTTTGATCGGCAACCGTCCGGAGGACGGAGAAGAGGATGCGGTGACACGGAGAATCAGGAATCTTCTGAAAGAAAAATATGATATTGAAGAGGAAGATTTCCTCTCGGCAGAATTAGAGATTGTGCCGGCAGGAAAAGCCAGAGAGTGTGGACTGGATAACAGTATGATTCTGGCATATGGACAGGATGACAGAGTGTGTGCATTCACTTCGTTGTTTGCAATACTGGAAGCAGAAGAGGTTACGAGAACTGCCTGCTGTCTGTTGGTTGACAAGGAAGAGATTGGAAGTACGGGTGCGAGTGGTATGACATCCAGGTTTTTCGAAAATGCAGTTGCGGAATACATTCTTTTGAATGAAGGGATTGAATATAATGACATTGTTCTCAGAAGGACGCTGGCAAATTCCAAGATGCTCTCATCTGATGTAAGTGCGGGATTTGATCCGATGTATGAGGATGTATATGAGAAAAAGAATGCGGCCTTTCTTGCATGTGGGCCGGTATTTAACAAGTATACAGGTTCGGGAGGAAAGAGCGGTTCCAATGATGCCAATCCGGAATACGTGGCTCAGTTAAGAAAGATCATGGAAGATGCAAAGGTGCATTTCCAGACAGCAGAACTTGGCCGTGTTGATGTAGGCGGCGGAGGAACGATCGCTTATCTGATGAGTGTGTACGGCATGGAAGTTATCGATAGCGGTGTGGCAGTCCTTGGAATGCATGCACCGTGGGAGACGACGAGCAAGGCAGACATATATGAAGCAGTAAGATGCTATGAAGCATTTTTAAAGGCAGAGTTTTAGACAACAGACTGAAAATAAAAATGAAATAATAAAAAATGGCACAACGGGGTGTAATGAATAAGCCTTGTTGCGCCATTTTTTTATGAGTGATTATAGATCGCGGTTTCGCTCTTCTGCCTCGTAGACAGCATCGGTAATTCCTTTTATGGAAGATGCATAAGCGGAAGGTGACATGCCGGTTGCAAGACGGAACTGCTTGGAAAAATATGGCAGTGAGCTGTAAGAAAGAAAATAAGCAATTTCGGTAAGGTTCATAGAACCGTCACGGATAATGTCTTTGGCACGCTGAATCTTCATTTGGTTGAAATAGTCGATCACACCACAGTTCAGTTGTTCGTGAAACAGTAACTGAACGGCAGAACGGGACATGGAGAATTCATTGCAGATGTCTTTTACCGTCAGCTTTTCGCAGATGTGATATTCGAGGTATTTCAGAATTTCGCTGAGGCGTTCCTGCTCTGCAGATTCTTTCTCGGGAGAAGACTTATGCTGTATAGAGGCGCCGCTCTCTTCCTGATGTTCACGGATCAGGGTGATCAGAAACATCTCAAGATAAAGGAGAATCATCTGCTGGGAGCCAAAAGGTGCATGTTCCTTTAACTGTACCTGTTCGACCGAAGGAATGTGCATAGGCGTTGCAAGCGTATGCCGGCCTTCCGTGATGATTCTGGAGATCATGGCCCGTTCTTCCATACTGAGTGTAAAGCTTTTATTTACGAAGAAAGACATGGCCTGCGAACTGGAAGTGAAAGACATGGCGACCAGATTGGGTGAATCTTTCCCGATGGACTTAATGGCATGGAATTCATTTGGCTGGTGAAAGATAATGTCACCGGTATAAAGAGTTGTCCAGGTATCATCGGCACGGACTGCAACGGTTCCTTTGTCGACATAAAGAAATTCCCAAAAATTATGTGACTCGCCTTTGAATTCGAAATTTTTCATATATTCAAAATAGTGCAGTGTGATGATCGCATCAATGTCGATGGAATGCTGCAATCTGGTTTTTACATAAGTCATAAGCGTCCCTCCAGGCTTATATTATAACAACTTGTGGATGATATGACAATAAGCATGGACAATATGTCAAGCAATCTTGTGCAGAATACAATATAATGAACGAAAAGGAATAAGAAAATTAGCGAATTTGCCAATGAAAGGTGGTTCATATGTTGGAGGTAAAGACTAACACAATACAACTTAGAATGGATGATAATAATCTAAAGTTTTCGTTCGGGAAAGGGGATACCGAATGGAACTGGACAAGTGAGTACCGTCCGAAAATGGAATGCAAAGAAGGAACCGTTTATTTTGACGAAGCACTGGAAATCCATCACGAACTGGTACAGAACGGAATCGGAAAGGGAATCCGCAGTTCATTTGCCGGATTTGAGATAGAAGGAAAAAAAGTTCCATATGCATTTGAAACTTATGCATGGATTGAAGAATGTACAGAAGACATTTTCTTTGAATGGATTCCGATTTGTGAGGAAGGGCTTGCGGTGGAAAAATTGTTCTGGCCGGGAGAACTGGAATTGGAAGAAAAGAGAAAAGACTGGTATACGCTCCTGAATATGCAGCAGGGGGTGATGATTCCGAATGACTGGGAGACAGAACTAAAGGATATCCCGTTTGATGGATTCTTTGAGACAGCCGGAGGATATATGCCTTGGTTCGCACAGTTTAAAGGTGGAAATGGATACATTGCGATCTGTACTACACCATGGAATGCAGGATATCAGGCGGAGCATCCTCAGAACGGACCATACACACATGTCAGTGTGAGATTTGAGCCAAGTCTCGGAAGGATGGATTACAGAAGAATTGTACGATATACATTGATCGAAGATGGTGACTATAACGATGCATGTAAGATCTACCGGCAATATGTAAAAGAACAGGGCAATTTATGTACGCTGAATGAAAAGGCAGCAAGAGTTCCTTCGGTTAATGATCTGATCGGATGCAGTTTTATACATAAAGGGATTAAGACATTTGTCCAGCCGGAATCAGACTTTTTTGATCCGGAAAATCCGGAAAAGAATAATAACCTGACATCATTTGCGGTCAGAACCAGAGAAATGAAAGAACTTCACGAACTGGGAGCCGGTAAACTATATCTTCATCTGGATGGATGGGCAGAACCTGGATACGATAATAATCACCCGGATTATACACCGGCTTGTGAAGAAGCAGGTGGATGGAAGGCAATGAAAGAATTGTCGGATACTATGAAAGAACAGGGGGATCTGTTCGGGATCCATGATCAGTACCGTGATTATTACTTTTCGGCAGAAAGTTTTGACGAAGACTATGCCTGCAGACTGCCGGACGGAACAATTCCGACACATAAGAGATGGGCAGGCGGGCAGCAGTCATATCTGTGTGCAACACAGGCTCCACATTATGTACAACGTAATTTTAGTGAACTGGAAAAGAACCAGATTCATCTGGACGGAGCATATTTGGATGTGTTCACCTGTAACGAAGGAGATGAGTGCAATAATCCGAGACATCGTATGACAAGAAGGGAATGTTACGACTACCGGGCAAGATGTTTTGATTATCTGATGTCAAAAGGAATCCTTCCAAGTTCGGAGGAAGTCAGTGACTGGAGCGCAAGAAGCCTGGTGTTCTGTCATTACGCACCATATGATTTTATGCTTCGCAAACCGGGAAGTCCGAAACACGGAATACCGGTACCACTGTTCAATCTGGTATATCATGACTGCCTGATCGAACCATGGATGATGGAAAAGATAGATGATACCGAAGATTACATGCTGTATGCTTTACTGAATGGAGGTGCACCATATCTGATCCGTGATGGAGCATATCCGGATTTTGACGGTTCCTTTGAAGGAAATGTTAAGATGCATATCATGGAGGACATCAAGAGATGTAAAGTGGTGACGGAACTTCACAAAAAGGTTGCAAAATGCGAGATGGTAAGCCATGAAATGGTGGATGGCAATCCGGAGATCCAAAGAACGATGTTTTCGGATGGCACAAAGGTAACCGTTGATTTCGGGAAACAGATTTATAGCATTGAAATGTAAGATACACTAATACAGATAAAGGAAGGCGGATGAGAAAGATGAGTAGACAAATGACGGTTGCAATTGCAGGTCTCGGAAGCAGAGGAAGAGATACTTATGCAAAAGCTGCAAAAATATATCCGGATAAGATGAAAATCGTAGCCATTGCAGATATTGATCCGGAAAAAGTAAAACTGACGGCAGAAGAATATGATGTTCCGATGTCACACTGTTATGAAAGCGCCGAAGACATGTTAAAGGAGGAAAAACTTGCGGATGCGATGATCATAGCAACACAGGACAGACAACATGTGGGTCAGGCTATAAAAGCTTTAAAGAAAGGGTATCATCTGCTTCTTGAAAAACCAATTTCACCGGATCTGGGTGAATGCAGAAAAATATCCGAAGTGGCAAAAGAATGTAAAAGAGAAGTGGTTGTCTGTCATGTTCTAAGATATACACCAATCTATCAGAAGGTGAAAGAAATCCTGGATGCAGGAACGATAGGCGATGTGATCTCGATCATGGCGATTGAAAATGTCGGATGGTTTCATCAGGCACATAGCTTTGTCAGAGGCAACTGGGCAAATTCAGATGAGACAAGCCCGATGATCCTTCAGAAATGCTGTCATGACATGGATCTGTATCTGTGGCTTGCAAATAAGACATGCAGATCACTTACATCCTATGGAGAACTGAATTATTTCAAAACGGAACATGCACCGGAAGGTTGTACAGACAGATGTCTGGAAGGATGCAAAGCGAAAGATAACTGCATCTTTGATGCAGAAAAGATATACCTGGAACATGAAAGAATCGGTTACCGCCAAGGTAACAGAGGGTGGCCGTTAGATGTGCTTGTTCCATCCGGACCAACAGAAGAAAAGCTGATAGAAGCACTGAAGACAGGTCCATATGGAAAATGTGTATTCCATTGTAATAATAATGTAGTGGATCATCAGGTGGTTAATCTGAATATGACAGATGGAACAACGATGAGCTTTACCATGTGTGGTTTTACAGCGGAGACTTCCAGATATGCGAAGTTTATGGGAACCAGAGGTGAAGTGATCGTAGATATGCAGCCGGATGAAAAGGAAAGCAAAATCGTAATCGAGTATTTCGATCCGGGAAGGACGAAAGAAGTAATCGATGTAGCAGCTTTATCGGATGATTTTTCGGGACACGGCGGTGGAGACAATAAGATGGTTGAGGAATTTCTGGATATTATAAGCGGAGAAAAGACAGAGAGTACATACATAACATCTCTGGACAGATCGCTTCAGAGTCATTATTGTGCACTGGCAGCCGAATATTCGAGACTGCATGACGGAAAAGCAGTTGAGATAGATACATTCCGGTAAATATGACAACAATATAGTATATGTGTTTTTTGCAGAGAAGCAGAAGACTTCATATAAAACGTAACCCTATAATAATAAGAGAAGGAGTGAACATTATGAAAAAGAACATGAGAAAAGTAGCAGCTCTGGGACTTTGTGTAGCCCTGGGTGCAACGATGCTGACAGCATGTGGCGGAAGTAAAGGTGAAAGTGCTTCCGGAGGAAAGACAGAATTAAATTTTGGTATCTGGGATGAGAATCAGAGACCGGCTATGGAGAAAATGGTAAAGGCATATGAAAAAGAAAATTCAGATGTCAAGATCAATATCCAGTTAACACCATATAAGGGGGGGGAATACTGGACAAAACTTGAAGCTGCAGCAAGTGGAGGAAAAGCTCCGGATGTATTCTGGCTGAACGTTCTTCATCTGGACTCATATGTAGAGGGAGGAATCCTGGATGATCTGACAGATAAGATCAAAGACTCAGATATCAAGGACAGCTATTCTGAGACGCTGGTTAATAACTATGTCCGTGATAAGAAGAACTATGCTGTGCCGAAAGATTTTGATACCAATGCATTGTGGTATAACAAAGAAATCTTTGACAAGTGCGGAGTTCCATACCCTACAGATGATATGAGTTATGATGACCTGGTTGCAACTGCTAAGGCATTAAAAGACAGCGGAAAACTTGGAGACGGTGTATATCCGTTTGCCTGCCCGGTTGATTTCCAGACATGGTATTATCAGACCGTCTATGCAAATGGCGGATATATCTTAAGTGATGATAAGAAGTCTACAGGATATGATGATCCTAAGACACAGGAAGGTATTCAGTGCTGGATCGATATGTATAATGAAGGATTATCTCCAAGTGCATCAGCTCTTTCAGAGACAACAGCAGATGCGATGTTCGAGGGTGGACAGCTTGCAATGAACTTTGCCGGATCATACATGGTTCCAGAGTATGCAAGCAATGACGCAATTAAAGATAAGGTTGATTGCGTAGAGATTCCGACATTCAACGGAAAAGAAGACAACTGCATCAACGGACTTGGATATGCAGTATTTGAAGGAAGCAAGAACAAAGAAGCAGCGGAAGATTTCGCTATCTGGCTTGGAAGCAAAGAAGCTCAGGAAATCCAGGGAAAAACAGGTGTTGTAATCTCTGCAAGAACAGATGCACAGAAATACTTTGCAGAAGCCAATTCACAGTACAATCTTGCAGCTTATACCAATCACGCTGATGAAGCATATCCACTTCCGGTATGTGCGAAAGCAGCAGAACTGTATGATCTGGAAGCAACAGAACTTCAGAAAGCATATAATGGAGAGAAATCACTTTCAGATGTCTGCAAGGGTCTGACAAAACAGGCAGATAAGTTACTTCAGAAATAATAGTAAGAAACAGGTGAAAAGATATGGCTGAAGGTAAATCAAAAACAGGCGTAGTGAAAAAACGGGCGAGTAAGAGAGAGAAGAAGGATTGGATTGCGGCGTATATATTTATTGCGCCGGTTACCCTCGGCCTTCTGGTGTTCTATATCTGGCCATTTATCCAGAATATCTGGTTTAGTTTTAACGAAGTAAGTAAATTTAATGTCGCAACTTTTTGCGGTCTGGCAAATTACCAGAAATTATTCCATGATGGCGAAGTATTGAAAACATTTGGAAATACATTGAAGTACGTTGTAGTTACGGTTCCGATTGGATTGTTCTTATCAATCCTGATCGCAGCTCTTCTGAACTCCAAGATTAAAGGTACCTCTATCTACCGTACTTTGTATTTCTTACCATCCGTAACCATGGCAGCAGCTGTTGCCATGGTATGGAAATGGATCTACAACGAGAAAATGGGTATCTTAAACAGTGCGATCCGTGCACTGGGTGGAAAAGGTATCGGCTGGCTGACAGATCCGAAAATTGCATTATATAGTGTTATGATCGTAGGTCTCTGGATGTCGATCGGATATAACATGATCATCCTGCTTGCAGGTATGCAGGGAATTTCAAGATCTTATTACGAAGCAGCACAGATTGACGGAGCAGGACCAATTCAGTTATTTTTTAAGGTAACGATTCCTCTTCTGACACCAACGATCTTCTTTGTGATGATCACATCCATCATCAGTGGATTCCAGGTGTTCGATGTCATTTATATGATGATTGGAAAAACGAATCCGGCATATGCAAATACGCAGACGGTTGTTATGTTATTCTACCGTCAGGCATTTGATTATGGATACAAAGGATATGCAGCAGCAATTTCAATTCTGATCTTTGCAGTAATCATGCTGGTAACAGTGATCCAGATGATCGGTCAGAAAAAATGGGTAAATTATGATTAAGAGAGGAGGAGAAGAAAAATGAAGAGTAAAAATTCAAGAAAAATAATTGTACATATCTTACTTCTCCTTGGAATTACGATCACGGTATTTCCGTTTGTGTGGATGATCCTGACTTCTTTTAAGACAGTCGGAGAGGCCATGCAGATACCGCCGACCATTTTCCCGAAGAAGTTTCTGACAGATGCGTATTCATCTATCGTAACAGCACTTCCGTTTGGAAGAGTATATTTGAACACAATTATATCAACTGTGGTAACAACTGTTGTACAGGTGCTGTTCTGCTCTATGGCAGCTTATGCATTTGCAAGAATCGAATTCCCGTTTAAGAATGCGATCTTTGTACTGGTGTTATCTGTACTTATGGTACCGGGTCAGATATTCCTGATTCCACAGTACCGGATTGTTCAGAGTCTTGGACTTCTGGACACGATACCGGCATTGTTCCTGCCAAACTTATTCAGTGCATTTGGAACATTTCTTCTGAGACAGTTCTTTATGTCATTGCCGAAGGAACTGGAAGAAGCGGCGTTGCTGGACGGTTGTAACCGTTTCCAGATCTTTGGAAGGATTATGCTTCCGCTTACAAAAGCAGGTATCGTATCGCTGGTAATCTTTACAGCAAAATTTGCATGGAATGATTTCATGTGGCCATTGATCGTTAATACGTCTATGGATAAGATGACACTTGGTCCTGCTCTTTCGACATTACAGGGACAGTATACAACCAAGTATCCAATGCAGATGGCAGGAGCCGTAATGGCGGTTATCCCGATCATTGTATTGTTCTTCGTCTTCCAGAAACAGTTTATTGAAGGTGTGGCACAGTCAGGAATCAAGGGCTAGAATATGAATAGTTATAAGAGGATGAGATAGCAGGTCTTGTCCTCTTTTTATATGAAATAGAGACCATCCGTTATGTCAATAACAGGATAGTCTCTTATAGTTTTTACAATTATTCTATATTGTCCGGGGATTCCGGCTCATATTTTTTGAATATCCGGTCAAACAGAATACTGTAGATAAATGCTACTACAGAGAATCCGCAGATCCCGCTGATCACAACGACCAAAGCAAATGTCTTAACAGAGCAGGCGCATAAGTACAGGATCAGTCCGGTAATCACCAACATTACCAGTGTATACGGCAGGTGTCCGAATGTCATAAAAACTGCATTTTTTAACGCCTGTGTTGTACTGCACACAAAATGTGAGATGATCGGAAAGACATATAAGAATACAGATAATGCAATGAGACATACACACCAGAGGAGAATGCGTATCACTGCAAACAGTGTTGTATTCTGTGAATTGATGATGTAAAAATCCATTCCAAGAAAGATAAAGACCAGAATGGAAAATACCCATATCAGTGTACCTTGTTTAAAATTCTGACGGAATGATTTCCAGAAATTCTGCCAGATGTAGGGGTCCTCACCACGGACCATCTTCAGTGTCACATAGGAAAGTGCGCTGGTGGATGCGCCGATGGTGATGATCGGAACACAACTGAAGATAAAGATCAGGTTCAATAGGATCAAATCAAATATTTTTGCGATGAACTCCATAATAGGGTTATCGGGATTGAAAAAACGACTCATGACGTATGTCCTCCTGGGAAGTAAAAAAATACTAAGTTGTAGTTTGCTGCTTTGCATTCAGATGCAAAGTGACAGAAGTATGATTTGGGATACTGTCAATGGAGAGACCATAATTATTTCCTTCATAAAGTCTTATCTTATTATGGATATTGATCACACCGATATTGTCAGAGGTTCCGGAAGGTGAATTGTTAATAAATGTGATTTCTTCTTCCAATTTCCGAGTTAGATCGTACAACATTTCTTTGGAAAATCCGACTCCATTATCTGTGACAGCAATGTACAGATCATCTTCTGATCTGGTAGTCTTTATGGTGATAATGCCGCCTTCTTCAATCTCATCCAGACCGTGGAAAATAGCATTTTCTACAATTGGCTGCAGAATCATTTTGGGAATCAGGCAGTCTTTTGTATTCTCAGAGACTTCCAGTTTATAAGTGATCCTTCCCTGAAAACGAACTTCGATCATATACAGATATTTGTCGATGATATTCAATTCATTTTCCAAAGGAACAAGAAAAGCACCTTTGATAGAGTAGCGGAACAAATCTGCCATATTTGTACAGATTTGTGCGACTTCCGGAATATCATGCATCAGAGAAATCCCACGCATACATTGTAACATATTATAGAGAAAATGTGGGTTGATCTGGCTTTGATATGCATAAATTTGCGTCTGTTTTTTATTTAGTTCCATTTCATAAATTCGCGCCTGTGATTCAATGTCACGCTGGTTCAGAGAAGAAATCCTGTCAAGCATATGGTTCACATGAGAAGCGATGGAGCCAATTTCATTTTTTGCGTTTGTCTGAATGTGCAGTTCATTATTTTTATAGTCAAGATTTTCGATTGTTTCATTCAGCTGATGAATCGGATGGATGATCAGGTGTTGTACAGCAAGAATAACTAACAGTATGTATACAAGAAGCAGAATCGCAAGTGAGAGCAGGAATTGAGATTCCTGACCCTGTAAAAGATGGATCTGTCCGTTATAAGCGATGGCAGTGATATCCAGATTACTATTGGAAAGCTCCATGGTTTTTTTGAAGAATTCAAAATTATTACGTGCCGGGATATGTCTTCGGGCAACGGCATTTGAATACAATATCTGATTGGTAGTCCGGTCAGAGATTGTCAGTGAAATATCTGTGGATGCATTTACCAGTTTATATAATGCATTAGTTTTGCAGATGATGGCGATGTTGCCAATGTATTTCCCAAAGTTTTCAGAAAATGAAGTAAGATATATTGGTGCAAAATATATCATGTAAGGGGTGTCGGTTGCGGGCTGTATGTAAAAACGAAAATAAGAGGCTGTATCATTCCGGCTGTCTTGAAATTGATTTACAACAAAATCTTCCATATCAGCAGGAATGTAGCTAATCAGACTTGTTACAGAAGTCTGATCCCACATAAGGATATCTATCAGTCCCGGAGTGTAAGACTGCGCCATGCCAATCAGCTCAGAGTAAGACTGCCGCTGAAGCTGATGAGAATCAGAAGATGAACTTTCAAGATATGCCTGTGTTTCTTTTTGAGATGAAAATACAGTGGCTGTTTTCTTCATACTGGTGGTCATGGAAGAGACATTTACATTAATATTTTCAAGTGTAGAGATACAATAGTTCTTTAATTCCTCATTCTGACTCTTGTGCAGATGGATAATGATACAAAAGTTAATTACGAGAATAATACAGACCGGAATTAACAGAAGTGCAATAAATTGGCGGAAAAGCGATTTTTTCATAAGTATCAAACCTCGCAGATATCTTTTTGGTGTTCAAATAAACGGTAAAGCCGTCATTGGCTGTTTTTTAATGTGGAAGAGTACGATATTCTTTTGGAGAATATTTGCAGTATTTTTTAAATACTTTGCTGAAATAAAAGTAATCTTTAAAACCAACCAGGGAGGCAATCTCTTCCAGAGAATAATCGGAATTATGAAGCAGGTTCTGAGCTTCCGTGATCCGAAGTTCTGTAAGATAAGCGGAAAATGTCTGGCCAAGATATTTTGTAAAAAGTGAGCAGCAATAATTCGGATTCATATTAAACTCTGCGGCCAGAGATTTTAATGTCAGTTTTTCTGAAAAATGAGTGATTATATAGTTCCTCAATCCTTCAAAATTCTCATCAAGATAGGACGGCTCCGGTGTAATAGTCTTTCGGCTGTCGAGATGATTCTTGGCACGGTTCAGTGCTTCTGAGGTTTCATGTGGATCCAGTGGTTTCAGACAATATCCGGCAACGCCGTAAGAAATTGCCTCCTGTGCATAGGAAAAGTCACTGTGACCACTGACAATAATGAATTCACAGTTAATCTTCTGATTACGGACACTTTTGATGAGTTCCATTCCTGTCATTCCGGGCATTCGGATATCTGTAATAACCAGGTCGGGTTTTTTAGAGATAATGGCAGGAAGTGCTTTCTGCGGTGTCCGATAAGAGCCGACAATTTCAAATCCCATATCTTCCAGAGAAAAAGTTTTTTCTATATCAATGATTGTCCAGGGTTCATCATCGATGATAATTGCTTTATACATAATGCGTACACCAACTTTCACAAAAATCTACAATATTGTGCACAAAAATCCTACTTAAAGTATAAATTCAATATCTATTAAAAAGCAAGCAAATTTATAAATATAATAAAACATCAAGACAGTTGATGAATACATGGATGAAATATCAGTATGTTAAATAAGTATCAAGAATATTCAGAAAAAATGTAAAATACTCATAAAAAAACACAAAAAACTGAGTTAATTACATGTCAGTGAAATATTGAATTTTATATAATTAAATCAACAAAAACGACCATAACAAAAGGAGGAGATGTTATGAAAAAAAGAAGAAAAGTTCTTTCGGTTATGCTTTGTGCGGCAATGATAGCTAGTCTGGCAGCCTGTGGAAGCAAGGGCGATGACAAAAAAAGCAGTGATGATGGTGGAAAAGTAAAGCTGACATTCTCAACATCCGTATATGTTGAAGAACCACATCAAAAAGCAATCGATGCATTGCTTGAAGCATACAGCAAAAAAGAACCAAATGTAGAAATTGAAATTCTTGGAGCTGGTTATGATGGATATTGGGATAATATCACAACTGAGATTCTTTCAAACAACGAAAGTGATATGATTCAGGTATATCCAGAAAACATTTCTACATATAACGCAATCCGTGATGGCGGAACATTTATGGATCTTTCAGAATACATGAGCGACGATCTGAAAGAAAAACTGGTCGGACAGGATATGTGTGATGTAGATGGACAGACACTGGCAATCTCTAGCTATGCATGGGGAACAACCGGAATCTTCTATCGTAAATCCATGTTAAAAGATGCAGGTGTAAATCCGGATGAGATCAAGACACAGGAAGACTTCAGAAAAGCATGCAAGAAGTTTACAGACGATGGAAAATATGCAATGGGCGTTGTATCCGGAACACATGCATTCACAGTCAGTGAGTGGAACCGTCTGATCGCAAGACCTGTATCAAACGGACTGTACTTCCCGAACGGAGAGTCAGAGCCATATACAGCTGACAATGTAAATATCAATGCACCTGAAAATGTATGGGCAGCTCAATGGTGGCAGGATTTTATCTTGAAGGATAAAGCAGCAAAACTGGTTACAGATAAGAAAGACTCCAGAGAAATGTTCTGGAACGGAGATGTTCCATTCAACATGGATGGTCCTTGGTTTGTGGGAATGTGCAAAGAAAGAGATGAGTCTTTAATGGATGATATCGGAATCATTCCACAGTTTGACGTTGTATATGACGGAACAGCATATAAACCGAATCCGACAAATTATCCACTGGTAACAATGATCAGCAAGAATTGCAAACATCCAAAAGAAGCTTATGCATTCCTTGAGTGGATGACAACAGATGAAGCACAGAAGATTATCGCTGACTGCGGTATGATCCCAAGTAACACAGATTACTCTACAAGTGATGAATATATTCAGAATCACGAGTTAGAGCACAAGATCGTTGAGTTTATGCAGAACAACTACACAGATCTTGTAGCTGATCCTAACATCTCTCAGCTTGGAGAAATTTCTCAGATTATGCTGGATGCAGCACAGAAGATGTTCTCAGAGCAGGCAGCGGATGTACAGGAAGAAATGGATTCGGCTCAGAAACAGGTAGAAGAAGTTATGAGCAGAGATGCTGAATAGTAAGTAGAAAAGATTAAGTAAGGAGTGGTCCATCAATGAATCAGACAAAGAAAAATGGTAATTGGAAAAGAAAAATGGAACCATATGCCTTCCTTGTTCCACTGGTACTGATATTATTCCTGTTTCTGGTTATCCCGTTAGTAAAAGCAGCGATCATGAGTTTTCAGTATTATTACGTAACAAAACCATCGCCGAACGGACACTATTTTGTGGGACTTGAGAACTACGGAAAAGTATTACAGGATGAATATTTCTTCAATTCCGTAAAAGTAACACTGATCTATATCGTAGTAACCGTTGCAGGAAGATATATCATCGGATTTATTACAGCATTGTTATTAAATACAAAGTTTTTGGGACGTGGTCTGGCACGGGCACTGATCATCATTCCGTGGGCTGTTCCGGAAGTTGTAGCATGTCTGGTATGGATCTTAATGTATGACAAAGATTATGGAATCATCAATTTTCTGTTGAATAATGCCGGAATTCTGTCACATAATATCGCATATCTTCAGGATGTGTCGGTTGCTCTTCCGGCAGCAATGGTTGTTAACATATGGAAAGGTTTTCCGTATGTTGCAATCATGCTGCTGGCAGGCATGCAGAGTGTATCTACAGATCTGTATGAGGCGGCAGATATTGACGGTGCGACAACATTTCAGAAAATCCGGTACATCACGATTCCGGCAATCCGTTCGGTATCAACAACAGTATTCTTACTGTTGATTATCTGGACGATCAAGGATTATGCAATTGCATATGTACTGACAAAGGGAGGTCCATCAAGGGCGACAGAACTTCTGACTATTTATATACAACAGACAGGATTTAAATACTTTGATTTTGGAAAGGCTTCGGCGGCTGGTATGCTGATGCTCCTCGTAGCGCTGGCATTCACATTCTTCTATTTCAAGGTCCTGAATAAGGAGGAGGAATAGATATGAAAAAAAGAACAGGTAGAAAGGTAATTACAGTAATTTTGGTTGTTATTGTGTGTATGTTCGCACTGTTCCCGTTTGTATGGATGATTTCGACATCATTTAAAACGGCAGGAGAAGTATACAGCAAGACACCGTCCTTTATCCCAAAGGCAGCAACTATGCAGGGATACAAAGAGATGCTTACAACCCATTCCACAACATTTAACTTTATGCAGTGGTTGGGAAACAGTGTAATAGTATCACTGTTGACAACAGCATTTTCCATGATCATTGCTACATTAGGCGGCTATGGAATTTCAAGATTCCGTTTTCGTGGAAGAGGATTTTTATCTTATTTTATATTAACAACACAGGTACTTCCGGGATCACTGTTGATCATTCCATTATATGTAATTATGGGGAATCTGCAGCTTCTGGATACAAAGATTGGTCTGGTAGCAGCTTACTGTACATTCTCCATTCCATTTTGTACATGGATGATGAAGGGATTTTTCGATACGATACCAATCTCCCTTGAAGAAGCAGCAAGAGTGGACGGAGCAGGAAGATTCAGAATTTTTGCAACGGTAATCCTGCCGTTGACAGTACCGGGTTTGGTAGCAACGGGTATCTTTTCCTTCATCAATGGATGGAACGAGTATTTATTTGCCAGCACATTTATGAAGAGTTATGAAAATTGGACGCTGCCAATCGGAATTGCAAGCTTCTCAGGACAATATGCGACGAACTGGGGAACATTGATGGCGGGAGCGGTGCTGATCACCTTGCCGGTAGTGATCATGTTCTTATTACTGCAGAAACATCTGGTAAGTGGTATGACCGCTGGAGCGGTAAAACAATAAACAACAGCAATATTTTTAATGTGATAAAAGTGAACAGGAGGATGCAATTATGGAAATTAAACAGATCAGAATGGGTATTGTAGGAGCTGGTACATGGGGACGCACACATGCGTCAATATATGCAGAACATCTTTTTGCAGATCCGGTAGCAATCTGTGATATGAATGAAGCGAGAGCAAGAGAGATTGCAGACGAATTTGGAATCCGTAAAGTATATACAGATTATCATGATATGGCAGCTGATGAGGAGATTGATGCAGTTGCAATCGTAACACCTGATTTTGCACATGCTGATATTGCCTGCGCTATGGCAGATGCAAAGAAAGATATTCTGATCGAAAAACCGTTGGCAACAACAAAAGAAGATATTGCAAGAATCTGTGAGGCAGTAGAGAAAAATGGTGTACGCTGCATGGTAGACCTTCATAACCGATGGAATCCACCGTTTAATACGGCAAAACAGGAGATTTCTTCAGGAAAACTCGGAAAACCATATACAGCATATATCCGTCACAGCGATGTGAAATGGGTTGCAACAGATATGCTTTCATGGGCTTCTAAATCTTCTATCTTATGGTTCCTTGGAAGTCATAGTCTGGATTCCTTAAGATGGCTGGTAGGATCAGAAGCAAAACGAGTATATTCGGTTAAGAAAGAAGGCATCTTAAAAGGACTTGGCGTAGATGTACCGGATATCTATCTTACAACAATTGAATTTGAAAATGGCGTAGTAGCCCATATGGAAAACGGATGGGTAACACCAAACGGAAACCGTAATATTAACGACTTCAGATGCAGTGTCATGTGTACAGAAGGAATGATCAGTCTTGATCTTTCCAGCCACAACCTGATCGAGGAAGTAACAGAAGAGAAGGCAACTGTGCCGGATATTCTGGTATCAAATATGGTATTTGACCGTTGCAAGGGTCTGTCTTATGAAAGTATCAGAGATTTCGTAGATCGTCTGGTAGATGGAAAAGAATTCAGAGTAACTTTGGAAGATTCCAGAAGAACTGCGCTTGCAATCATCGCAATTCTTGAATCAGCAGAGACGGGAATGCCGGTAGAAGTTGAATATTAATCGTATGAATAAAAAAGAAAGCGGGAGAGAATGGGAATCTGTTCTCTTCCGCTTATTTTTGCCCGGAAGTATGATATAATGAAGAACAGTGATGAAAGACAAGGAGGAAGTATATTTGGACAAAAATTTTGGTTCAATGCCGTTGGGAAAAAAGGTAGAATATCTATGGATGTACTATAAGATATGGCTGGTCATACTTGCAGTGGTAATCGGTGTTATCTACCTTGGCTGTACGATGTACAAGGGCAGACATACGACAGTTCTTCTGAATGTAGCGGTCACAGGGGGCGATTCGCAGAAGGCAGAAGAATTGAACAAAGATTTCTGTAAATACGCAGGCATTGACGAAAAGGACGGGATCATCCGGATACAGGCGAATATTCCGGAAGATGGAGGGAGCCTGTCCTCAAAGACAGCGCTGACAACGCTGGTAGGCGCAGATGCAGTGGATGTACTGATCTGTAGAGAAGATGTATATCAAGAGTACAAAAAACAGGATGGTTTTCAAGAAACCATTGATTTTCCGGAAGATAATATGCTTAAAAAGAAGAAGATTATTTCTTATGATGATGCGCATGCGGCTATTATGGTGAATGCACGGAATAAGAAAATGGCAGAAAAATTCATCAGTTATCTGGAACAATTAAACCACATAAATAATGCAAATTAAGAAAATAATAGGATAAAGATTTCTGGAAATAGTTATACTACAATGAATCTAGAAACGAAAGATCCTAAAGACATGGAGGTAATTATAATGAATAAACCAGTATTAGTGATCATGGCAGCAGGAATGGGAAGCAGATACGGAGGTCTGAAGCAGTTAGATCCTGTAGACAATGACGGACATATTATCATGGATTTTTCCATGTATGATGCAAAGAGAGCCGGCTTTGAGAAGGTCGTATTCATAATCAAACACGAGATCGAAGAAGAGTTCAAAGAGCATGTGGGAAAACGTATGGAAAAATACATGGACGTAGCATATGCTTATCAGAATATCGACAACATTCCGGAAGGCTATGAAGTACCGGAAGGACGTGTAAAACCTTGGGGAACAGCACATGCTGTGTACAGCTGTATGGATGAGATTGACGGACCGTTCGCAGTGATCAATGCAGATGACTATTATGGAGTAGAAGCATTCAAGCTCATCTATGATTATCTGTCTACACATGCAGATGATGATAAGTACAGATATACAATGGTCGGATATCATCTTGCCAATACGGTAACGGACAACGGATATGTATCCAGAGGTGTATGTGAGACGAATGAGAATGGAGAATTGATATCCGTAACAGAACGTACCAGAATCGAAAAGTACAACGGCGGCGTTGCATACACAGAAGACGACGGTAATACATGGGTACAGGTACCGGATGATATAACGGTATCTATGAATATGTGGGGATTTACAAAGAGCATCTTAGAAGAGATCAAAGCTGGATTCCCGGCATTTCTTGACAAAGGACTGCAGGAGAATCCTATGAAATGCGAGTATTTCCTGCCAACTGTAGTAAGTAATCTTCTTGCGGAAGACAAAGCAACAGTATCGGTACTGAAATCCGCAGATAAATGGTATGGAGTAACTTATAAAGAAGATAAACCGGTTGTGGTTGCAGCCATTCAGAGAATGAAAGACGAAGGACTGTACCCGCAGCATCTTTGGGAGGGAAAATAAATGAATCCTGTAACACGGGAACAAAGAGATGAAGCGATTGCACATTTTAAATATGAAGGAACATTAGTAAAGGACTGTCCATACGGAAGCGGACATATCAATGATACATTTCTTCTGATATTCGAGATTGCCGAGATGGGAAGAATCAAAGTCATTCTTCAGAGAATGAATTCTACGGCATTTCCAAAACCGGTAGAAGTCATGGAGAATATCACAGGAGTAACGTCATTTCTGAAAAAGAAGATTATAGAAAATGGCGGAGATCCGGAACGTGAGACATTGAATGTGATCCCGGCGGTTGATGGGAAACCATATTACATAGATTCTACGGGAGATTACTGGAGATCTTATAAATTTATTACCGATGCAAGTACCTATGATCTGGTAGAGAAGCCGGAGCAGTTTTATGAAAGTGCGGTGGCATTCGGGAATTTCCAGAGTCTGCTGTCTGACTATCCGGCGGAGACACTGCATGAGACGATAGAAAAGTTCCATGATACGAGAAACCGGTTTGCGCTGTTTAAGAAAGCAGTGGAAGAAGATGTTATGGGAAGAGCAGCTTCTGTAGAGAAAGAGATCCGGTTCGTTCTCGAAAGAGAAGAGCTTGCTAATTGTTTTGCAGAAATGCTGGACAGGCATGAGCTTCCACTTCGTGTTACACACAATGATACAAAATTGAATAATGTTATGCTGGACGATAAGACCGGGAAAGGAATCTGTGTGATCGATCTGGACACAGTTATGCCGGGGCTTGCGATGAATGATTTCGGGGATTCCATCCGTTTCGGTGCAAGTACGGCACTGGAAGATGAGACAGACCTTACGAAAGTATCCTGCAGTATGGAATTATTTGAATTGTATACGAAAGGATTTTTAAAAGGATGTGCCGGAAAGCTGACAGCTAAGGAGATCGAGCTGATGCCGATGGGTGCAAAGACGATGACATTTGAATGTGGCATGCGTTTCCTTACGGATTATCTGCAGGGAGATAAATATTTCAGGATACACAGAGAAGGTCATAATCTTGACAGATGCCGTACCCAGTTCAAGCTTGTTGAAGATATGGAACAAAAGTGGTATACTATGAACGAAATCGTGAAAAAGTATAGTAACAACTAGGAGGTACTATTGTGGCCAAGAAAATATTAATTACCGGAGGAGCCGGTTATATCGGAAGTCATACGGCACTGGAACTTCTGAATGAAGGATATGAAGTGGTTGTATATGACAATCTTTGTAATTCATCTAAAGAATCTTTAAAAAGGGTAGAAGAGCTTACCGGAAAGACGATTACATTTTATGAAGGGGATGTAATGGATGAAGCTGCATTGAAGGCAATGCTGGAAAAAGAAGGCGTAGATGCGGTTATCCATTGTGCAGCACTGAAAGCAGTCGGAGAATCCGTACAGAAGCCATTAGAGTACTACCGTAATAATATAACAGGAACTCTGACACTGATGGATGTTATGAAACAGACCGGTGTTAAGAATATTGTATTCAGTTCTTCTGCAACTGTATACGGAAGTCCGGAAGAGATGCCGATCACAGAGGAGTGTCCGAAGGGACAGTGCACAAATCCTTATGGATGGACAAAGTCTATGATGGAACAGATCATGACAGATGTACAGAAGGCAAATCCGGATATGAATGTCATTCTGCTTCGTTATTTCAACCCGGTCGGAGCGCATGAAAGCGGACGTATCGGAGAAGATCCAAAGGGAATTCCGAATAATCTGATGCCATATATTTCGCAGGTGGCAGTAGGAAAGCTTGAAAAACTGGGTGTGTTCGGGGACGATTATGATACACCGGACGGAACAGGAGTCCGTGATTACATTCATGTAGTAGACCTTGCAAAAGGACATGTGAAAGCAATTGATTATATCTTCAGCAATCCTGGACTTGACGTGATCAATCTTGGAACAGGTGTGGGATATTCCGTGCTTGATATGGTAAAAGCATTTGGAAAAGCATGTGGTAAGGAGATTCCTTACGAGATCAAGCCGAGAAGAGCAGGAGATATCGCAATGTGTTATGCAGATCCTGCAAAAGCAGCGAAAGTTCTTGGATGGAAAGCAGAAAAAGGTCTGGACGAGATGTGCGCAGACACATGGAGATGGCAGTCACAGAATCCTAACGGATATGAGGCATAAATGAAAAAGGAATTTAAGAAATAAAAACATAGACAGATGGGGAACACTTAACAGAACGTTAAGATTTCCCATCTTTCTTTTTATGATAAGAAATGGTATAATCATCACGTATATAAAGTGTAATGTGAGATGCCATCGGCATTTTGTAGTGCAAAAGTAGTGAGTAAGACTCACGAACAGAGGCGAGAATCATGGAAAAAAAGAATGAAAATGGAAAGGTGCAGCTGAAAGGCCAGTTGAAGCTTTATATTCAGTGGCCGGCAATCATGGCACTGCTTTTGATCGCAATGGATCTGTGGGTGTATGAGATGGATCACAGAGCGGGAATCCTGATGGCCGTATTCGTGCTGATATATATCATCATGGTAGGCGGACTGTATTTTTACAGTAAGAATATCATCATGAAGGATCTCGTGGAATTTGCTGCACAGTATGGCATTGTCCAGAATACGCTGCTGAGGGAACTGTCGATTCCCTATGCAATCCTGTTAGATGATGGGAAAGCAGTCTGGATGAATGACGAATTCGAAGCAATTCTGGGCGGAAAGCCAAAAGGAGAAGCTTACATCAGTAAATACATTCCGGAATTGAACCGGAGTATATTTCCAAAAGAGGATCAGCAGAAGGTCATGATGGAAGTATATTATGATGATAAGGAATACCAGGCAGAGCTGCGCAGGGTATCGGTAGAGGGATTCAGCGATACGGAACAGCTTATGGAATTGCCGAAGGAGAAGGAATATTTCATTGCGGTATATCTTCAGGATGTTACAGAACTGAACCGTACGATCAGGGAAAATGAAGAACAGAGAATGGTTGCAGGCCTGGTATACATCGATAACTACGATGAAGTGATCGACAGTGTGGAAGAGGTCAGACAGTCACTTCTGATGGCTCTGGTAGACCGTAAGATCAACCAGTATATTGCAAAAGTTGACGGAATCGTCAAGAAGCTGGAGAATGATAAGTATTTCATTATCATCCGAAAGTCTTATTTTAAACAGTTGGAAGAAGATAAGTTCTCCCTGCTGGATGATGTAAAGTCCGTAAATATCGGAAATGGGATTCCGGCAACACTTAGTATCGGTCTGGGACTGAGTTCCGATTCTTATGCACAGAGTTATAACTATGCGCGTGTAGCGATCGATCTTGCACTTGCAAGAGGCGGCGACCAGGCTGTGATCAAGGACTGTCACGGTGTTACCTATTATGGTGGAAAGCGAGAACAGACAGCGAAGAATACCCGTGTAAAGGCGCGTGTAAAAGCCGAGGCACTGCGTGAATTTATCACGGTCAAAGATAAGATATTCGTTATGGGGCATAAGCTGACAGATGTGGATGCGTTCGGTGCGGCAATGGGAATCTATCGTGCGGCACTGGCACTGGAGAAACGTGCTTATATTGTGATCAATGAAGTGTCAGCATCGCTCAGGCCTTTATATGAATTATTCGAACAAGATCCGGCTTACCCGGATGATCTGTTTTTGACATCGTCACAGGCGATGAATATGGCAGACGAGAATTCAATGGTAGTCGTTGTAGATACGAACCGTCCGATGATGACAGAGTGTGAGGACCTTCTGAAGACAACGAAGACGATCGTGGTATTGGATCATCACAGACAGAGCAGTGACAATATTGATAATGCGCTGTTATCTTATATTGAGCCATATGCCTCATCGGCTTGTGAGATGGTATCAGAGGTATTGCAGTATATTGTAGATGGGATCAAGATCCCGAAGATTGAGGCGAGCAGCCTGTATGCCGGCATCATGATCGATACCAACAACTTTGTGAACAGTACCGGAGTCCGTACTTTTGAAGCGGCAGCATTCCTGAGAAGGTCCGGTGCAGATATTACGCTGGTAAGAAAGTTGTTCCGTGACGATATGGAATCTTACAGGGCAAAAGCGGAGATCATCAGCAGTGCAGAAGTGTACCGTAACAAATTTGCCATTGCAAGGGGTGTGGATCTTCACATTGAAAGCCCGACGATCATCGGGGCACAGGCGGCAAATGAATTATTGGACATCAGTGCGATCAAGGCATCATTTGTATTAACAGAATATAATGGAAGAATATACGTCAGCGCACGTTCGATCGATGAAGTTAACGTACAGATCATCATGGAACGTCTGGGCGGAGGCGGTCATATGAACGCTTCAGGTGCACAGTTTAACCATACTGATATGGATGAAGCGGTAGCCTGCTTAAAACAGGTGATTGACGAAATGATAGAAGGAGGAGACTTGTAATGAAAGTTATTTTGACAGAAGACGTAAAGTCACTTGGTAAAAAGGGAGAGATCGTAAACGTCAGCGACGGATACGCAAGAAACTTCATCTTAAAGAAAAATAAAGGTGTAGAAGCTAACGGAAAGAATTTAAATGACCTGAAATTAAAGAAAGCGAACGATGACAAGATCGCTCAGCAGCAGTATGAAGATGCCCAGGAACTTGGCAGAAAGATCGAAGCAGGAAAGATTGAAGTTGCGATCAAGATGGGTGAAGGCGGCAGAGCGTTCGGCTCTGTATCTTCAAAGGAGATTGCAGAAGAAGTCAAAAAACAGATGGATCTTACAATTGATAAGAAGAAAGTTCAGTTAAAAGAAGCAATCAGAACACTGGGAACACATACGGTTCCGGTTAAGCTGCATCCAAAGGTAACGGCTGAGCTGAAAGTTGTTGTAAAAGAAGAAGCATAGGAGGAATTCAGGCGTGGAAGAAGCACTCATCAAACGAGTCATGCCACACAGCATCGAAGCAGAACAGTCTGTTGTCGGCGCCATGCTTATGGATAAAGATGCCATCACCACTGCAGGAGAAATCATCAGTGGTGATGATTTTTATCAGGCGTCATATGGAGTGATCTTTGATTCGATGATCGAACTGTTCAATGAAGGAAAACCGGTCGATCTGATTACTTTGCAGGAACGACTGAAGGAAAAAGATGTACCGGCAGAGATTGCCAGTCTGGAATTTGTCAGAGACCTGGTGACAGCAGTGCCGACTTCTGCGAATGTGAAATATTATGCACAGATCGTGGCAGACAAATCTGTGATGCGTAAGATGATCAAATTGAATGAAGAGATTGAAAATATGTGCTATGCCGGAAAAGAACCTCTGGAGTCTATCATGGAGCAGACCGAGAAATCCATGTTCCAGTTATTACAGAGACGAACGACCGGCGAATATGTTCCGATCAAGCAGGTGGTCCTGAATGCGCTGGATAAGATTGAAAAGGCATCTAAGAGTAAGGGAACCGTTACAGGAATCCCGACCGGATTCATCGATTTGGATTATAAACTGTCCGGCTTCCAGCCGTCAGATTTTATCCTGATCGCAGCGCGTCCGTCCATGGGTAAGACGGCATTTGTCCTGAACATCGCACAGTATATGGCATTCAAGAAGAATAAAGCGGTTGCCATCTTCAGTCTTGAGATGTCAAAGGAACAGCTGGTAAACCGACTGTTCTCACTGGAATCACAGGTAGATGCACAGTCACTTAGAACCGGTAATATGAAAGATTCCGACTGGGAGAAACTGATTGAAGGAGCAGGTGTGATCGGTCAGTCGAAACTGATCATTGATGATACACCGGGTATCTCCATCTCGGAATTAAGATCAAAGTGCAGGAAATACAAGCTGGAGCACGGACTGGATATCATCATCATCGACTACTTACAGTTAATGACCGGAAGTGTAGGGAAGAGTTCCGAATCCAGACAGCAGGAAGTCTCAGACATTTCTCGTCAGTTAAAGGGACTTGCCAGAGAGCTGAATGTACCGGTTGTATCGCTGTCACAGTTAAGCCGTGCGGTAGAAAGCCGGCCGGACAAGCGGCCGATGCTTTCTGATCTCCGTGAATCCGGAGCCATTGAGCAGGATGCGGATGTGGTAATGTTTATCTACAGGGATGAATACTATAACAAAGATTCAGAGTTCAAAAAACAGGCAGAAATCATTATCGCAAAACAAAGAAACGGTCCGGTAGGGACCGTTAATCTGGCCTGGTTAGGTGAGTACACAAAGTTTGCGAACCTAAGCAGACAGGAAGATTCGTTTTAGTTTTTTTACTGGACCGGCATCGGCCGAAGCTTTCCGGAAGGATTGCTGCTGGCGGATCAGCTGGTCCAGTTTTTTGAATTCCAGCTCTTCCTGGCGTTCTTTTGCATCCAGAAGAAATGTCATCTCCTGGCTGAACATGTTGAGAAGCACTTCGTTGTTATTCTGCAGCATGCGTTTTAACTGAAGCTGTTCCCTGGTCCGTCTGATATCCGGGATCAGGGCTTTGAGATCGGAAAGGGAGACACCCTGTTCGTAGAGATCCCTGATACATGCATACAGTCTGGCATCATCTTTGGTCTCGCGTTTGATCTGTTCTAAAGTATTCAAAGCATTGGTATGATTTCCCACATTAGATACCCCCTTATATTATAATACTTGTCCCTTATGGGTAAATGTATCATAGCACAGGGAAAAGCACCGATTTCGTCAGAATCCGTCGAGGGAAACAAAAATGTTGAAAAATGCGCAGTACATAAATACTGCGCATGAGTTTGCCTGAATATGCAAAAGAACCTGCTGTTGGCAGGTTCTTTGTATATGCTTCTTATTTCGAATGATTAGCCTTCAGAAATAGCTCCTACTGGACACTGAGCTGCACATGCTCCACAATCTACACAAGCGTCAGCATCAATTTCATAATGCTCTGCTCCCTGAGAAATAGCTCCTACTGGACATTCAGCTTCGCAAGATCCACAGCTTACACATTCATCACCAATTACGTGTGCCATAGTATTATACCCTCCTTTGAGTTTAAATTCTAGACATAAACCAATTCGTTGTCTCTGTCCATATCATAATACAAAAAGCTGAAATAAACAAGTAAATTACATGTTTTTTTGGAAATACACAAAAGTTTAGTCATAACTAACTTGCGTTAGCAGATACTGTTGTGAAAAAGCATATTCGGTGGTGAAAAGAGACGTTCTTTTGAATTTTGGGTAAATCCCGGTTAAAATTAAAAAAAATTTCAATAAAAAATTCAACAAATTTTCACCGTTTTGGTGTATAGTATAGAATGCTGATGAAGTATAAGAAAAATAGAAGTGAAAATAGGAGTAGAATATAATACAGGTAGAAATGATACCGGATATAGGAGAGAGGAAAATGAAAAGAAATCGAATCATTGCTATGCTGCTTGGTACGGCACTGCTTGTATGCGGATGTCAGCAGACACCGAAAGCAACGGATGAAGAGAAGAAGATTGAAGCAGAGAAGAATACAACCAAGACAGAAGAGAAGGAATATCAGGGCAAATTAGACCTGATCAGTCCGGCGGCTTATAATAATACAAACGGACTGAAGCTGAAAAAGGGAGACTACATTTCTATTATAGGAAAGGCGAATGGTACGCAGTATTGGGACGAAGTAAAGAAAGGCGTGACACAGGCTGCAGAGGATCTGAATGCAAGTCTTGGATATACAGGAAAAGACAAGATAAAAGTAACGTATAATGCACCGGATAAAGCAGATAATGTGGATGATCAGGTGAACCTTCTGGATGAAGAATTGGACAGATATCCGGTTGCGGTCGGAATCTCAATTGTAGATCTGCAGGCTTGCCAGGTACAGTTTGATCTCGCAACAGACAGCGAGATTCCGGTTGTCACTTTTGATTCCGGGTCTGATTATCAGGGAGTGGCTGCGGATGTATCGACAGACAATGTAGCTGCAGGAACAGAAGCAGCACAGAGACTGGCAGAAGAGATGGGAGACAGCGGGGAAGCAGTTCTGTTCATTCAGGATTCGAAATCACAGGCTGCTCTTCAGAGAGAAAAAGCGGTGACGGATGAACTGACAGCAAACCATCCGAATATTTCTGTGGTAAATGTATATCACATGGATGAATTGAGCAATATGCAGAAGACAGTATCTGACGAGATCAATGCCGGAACTTACCGTCCAAAAGACAGTGAACTTCCGGATGGACAGCTTACCGGAGAAGATATAGTGGCTGCAGACAGTATTACAGAAGACCAGGTAGTCGATTACATCCTTGCCAAACATCCGAATATCACCGGCTGCTTTGCGGCAAACGGTGATTCTGTGAAACTGGCAGTTGATGGACTGGAAAGAAATAAAATGGAGAAAAAAGTAAAAGTGATCGGTTTTGATGCCAATGATGATGAGATCCAGGATCTGAAAGACGGTACGGTTGATGGATTGATCGTGCAGAATCCATTCGGCATGGGATACGCAACCGTGGTGGCTGCGGCAAGAGCTTCTCTTGATATGGGAAATGAAGCTGTAGTGAATACCGGATATACCTGGGTGACAAAAGAGAATCTGAAGACGGATGAAGTGCAGAAGATACTCTATACAAAATAAAAAAGAAAGTCATTTCTGTGAATATGAGCAGAAGTGACTTTCTTTTTATGGAGATCAGGAAACATTCCCTGTCACATTAACCTGCAGCTTTCGGAAGTGAAAATGAAAACTCTGTTCCTACTCCTTCCGTACTCACTACAGTGATGTTCTCACCATGTGCCTGCACCGCTTCTTTCACGATCGCAAGTCCAAGACCGGTGCCTTTCTTATCCTTCCCGCGGGAGAGATCACTTTTGTAAAAACGTTCCCAGATTTTTCCGAGTGCCGCTCTTGGAATTCCGATCCCATTATCTTTGACTGCTGTATATACTTTTTCGCCGCGGTCTGTTGTTTCGATGGTAATAATAGAATCCGGATCGCTGAATTTAATGGCATTGTCCAGCAGGTTGTATAAGACTTGCTGGATTTTACGTTTGTCGGCATTTACATTCAGATGCTTTGTTGCGAAGACCAGTTCAATAGAGATCTTTTTCTGGGTGCAGACTCCCTCGAAGGATGCTGCCACGTGTTTGATCATCTCGTGGATATCGAATACTTCCCGGTTGAGAAGCAGGTGATTGGTGTCGAATTCATTTAATGTCAGCAGATCATGTGTAAGGTCTGTCAGACGTTCCGTTTCAAATAAGATAATCTTCAGGTACTTCTCATGTAATTCGGGTGGGATAGTTCCGTCTGTCATAGCTTCTATATACCCTTTGATGGAAGTAAGCGGAGAACGGAAATCGTGGGATACATTTGCCACAAATTTCTTCTGGTAATCTTCCATATCACGAAGCTGTGAAGACATATAGTTCAGTGATGCAGACAGATAACCCATCTCGTCTTCGGCCGTGACCGGAATCTCATACTCCAGATTGCCGGAAGCATACTGTGTTGCAGCTTCGGTGATCTTGTGAAGCGGGCGGTAGACAAGGAAATGGAATGCCAGCAGGATAATGAACGAGAGCAGGAAGATCACGATAAATGTGATATATACACCACGCATCAATATATCCGTCATAGTATCAACGACGGTAGTGTACTGATGGATCATCAGATAACCTTTTGGAAAATACCCGTAAGTTACCGGAACGGTCACAGTGATGACATCATTGTCGAAATATCCGTGATAATCACCGGTCTGTGAACGGTCACTTCCGGATTCGGCAGGATCAAAATCCTTGATCGTATCCGGAGCGGATGGGTACTCACCGGAATGAGCGGAGGCGATCAGTTTTCCGTCCCTGGAAACGAACCAGACTGCGGCATCCAGCTGGGTCTCAATCCCGGATAAGATCATCTGTGTATCGGATTCCTGCAATTCACCGGAAAAATAACCGGGAAGATAGCTTGTGGCAACCATCGTAGCTTCCCGGTACATGCTGTTACTTACACGGTTAAAGATCGGTGTACGGACCAGATTCTCTGTCAGCGTTGCGGCTGTAAAAAGGCTTAAGAATCCGAATATGATATAGATAAATATGAATTTTAAATATAATGTACTTTTCATGATATCTACCCGCTGTTATTTTACTTCAAATTTATAACCGATTCCCCATACGGTGCTGAGACTCCAGCCGTTGTGATCCTTGATCTTCTCGCGGAGACGTTTGATATGCACATCTACGGTACGGGTATCGCCGATGTATTCGTATCCCCAGATCTGATCCAGCAGCTGCTCTCTGGTGAAGACCTGATTTGGAGAAGATGCGAGGAAATAAAGAAGTTCCAGTTCCTTCGGCGGCATCTCAACGGTATGTCCGTCAACAATGACAGAATAATTAGTCAGATTGATCTCAATTCCTGGATATTCGACACATTTTCCCTTATCTGCCTGAGGGGTCTCAGGTTTTGAACCAACCTGATAGCGGCGTAAAACAGCTTTTACGCGGGCAACAAGCTCTTTGGCATCGAATGGTTTCATAATATAATCATCTGCGCCGAGTTCAAGACCAAGTACCTTGTCGAATACTTCGCCTTTGGCTGAGAGCATGATGATCGGGGTGTTGGATCTGGTGCGGATCTCACGACAGACCTGATATCCATCGATACCAGGCAGCATAAGATCTAAAAGGACCAGATTCGGTTTGTAAGTATCAAAGGCAATCAGTGCCCGTTCGCCGTCGTGGACCATCATGGTATCAAAGCATTCTTTGGCCAGATATAAAGAGACCAGTTCGGCAATATTTTCATCGTCATCGACGATCAGTATTTTCTGTTTATTCATAGATGTATACGCCTCCCATATGCATTTTTTGTTTTATTTCAGTTCGGCAATGGTTACGCCTGCGTCACCCTCGCCGAAAGCCCCAAGACGGAATGATTTGACATGTTTCTGCCGCTTCAGATATTTGTGGATACCGGCTCTTAAGGCCCCGGTACCTTTTCCGTGAACGATTCTTACGGAACTGAGATGTGCAAGCGATGCATCATCCAGATACTTATCCAGTTCGGCCACCGCCTCATCGACCGTTTTTCCAAGAAGGTTGATCTCCGGACTGATCGCAAGGGATTTGCCCATTTTAACTTTACCTTTGCCGGTCTGACGAGTTCTTCCGGCAAATGAATATGCCGGCGCTTCGTCGATGATCTCCAGATCGGAAATATTGACTGTGGAGCGCAAGATTCCCATCTGCACGGTGACATTTCCTTTGGCATCCGGAAGTGAAGTGACAGATCCGGTCAGGTTCATGCTGAGTACTTTGACAGATTCACCCAACTTGAAATCACTGGCTTTGTAAGTCTTTTTCGGTTTTTTCGCATCCGTCTTCATGGAATTCTGTGTGGCATTCATTTTCTTACGGAGACGTTCACGTTCTTTTTCCATCTCGGCAACGGAAATATTTGCCTTGCCGAACTTGTGGAAGTTACGCATCGTCTCATCGGCGGTTTCCTTGGCATCGGCCAGAATCTCATGCGCTTTTTCATTGGCTTCACGGATGATGCGGTCGCGCTGTTCTTCTAATTTGTCACGTTTCTGCCGGGTCTCTTCTTCGAGACGTTCCAGCTCACGTTTGTAGTGCTCGATTTCTTCCTGTTCTTTCCGGATAGTACGCTTACTTGTCTCGAGATCGGTTAACAAGTCTTCGAAGGATTCATCCTGTTCGGTCAGGTGTGTTCTGGCATCATCGATGATGTAATCAGGAAGGCCAAGCTTTCCTGCGATGGCAAACGCATTACTCTTTCCCGGGATACCGATCAGAAGACGGTAAGTCGGACTGAGCGTCTCGACATCAAATTCACAACAGGCATTCTCAACACCTGGTGTGGAAAGGGCGAAGACTTTCAGCTCACTGTAGTGAGTGGTTGCCATGGTGCGGATACCTCGCTGATGGAGATAGTTTAAGATGGCGATCGCGAGAGCGGCACCTTCAGTAGGGTCGGTTCCTGCGTTCAGCTCATCGAACAGCACCAGAGAATGTTCATCTACATGTTTTAAGAATGAGACGATGTTCGTCATGTGAGAGGAGAAAGTACTGAGGCTCTGCTCAATACTTTGTTCATCCCCGATATCGGCATATACATTTTCAAAAAGAGCCAGCTCCGAACGGTCCAGTGCAGGGATATGAAGTCCCGCCTGTCCCATCAGGGTAAATAATCCGACCGTTTTTAAGGAAACAGTCTTACCGCCGGTGTTTGGTCCGGTTACGATCAGAAGGTCGAAAGTGTCACCGAGAGTGACGGTGATCGGAACGACTTTCTTCTTATCTAACAGAGGATGACGTCCTTCGCGGATATGGATTTTTCCCTTTGTATTGAAGACAGGCTTACTTGCGTTCATAAGAATTGCAAGGTTCCCTCTTGCGAAAATGAAGTCCAGTTCCGTCATGATTTTATAGTCGGTGCGGATGGACTCTGTATATTCTGCGACATCGGCACTTAAGCGTGCAAGGATTATCTGTATCTCTTCCTGCTCTTTGCCGTAAAGTTCTTTCAGGTCATTATTCAGTTTTACAACAGACATTGGTTCGATGAACAGGGTAGAGCCCGTGGCAGACTGATCGTGGATCAGACCGGATACCTGGCTCCGGTATTCGGCTTTGACCGGGATACAGTAGCGGTCCCCGCGCATTGTGATGATCGAATCCTGCAGATAGGTGCGGAGTGAACCATTGACCAGAGAAGATAAGGTAGAATGTACTTTATCGTTGATCTGGTTCATGGAGCGGCGGATCTGCTTCAGAGTGCTGCTGGCATCATCGCTGATCTCATCTTCGTCAATGATACATCTGCGTATCTCGGTGCTGATCAGTGTCAGCGGCTCAATCTGCTGGAAAAATATATCCAGACAATCTTCCGCATCGTCTACAGTCTCATGACGGCCGTAGGCTTTGATCTGCCCTGCATTTTCCAAAAGCTTGCAGATGCGCAGGAGTTCCCCGCTTCCAAGAGCTGCACCGACTTCCAGACGCTTTAAAGATTCCCCGACCGGGTTGCAGCTTCCGAAAGAAGGACGCCCCTTTCTGATGATACGGGTAAATGCGGCGGCAGTTTGTTCCTGTGCAGTATTGATATCCGGAAGAGATGTCATGGGTTTCAATCTTTTGCAGCGTTCTTTGCCGCCGAAAGAGGTTGCCTGTTCTATTAAGATGTCAATAATTTTATGATACTCTAATTTCGTTAATGTTTTTTTATTCATGTTTTTCACCTGGATCTATTCTATGTTACTGTATGTACAGTAATTCTAGTCAGTAACTATTCTACCTTATTTACGCTATAAAGAAAAGGATAATATTGAACATTCCCATTCCATACGGTATACTATAAAAAGGATTGTAAAGGAGACGGAAGAGCTGATGGATGAGCAGAAACATCTGAAAAATGAACAGGGCGAACCTGGAAATAAAACTGAAAAATCAGAGTATTTATTTATGCAGGAAACAATCAAAGATGAGAACAGCCGCGGGAAAAAGTACCGTAAAGATCTGCTTCGGATCGCAGGACTTGGAGTGGCGTTCGGTGTGTGTGCCTGCATTAGTTTTTCTGCGCTCAGGCCATGGCTTGATGAAAAGTTTCCCGGAGATTCACAGGAAGTTGTAATACCGGAAGAAAAAGAGGAAGAAAAGTCGGATGAAACCACTGCAGATACCGGCAATGACAGTACAGTACAGACGCTTGGCATTGACAGTTACAGAGAACTTCAGAAAGCAATGAATTCAGTAGCATCCGAAGCCGAAAAATCGGTAGTTGAGGTCATCGGTATCTCGGGAGAGCAGGACTGGACGGAAGAATCTTATGATAATAAGAACAGTGTGTCCGGACTGATCATTGCGGATAATGGCCAGGAACTTCTGATATACGGAAAGACTTCTATATTAAGAGATACAAAAGAGATCCATATCAGATTCGCAGATGGGACAACGAAGCAGGCTTCTGTGAAGAAGAAGGATGAAAGTCTTGGATTTGCGATTTATGCTGTAGCCAAAAGCAGCATCGCGCAGTCAACATGGCAGCAGATCAGTATTGCAACTCTTGGCAGTTCCGGTTCGGTACAGAAAGGAGATGCTGTGGTGGTTCTTGGAAAACCGTTCGGTTATGCGGGAGCGGTTGGATTCGGAACAATTGCGAGCAGCAGAAATGAACTGGACGGTGATGACGGAAGTTATCCGCTTCTTTGTACAGACATTGGTGCGGCAGAGGACGGGACAGGTGTGATCATCAACCTGTCGGGCGAAGTGGTTGGAATTATTGACCAGGGCATATCCGGAAACAGCAGCAAAGAACTGGTGACTGGTTATGGAATCTCAGGATTGAAATCAGAGATTGAACTGTTATCCAACGGTCAGGCGGTGCCATATATCGGCATCCGTGGACTGGATGTGACGGCAGAAATCGAAGCGCAGGGAATTCCCGAAGGCGTGTATGTCCGGACCGTAGAGACGGATTCACCGGCAATGGCAGCAGGGATCCAGAGTGGAGATATCATTACGGAGGCAGCAGGGAAGAAGATAGCATCACTATCAGCCTACCAGAGTGTACTGCGGGATCAGAAAAGCGGCAGTAAGATCAGACTCAAAGGACAGAGACAGGGATCCGGTGGTTATGTGGACATTTCCTTTGACGTGACAGTCGGAAGTAAGGAGTAGTCTGCCGGACTGGATGTTTTGGTGCCGGGACAGTTGTAAAATAAAGATATAGAATATAGAAAGAGGAAATAAGATGAGATATATCAATACCCTTCACGAAGGGGAAACGATCAGAAATGTATATTTGTGTAAAGGAAAGCGTTCGGCGGAGACCAGAAATGGAAGACCGTATGATAATCTGATCCTTCAGGATAAGACCGGAACACTGGACGGAAAAGTGTGGGATCCGAATTCCGGTGGGATCGCAGACTATGACGAGTTGGATTTCATTGAGGTATATGGTGAGATCATCAGCTATAACAATAATCTGCAGATGAATATCAAGCAGATCAGAAAGGTGCAGGAAGGCGAATACATCGCGGCCGATTATATGCCGACAACAGAGAAAAGTACAGATGGCATGTATGAGGAACTGCTTGGATACATTAAGAAAGTAGACAACCAGTATCTGAGACAAGTACTGGATCATTATTTTATAAAAGACGAGACATTTATCCGTAATTTCAAGGGACATTCGGCAGCGAAGACGGTACATCACGGGTTTGCCGGAGGACTTCTGGAACATACACTGAGTGTTGTGAAGTTCTGTGATTACATGGCAGGGGCATATCCGATCCTGAATAAGGATCTGCTTTTCACGGCGGCAATCTGTCACGATATCGGAAAGACGAAGGAATTGTCATCTTTCCCGGAAAATGATTACACAGACGAAGGACAGCTTCTGGGACATATCGTGATCGGTGTGGAGATGATCGGAGATGCAGTCCGCAATATCTCGGATTTTCCGGAGAAACTTGCGAACGAATTAAAACACTGTATTGTTGCACACCATGGAGAACTGGAATACGGTTCCCCAAAGAAACCGGCACTTGCCGAGGCGATGGCCCTGAATCTTGCCGACAATGCGGATGCGAAGATGCAGACTCTGACAGAGTTATTCAAAGATAAAAAAGGTAATGACTGGCTGGGATATAACCGCCTGTTCGAATCAAATATCAGAAAGACAGTTATCTAATGATGCAGAAGAATGAAGTAGTAAAGGTTAAAATTGAAGATATCGGAGTCGGAGGAGAAGGCATCGGCAAGGTAGACGGGTATACACTGTTCATCAAAGATGCCATTATAGGGGATGTTGTAGAGGCAAAGGTCATGAAAGCCAAGAAGAATTACGGCTATGCCCGCCTGATGAAGGTTCTGACTCCGTCGAAGGACCGTGTGGAAGAGCCGGTCTGTCCGATGGCAAGAAAATGCGGCGGCTGTCAGATTCAGGAGATGAAGTATCCGGCACAGCTTGCATTTAAAGAATCTAAGGTACGCGGCAATCTGGAGCGGATCGGAGAAGTTCCGGGTGAACTTCTGGATCAGATCATGCACCCGGTTGTCGGTATGGACGAGGAAGGGATGCAGCCGTTCCGCTACCGTAATAAGGCACAGTTTCCGATTGGAACAGACAAAGACGGAAGAGTGACCGCAGGATTCTATGCCGGCAGAACACACAGCATTATCAGGAATACAGACTGTGTACTTGGTGTGGAAGTGAATGGAGAGATCCTGAACTGTATCCTGGATTTTATGGAAGAATTTGAAATTCCGGCATACGATGAAGTGAAACATAAGGGACTGGTGCGCCATGTATTGCTCCGTTACGGATTTAAAACGGATGAGATCATGGTATGTCTGGTCATTAATGGAAAGACCATTCCACACTGCCATGATCTGGTCGGACGTCTCCGTCAGATTCCGGGCATGACAAGTATCACACTCTGTACGAATACGGCGAAGACGAATGTGATCATGGGTGATACGATCCGCCTTTTGTGGGGGCAGGAGTTCATTACAGACTATATCGGTGAGATCAAGTATCAGATTTCCCCTCTGTCATTTTACCAGGTGAATCCGGTCCAGACAGAGAAGTTATACGGACTGGCACTGGACTATGCAGGTCTTACAGGCAATGAGACAGTGTGGGATCTGTACTGCGGAATCGGAACCATTTCCCTGTTCCTTGCGAAGAAAGCAAAGCAGGTATATGGTGTAGAGATTATACCTCAGGCCATTGACGATGCGAAGAATAATGCGAAGATTAATAACATTACGAATGCGGAATTCTATGTAGGCAAGGCAGAAGAAGTTCTGCCGGAATATTATAAAGAATATGAAAAGACACATAACGGAGAGACGGCGCACGCTGATGTGATCGTGGTCGATCCGCCGAGAAAGGGCTGTGAGGAATCCCTGCTTCAGACGATCGTGGATATGCAGCCGGAGAAAGTTGTGTATGTAAGCTGCGACAGTGCAACGCTTGCGAGGGATGTGAAGTTCTTAAGAGCAAAGGGATATGAACTTAAGGATGTGACGCCGGTGGATCAGTTTCCGCATACGGTGCACGTGGAAACTGTGTGCTTATTATCACGGAAATAGGCGGTTTTATAGGTGTGGTTCAGTCTATTTGCCACCCATTTGCCACCGCAATTTTTAAAATCATTACTGAACAAAGAAAAGGGAGTGAACACGCTGAACAATCAGCGGATTCACTCCCAATATTTTATTTATGACGTTTTTGCTTGTGTTGTTTTTTCAAAGAGATCAACAGAACGTCCAACCATCTTTTCAGTATCATGCACGTAGGTCTGCAATGTTAGCCTGTAAACGATATCAGCGGTATTTCGATTGTATGAAAGATATTGTAAAAAATGACGCAACATGACATAATCGGATTGACTAAAGAAACACAGATATATATAATATAGACAAAATGAAAATGACATGAACGGAGGACAGGATAATGGAGAAATCTGTAACACTTGAAGAGGCGTTAAAAAGAATTGAGGAGTTGGAAAAAGAGAATGCAGAACTTCGGGAGGAATTGGAGTATTACAGAAATCGTAAATTAAGCGGGCGGCAGAAACATAACGCCAAATGGATGGCAATTTATAATGATTTTGTCATTGGATATGAGAGTGGTATGACGATGATAGAAATTGCGAAGCGGAACAATGTCAGTGAGCGGACGATTTATAGGTATAAAGCGTATTATGACAAAATGAAGAAAAAAGAGGAATAGACCATTTTACTGACGTCAGCAATATGTAATATGAGAGTTGCGGACAATTTTTTTGACCGCAAAATGGATGGAGGAGTTTTATGGCAGAAGATAAAAAGAAAGAAATCGATGTTGCAGTAATAGAAGTAACAGAAGAATATCTAAAAGAAAAACTGTATAAAATTAGGGGTAAAAGGGTATTGCTTGATGCTGATTTAGCAGAGATATATGGCTATGATACGAAGGGATTTAATAGACAGGTAAAAAATAATATTGAAAAATTTGATGAAGATTTTATGTTTGAATTGACAGATGAGGAATTAGAAGATTTGCGGTACAAAAATTGTACCGCAAATATAAGTTCAAAAAGTCGTTATAATCCTCATGTATTTACAGAGCAAGGATTATATATGTTGATGACTGTCTTGAAAGGACCGTTGGCTGTTAAGCAGAGCAAGGCATTAATAAGAACCTTTAAGAAAATGAAAGATTACATATTAGAAAATCGTGATCTTATAGGTCAGCGGGAAATTCTTCAGTTAAGCATGGAAACTGCTAACAACAGAATAGAAATTAACAAAATCAACTCAGATATGATATCTCTTGAAAAGCAGATTTCAGATGTTGCAGAAGGCTTGAAGGATGTTGTGACCAAATCTGAGTTGGCGGATATGATGAACAGCTTTGTTTCAGATGATGATGAAAAGTGGCTCATGTTTAATGCAAAATTTAGTAGTGCAGATGAGGTATATGAGTCCATCTATAAGCAGGCAAAGTCGTCAATATATGTCGTTGACAATTATATTGGATTAAGAACGCTGGTACATCTTAAAAATTCTCCTACAGGAGTAAATATTACCTTATTCAGCGATAATGTTGGCAATAATAAACTTCATAATATAGAATTTACGGATTTTTGCAAAGAATATCCATCCGTAAAAATATCAATGAAAAAGACAGGCGGTATATTTCATGATCGATTTATAGTGTTGGATTATGGAACTGATGATGAAAGAGTTTTCTTATGTGGTGCTTCATCAAAGGATGCAGGCGCTAGAATAACCAGTATTGTTGAAGATTATGGAATATCTAAATATGCCCCGGTTATTGCCACACTGTTAAAAAACCCAACGTTGATTTTACCACAATAGAGGGAAGTGAATGTATTGGAAAAGAAAACAAAATGCTATATATATACTCGTGTATCAACAGCAATTCAGGTTGAGGGTTACAGCTTGGAGGCACAGAAGGACAAACTTAGGAAATATGCAGAATTTTGGTGTGAATCTGATTTGTGTAGAGGATGGAATTGATTCATCTAAAGATGCCGGGAAGCTAATGATATCTGTTCTGTCAGCAGTGGCAGAGATTGAACATGAGAACATTCGTGCTCAGACCATTAAGCGAGGTAAATACGGCGGAACATTCGCACATAAAGATATTGCTTTTGAATTTGCGTCTGCTATCAGTCCAGTGTTCAAGTTGTACTTAATAAAGGAGTTCCAGAGATTAAAGGAAGCAGTATTGTTATATATACGAGAGTATTGAGTGGAAATAGTGCAATTTTCACATGATATTATACAAGAATTACATAGAAATATATCGTATTATTGATATAGTATTCTTGAATTGTATGTGAGGAGAAAACTATGGAAACTGAAAGAAAAACATTAACACAGCTATCTGTGCCAATATGTTTAGAAACTTTATTTTATATGCTTTCAGGCATGGTCGATACGCTTATGTTATCATCTGTGAGCGACCAGGCTGTAGGAGCAGTGGGAACAGCAAATACATATATAGGCGTTTTTATTATCATGTTTGGGGTTATATCATCGGGTATGATAGCTGTTATGTCACAAAATATCGGAGCCGGAAGACCGGGAATTGCATATCAGGCAAGACAACTTGGACTTATATTCAACACATTGATAGGTATCGTAATGTCTGTCATTCTTGCTGCTTTTTCTGGCGGGATACTTAGAATCGTAAGTATTGCTCCGGCTTTGCTTGAACCGGCTGAAATATATCTTAGAATTGTCGGAGGTGCATGTTTTTTAAATGCGCTGATTCCTATTTTTTCCAGTTATTTGAGAGTGTTTGGATATACAAAACATTCTTTGATAGGAACTGTTGTTGGAAATGTTCTCAATATAATACTTAATTCAGTATTCTTATTTGCATTCGACTGGGGTGTGATGGGAGTTGCTGTTGCCACGGTTATTTCGAGAGTTGTAAATCTTATTATTGTAGCCGGCATGGGGGCTGTACTTATAAAAGCAAAACAGAGTCCTGAGCGGATTACATCAAGAAAGATATTTGCACAGATTGTTAAGATTGGTTTTCCTTCTGCGCTTGAAACAGCACTTTACAACATCGCAATGACATTTATAGTGCGTTTTATGAATCAGATGGATGTGGATGGAATGAATGTTACAGCGCGTTCATATGCTGTACAGATTGCAAATTTCTCGTATTGCGTGGGAGCTGCCCTTGCTCAGGCAAATGCAATTATGACCGGCTGGAGAATTGGAGCAAAAGAGTTTGAGGAATGTAATAGGGGGACGAGAAAAGCTGCGATATATGGTATCATCACAGCGACATGCTTTTCCGTGACCTTTGCATTTGCCGGACATTTTATCGTGCATATATTTACTGATGATTCACAGATGATAAATCTTGTGGTAAAGTTGTTAATAGTAGATATATTTCTTGAACTTGGAAGGGTAACAAACCTTGTATATGGGCAGGCGTTAAAAACGAGCGGAGACGCACTTTTTCCGGTTATATTAGGTGCGATATTTATGTATTTGTTTGCAGTTGGCGGAACCTATTTTCTCGGAATACACATGGGACTTCTGGCTGTAGGAGCATATATTGCTATGGCAGGTGACGAATGTGCGAGAGCTGTGGGAATGGTACTTAGATGGAAGAGTGGAAAATGGAAGAGTAAAGGTCTTGTAGAAGTATAGGAGAGAGTATGTACTTTGAATTAAAGGAAAATAAACCACATGGTACAAAGGATGATCCGTTTAGTACATATCATATAAAAAATGAGGGACGATCATTTCAGATACCGGTTCATTGGCATGATGAACTAGAAATTATATATGTAAAAAGTGGATTTTTGACTGTAAGTATATCAGGAGAAAATTATATTGGACCCCCCGGGGATGCTTTTGTAGTATTGCCGGGCAATCTGCATTTCATGGGTTCACAGACTGGTACAGTGGATTATTTTACTTTCCTTTTTCCGTTAAAATATATATCTTTTTGCATAAATGACATGTTGGATGAGAAATTACTGGAGCCGTTAAAAAATGGTCATCTGATGATAAGTCCACAAGTAAAAGATACAGCCAAAGAACTGTGTGAGCAGTTGGTTGAAATATATGTGGCAAAAAACAAGAAAACTGAGTCCCAAATAACTGCTCAGATAAAAACAAAAATAATTCTTTTACAATTTATTCTTGAAATGTGGGAGAAGGGCTTTGTAATCGAAAATGATAAAAGCGGGAGAAATACGATAGAAAAAGAAATGATTTCATATATACAGCAGAATTTTATGGAAAAGATATCATTAAAAGAATTTGGTGAGCAGTTTCATCTTTCGGAAAAATATATATCGCGATATTTTAAGGAACATTTTCATATTACACTTTCGCAATATATAACACATTTACGATTAGAGCATGCAAAACAGCTGTTACAAGATACGGATATTCCTGTTACAGAGATTGCAATGCAGAGTGGATATCAGAATGTAAGCTATTTTATCAGAAGCTTCAAAAAAACATATGGAGTTTCTCCGTTAAAATATAGAAAAAAATAAGCCAGGTATATGGTTAGAAAGGAGAGGATATCTCGGTAGAATCAGAAAATCTGCCGGAGAGATATCGAGAATGAGTATGGGAAATAAGAATAAATGGTGGAGAAATGCAGTTGTATATCAGATTTATCCGAAAAGCTTTCAAGATTCGGATGGAGATGGAATCGGTGATATTCCGGGAATTATCAGCAGATTGGATTATTTGAAAAAACTTGGAATAGATGCAATCTGGCTTTCACCGGTGTATCGTTCGCCACAGGATGACAATGGATACGATATTTCAGATTATCAGGATATTGAGCCGATGTTCGGAACAATGGAAGATATGGAACAGTTATTTGTGGAGGCAAAGAAACGCGGAATTCGAATTATGATGGATCTTGTGTTGAATCATACTTCTGATGAACACAGATGGTTTTTGGAAGCAAAGAAAAGTAAAGACAATCCGTACCATGATTATTATGTGTGGCGTGACGGAGAAGAGGGTGTTTATCCAAATGATATGAATTCTGCGTTCGGAGGACCGGCATGGGAGTGGGTTCCAGAACTGGGGCAGTATTATTTTCATCAGTTTTCAGTGAAACAGCCGGATCTGAACTGGGAGAATCCGAAAGTGAGAAGAGAACTCTATGATATGATTCTCTGGTGGATGGAAAAAGGTGCAGGTGGATTTCGTCTGGATGTGATCGATCAGATTGCAAAAGAGCCAGATCTTAAAATTACAAATAATGGACCAAAGCTGCATGAATTTCTGCGTGAATTAAGCAGGGAAACATTTCAGAAGGGTGATATGATCACTGTTGGAGAAGCCTGGGGAGCAACACCGGAAATTGCAAAGAAATATAGCAATCCGGATGGAAGTGAATTTTCCATGGTTTTCCAGTTTGAGCATATTATGCTTGATCAGGAAGAAGGAAAGGAAAAATGGGATACTATTCCATTGAATATGGTTAAGCTGAAAAAATGCCTTGCGAAGTGGCAGAATACTTTATATCAGACAGGATGGAACAGCCTGTTCATGAATAACCATGATCTTCCCAGAATCGTGTCGCGCTGGGGAAATGACGGAAAATACAGAAAAGAGTCGGCAAAAATGCTGGCGACAATGCTTCATGGAATGCAGGGAACTCCTTACATTTACCAGGGAGAAGAGCTGGGAATGACGAATGTGCAGTTTGACAGCATTGAGGACTATGAAGATATTGAGACATTGAATATGTACAAAGAGCGTCTGGAAAAAGGATATCAGCCAGAAGAAATCATGCATTCTATTTACGCAAGAAGCCGTGATAATGCCCGCACTCCAATGCAGTGGAGCGGAGAGGAAAACGGAGGATTCACAACAGGAGAACCATGGTTTACCGTGAATCCAAATTATATCAGGATCAATGCCAAAGAGGCACTGGAAGATGAAAATTCGGTATTTTACTATTATCAGAAGCTGATTCGTTTAAGAAAAGAAAATCCAGTATTTGTGGATGGAAAATTTGACCTTCTTCTGCCGGAAGATGAGAAGATTTTTACCTATACGAGAACAGATGAGCATACAAAGATGCTGGTATGTGCAAACTTTACGGATGAGGAAGTTAGCTGCCCATTGCTTGATGAGTGGAAAGATGGGGAAGTCTGGATTCGGAATTATGAGGATGACAGAGAAGGAAATGTATTGCGTCCATATGAGGCGGTGATAATTGGAACTGCTGTGAATATTGTGAAAGCAGGATAGTTCCCGTTTGACAGAGTAATTGAGGAGTACAACATAACCGGAGAATTTTGGATAAAACGGAAGAAATAAAGATACTTGCAAAATCCCTTCACACCCTGTATCATTTCAAAAGGAACAAAACGAAATGACAAGGAGTGGTTTCATTGGCAAAGATCAGGAAAAAACCAAAGAAGAGCATAAATAAAAATATAAATAAAAAATCGTTCACACAAAGCACACCTAATATCGCAGAAAAACTCGACAACGAGATGGTTGCGTTCCTGGATACGGAATTCTTAACATCCCAGATAAAAGGAGGACCGCCGGCCAAGCTTGTGTCGGTTGGGTTTGTAGTCTGTGGGAAGAATTTTGAAGAAGTAACAAGATTTCATTCCTATATTTATGCAGAAGATAAATTGCATGACCGGTTTCAGGAGATGACCGGGATAGAGCGGAAAGATCTCTTAAGTGCCCCGGATTATGAACTTGTGATGGAAGAAGTCGCAGAGCAGCTGGAAGCGTGGGAAGTATCAAAGATCTATGTATGGGGACCGGATAAGTATGTGATACAGCGGGATCTTCTGGAATATCGTAAGGACATATCGAAACGGACCAGAAAGATCGTGAACAGAATCCTTCGTATGATCAAGGATATAGAGGGAACTTATTCGGCAAAGCTGGATCTGCAAAGTGCGGGGATTGGAAGTCTGAAGATTATCTGTGGACTCGGAACAGAAGTCAGCCACAATGCGCTGGACGATGCGGTAGATCTGAAAAATATCATCAGCCACATTGATCTGAAAGGCTGTTCAGAGCATATGCTGCAGATTATGAAAAAGTATACATCGGAGAAAGAAGTATACTACAGGCTGCGCAGATTCCGTGAAAAATGGGATGATGTATCGGAAGGGATTCAGGAAAAGAGTCTTAGCCTGCTGAAAGAACTTGGAAAAGTGGATACGGTAGAAGCAAGAGCACTCCGGGATGATCTTTTGGTAATGTGTACCGGGGAAGCAATGGCATTTCCGACTTTAGAAGAATATATCCAAAAAGAGAATGCAAAAACAGGGAAAGTAATTTGTGATAAAAACGATAAATAAAGGAAATTGACAGATAATTTTAAGCAAAATTGCAGATTGACGGAAATCGGTAAAACAGTTTGAAGGGCAGGGAAACCTGCCCTTCTCCAATGTTACTGCACCAGCTGGAAGAATGCTTTCATCTCCCGTGTCAGAAGTTTGTCCTTGTGGTATACAATCTGCCGCCAGATATGCAGATCAAAATCACTGACCGGTATGGGGGTCAGGATTCCCTGTGCAATCTGATTCTGTACAGTAAACTGAGGAACAAAAGATAAAAATTCATTTTTCAACAGAAGCTGAATGATGAAGTCGGTACTGCTGGATTCCACCCGTGGATGGATTTCCTGACCATATGCAGCAAGATACTGATCCAGAATAAAACGGTAACTTGCATCTTTTTCGGTAAGTATAAAAGGTTCACTGATAATTTTATTTAATGTCAGAGGACTTTTTTTGGTGCAAGGATGATCCGGACTTGCAACGAAAATGATATTTTCCGGTTCTTCTAAGATCTTGACCCACTTCGGATCGTACATACGTTTATCCATAAAATAGACGAGATCTACACAGGATTTATTCATCATATCAAGAAGAGCTTCCGGGGAATCTGTGATGATACTGATCTCAACCGCAGGGTGAAGTGCATGATATCTGGACAGGATATCCGGCAGAATAGAAGAACAGATCGACTCGATCGTTCCGATCCTGAGTGTTCCATTCAGATCCTGGGATCCGGAGAGTACATCTTTTGCTTCTTCAATCTCACTGGTGATGCGCAGAGCATACTGATAAAATACATTTCCCTGATGTGTAAGGGAAATGTGTTTGCCGATCCGGTCAAAAAGCCGGGTGCCTAATTCGGATTCCAGCTGTTTGATCTGGATACTGACGGCAGCCTGTGTGTAACCGAGAACATCGGCGGCTTTTGAAAAACTTTCCTGATTGGCAACATGTATAAATGTGTTTATTTCACGAAAATCCATAATTCCTCCGTTCTTCTTGCATAAAATATTTTTAATCATTTTATAAAAAAGTTAAATTTTACGAATCGTTTATTTGATGATACAGTGTCTAAGTGAGAAAAACAAGATAAAATGCGTTTTCAGGAAAAATTGTTTTATGGTATTATAGATAGAAGAAAGGAATACAAAAGAGAGATGGAAAAGACAAATCGAAAATATCAGGCGTACATACAGATTTTAAAAGAAGAATTACATCCTGCAATGGGATGTACGGAACCGATTGCGTTGGCTTATGCGGCAGCGGTAGCCAGAAGAGAACTCGGATGTCTGCCGGACAGAGTTGTCATTGGGGCAAGTGGCAGTATTATTAAGAATGTAAAATCAGTGATTGTTCCGAATACCAATCATCTGAAAGGGATACCAGCCGCAGTATCCGCAGGAATCGTGGCAGGAGATCCGGACAAAGAACTGGAAGTAATTGCAGAGGCGACAGAAGAAGATTCGGCAAAAATCAAAGATTTCTTAGAGAATACACCAATCACTGTTGAACATCTGGATCAGGGTATCACATTTGACATTGTACTCACGTTATATCACGGAGATGAGTATGCAAAAGTAAGGATTGCAAATTATCATACCAACATTGTGCTGATCGAGCACAATGGGAAAGTTGTAAAAGAATCAGAAGTCAAGGGTGAAGAAGAGGAAGGGCTTACAGACAGAAGTCTTTTAAATATGAAAGATATCTGGGACTTTATCAATACAGTAGACGTAGAAGAGATTAAAGAAGTTCTTGACAGACAGATGGAGTATAATTATACAATTGCAAAAGAAGGAATCCGCGGGGATTATGGTGCCAATATAGGAAAAGTACTTCTTGATATGGATGATGACAATGTAAAGACCCGGGCAAAAGCGATGGCGGCAGCAGGATCCGATGCCCGTATGAATGGCTGTGAACTGCCGGTTGTGATCAATTCCGGAAGTGGGAATCAGGGAATTACGGTATCGGTACCGGTCATGGTATATGCGGAGGAGTTGAACGTAGAAAAAGAAAAACTCTACCGTGCACTTGCACTTTCCAATCTGACAGCAATCCATGAGAAGACACCGATCGGTCGTCTGTCAGCATATTGCGGTGCGGTTAATGCGGGAGCAGGAGCGGGAGCAGGTATCGCCTACCTTTGCGGCGGAGGATATGAGGAAGTGATCCATACGGTTGTCAATGCACTGGCAATCGTATCAGGTATCGTCTGCGATGGCGCGAAAGCATCCTGTGCGGCAAAGATTGCATCGGCAGTAGATGCCGGAATCCTTGGATATAATATGTATATCCGTGGTCAGGAATTTTATGGCGGGGATGGAATCGTGACAAAAGGTGTAGAGGCGACATTGAGAAATGTCGGACGTCTCGGAAAAGAAGGTATGCGTGAGACGAATGAAGAAATCATTAAAATGATGATCGAAGATTAAGATAGGAAGTGATAGATTGGGAAGCAGTGTATCCAAGGAACAGCTTTCGAACAGGCTGGACCGGAGAGAGATCGTAAGAGGAACTGCACTGACGATTACGGGTGGCTTTCTGTGGGGACTCGCCGGAGTATTTGGCAAATATTCGTTTGAATACAAAGGAGTGATGGCACCGTGGCTGGTTAATGTCCGGCTGATCATAGCAGGGATTATTTTGCTGATGAGAGCATATATGGTGCAGAAGAATGGAATCTTCCGTATCTGGAAAAATAAAAGACATGTGTTACGTATGCTGGTGTATGGAGTGATCGGTATTGCAGGATGTCAGATGACGTATTATATGGCGGTACAGGATTCAAATGCCGGAATTGCGACAGTCCTGCAATACACGGCACCGGTTATGATTATGGTCCTTCTGGCAATCAGAAACCGGAAACTGCCTGAGGGAAATGAGATACTTGCGTTGGTATTGGCATTTGGAGGAACGGTTCTTCTGGCAACGCACGGCAATCTTACGCAATTGAGTGTGTCAAAGACAACATTAGTATTAGGGCTTGCTTCAGCAGTCGCAACGGTATTTTATAATCTCGTACCGGGTAATATGATGGATATCTATGGAACCTTTTCCATGGTCGGCTGGGGAATGCTGATCAGTGGAATCGGTCTGACACCATTTGTGCAGCCATGGACGATGACGGGAGATATCCTTTTGGACTGGCAGTGTATCGGCTGCATTGCAGTCGTGATCATATTTGGTACGGTAATGTCCTTTAGCTGTTATATGGAAGGGGTTCGTCTGATCGGAGGTTCCAAGGCAAGTTTGTTTGCATCGGTTGAGCCGCTGACAGCAACGGTGATGTCGGTACTCTTTATGCATGTGGCTTTTTCGGGAATGGATCTGGCAGGATTTGTCGGAATTATAGCGGGTGTGATTATCTTGTCGCTGCCAAAGAAGAAAAAATGATACAAAAAAATATAAAAAGATTACAGAAAGTCCTGTCGGGAGAATAATATTCCCGAGAGGACTTTTTGTCTTAAAATTAACAAGGGAAACAATGCATGAATGCATAAAAATCAATAATATAATACATGAATGCGTAAAAATAAACAAAAAAATTCCAAAAACATATCTGCAATTGTGAATAATTTGTTGATTTTTTGAAAATATTGTGATAAAATTAACAAATCAAAAGGATATGGAGGATATCATATGTTAAACAGTTTAAACAACGTTGTGAATTTCTTGAATAGTTACATCTGGGGCGTTGGAATGCTGATACTGATTGTAGGAAGTGGGTTATATTTTACAATCAGATTACACGGTTTCCAGTTTGTACATTTTAAGGATATGTGGAGCAGAATCATCGATAAGCAGGATTCTGATTCGGGAATTTCAGCATTTGGTTCATTTTGTACGACCATGGCAATGCGTGTCGGTACAGGTAACGTAGCCGGAGTTGCAGTGGCAATTTACATGGGCGGTCCGGGAGCATTGTTCTGGATGATTCTTGCAGGTATGACCAACTCGGCAGTATGTTTTGCAGAGTGTACGTTGTCAGTTCTTTATAAAACAAGAATTGACGGACAGTATCGTGGCGGAGGAGCTTACTGTGCGGAGAGAGGACTTGGCTGGAAGAAATATGGTGCATTTATGGCCATGATTCTGATGATCGGAACTTCTGTATTTATGCCTGCAGCAGCTACATATACAATCTGTGACGGATTCCACAATGCGATCAAGATTCCAATGTGGGTAAGTGCATTAGTGATTGCCCTGATTCTTGCGGTTGTGGTTATCGGTGGTGTGAAACGTATCAGCGCAATTGCATCTATGATTGTACCATTTATGGTAACTGTATATCTGATCGCAGCAATTGTAATCATTGTAATGAATATTACAGCAGTACCTGGACTGATCAAAGAGGTTGTAACGGCAGCATTTGCCAAGAATGCAGTTTTCGGCGGAACAATCGGTGTGATCATCCAACAGGGTGTTAAGCGAGGTACATTCTCAAGTGCATCCGGTATGGGTGAAGCTTCTCCTACAGCCGCAGCAGCAGAGACAAGCCATCCGGTAAAACAGGGCATGGCGAATGCAGCAGGTGTATGGCTTGACACGGTTATCATCTGTACCGCATCGGGACTGATGATTCTGTTAACAGACTGCTTCAACACAGCGAATGGATATGTTGGCAGTGGTTCGGGAGAACTTCCTGCACTTGCAGCAGCAGGAACAAATGGAGTGATCTTTGTGCAGCTGGCATGTAAGACTGTTATGGGCAAGATTGCACCTACATTCATTGCGATCATGCTGGCACTGTTCTCATTCACTTGTCTGATCAGTTACTATTACGAAGCAGAGACAGCAGCTATGTACCTGTTCCAGGGTGATTCAAAAGCGAAAATACGTAAAGTTGTTACTTGGATCATGAGAATTGCAATGCCTGTTCTGATCTTTATCTGGGGTAATCTGGAATCAGATATCGCATGGAACTTATCGGATCTGGCACTTGGAAGCTGTACATGGGTAAATATGCTGGTTGTTCTTTTGTTATCACCAAAGGTAATAGCACTTTACAAAGACTATGAATCACAGATGAAAGAAAAGAAAGATCCATACTATAATCCGGATAAACTTACATGGGATGGTGTAGACACAGAAATGTGGAAAGACATTAATAAGAAATATATTGAAAATGATAAATAAGTCATAAAAAATAACCCCTGGGAAGATGATATGCTACCCTCATATAGGACAATGAAATATAAAAGTCCTATATGGGGGTATTTTCATGTTCAGAAAGAGTAAGATAGAACCAGTAG
>NZ_JAOQJW010000016.1:83097-86428 GCF_025567265.1 Dorea amylophila | reverse complement strand
ACCTCATTTCTCTGTACGGGCGGTCTGGTATCAAAGGCGTGTAGCAGTTCTTCAAAGACTGGGTGTATCTGCACCACACCGACACGTCCGTATAAGTCCTGCAATAAGCATTGTCCGTTCTCCAAATCACGCAAGCGTTTCTGGTTGTTCTCGTCGTCCTTGTCGATACCGAAAAATTCTAAGGTCTGTTTTATCTCGTTGATGTCAGTAGAACGGAAAGCGAATTTTAAGCCGATATTGTTTTTCAGACTTTCTTTTGACACGTCGCCAGAGGATTGTGTAACGAAATAAACGCCTGCCTGCATAGCTCGTCCAGCACGAACCAGCTTATTTGATAAGGTTTCGCCTTGTGCCACATTTAAGAACGCCCACGCTTCGTCCAAATCGACAATCTTAAAAATACTTCTGTCCGAATGGATAAAATCAAGGGCAAAGGTACTAATCACAATCAGCATAGACACCGACAATAATTCAATGGTCGTGTATTCCTCAAAGGTCGTGTCCTTATCTGGTAATACTAAGTCCGCTACTTGAATGATATTGAGCTGGTTATCCAGACTGATAGCATTTTCCACCGTACCGTCTGAAAACAGCAGGTGTGCAAAATCGTAGTCCGTGAAACTGTCGATATGGTCTGCGATATTTCTTGATATGGGTGTATCTTCACAGCGTAGCTCTTCTATCACATGGAGCAAGCCCCGACTGTCGCTCTGGGTAACGGAACGAACCGCTTTTCGTAACACGGGGAATTTTTCGCCGTCCCTAGAGGAAATACCAGTAAGGAATGTCAAGATGTCGATTGCCAGACTTTCAGCGTCTTTGACATTCTTCATAATCACAAATGGGTCAAGAAGTCCTGCATTGTCCTTGTCGCTGGTAAGGTTTACGATATTGATTTCATGGGCGATTTCTGGAAGCGTTTCTTTCCAGTTGCCACGCTCTGATTTTGGGTCTAAGATAACCGCTTGTCCCCCAAAGAGAACCGAATAATACACCAGAAGATTGTTGCAGAACGACTTCCCACCGCCAAGCGAACCGACAAAAGCAGAAGCTAACGCGTTGGTAACTGTACCTTTCACACCTTGACTGGCAAGGGACGGTTGCAGGTACACATTTCTTCCCGTATCAACGGAATAGCCCATATAGATACCCGTAGTTTCCCCTAACTGCTGTGTCGCACCAAAACCAAGCCCAGCCAAGAAGTCTGATTTTACATACTGCACATAGTCATTGATATATCGCTTGCTGGCTGGTAAAAATTCAGAATGAAGCCCCAGCATATCCCCAGCAGGACGTACCAGTTTTACATTCAAATCGTCGTAAAAGTCCTTGACTTCATCACAACGGCGTTTTAATTCGTCCAAATCGTCAGCCGATACACGCACCACATAAGAGAGCTTATACATACTTTCTTTTGTCTGGTCTAAATCCGTTTCCAGCTCGTCCACGCTGTCTAATGCGTCCACCACATTTGAGCTTGTTTCGCTTCCAGCTTGATAGGCGTGATTATCCAAATCTTTCAATTCTTTTTTCTTATTGCGGACTGTCGTTAATGCTTTTCGGTTTTCCACGATTTCTACATTCATGGAAGTATCAACTGGAAAGGTAAACTGCTGTTGCTGGAAATAGAAGATTTCAGAGGACGGAAAATCAAGCTCCCCGACAATCGCATTGACGGTAAAATAGGACACATAACTTTCTTTGTCCTCATGTTCCAGTCTTAAATATCGCTGGCTTTCTTCAATCACACACCTTGTCGGACGGATAAGGTCGTAGTATTTTATCAGCGTTTCTTTCTTATAGTTTTTCTTTGGTAGCTGGTACTCATAATCTTCATAGGCGATACCGTCCCTGCCGTAAAGATGTTCCATGAGATAGCCAAAATCATTGATTTCCAAGCGACGCACCTTAAAGCGACGGGAGATTTTATTTTCCAGTAACTTTTCCATTTTCATGTAACGGTTGATTTCATCATTCGGCATGGAAACAAAATCATTCATCAGCGTGTGGTTCACTTCATGGAGAAATTCCGTGAACGTCAGCCACGCCGATTTTTTGATGTTCTTCAGATTGAGCTGTTCTTCCGTAACCATGAGCTTAAAGCCAAGAAAAAAGCGGTAGTCCACTTGATTGTCCCCAATCATAGATACTAACGCTTCGGTCTGTTCGTCTATCTTCTGATAGGCAACTTCCTTTAATTTTCCAGTTACCAGCTTCTTTGACTGCTCCTGCATACTGCGGATTGAGCTTTCTGTGGCAATCTGCAACGCATGAATTTTACCCTCACGGGACTGTGCAATGAGCTGTCGAAAGCTGTCATGCACGATAAATTTCTGCTCTGCGGATAGAAAAGAATAGTTGTACGGTATCAGCTCATAATAGGCAAACACTTCATTGTCCTTGTTCCAGACAAGGTTATTGTCAATATATTTTATCGGGAACATAGTTCACACTCCTTACTGCCGTGATTGTTTCATTCAAGGTCTGCTTATGCAGTTTTACGGCTTTTCCTGCATAAGTGATTTTTGGTCGCAGGGCATAGGTTATCTGTGATTTCAAAAAGCTGTACGGCTTCTTTCCGTCAAAGGTTTTCTGCGACATAAACCAAGTGAGAGCAACGGGAATACCGAAGTATTTGAGAAACGCTCCCTCTATCATGGAAAGTGGGGGAATATCCCCAAACAGAATGATGATAAATTCCGTAATCACAAACCATGTAATCTGTGTAAAAGTAACGGGAAAGGGCAAGTTAAAGTCATTGATTGCATATAAGACTTTTTCTACGTTCCAGATACCCGTGTAGCTTTTAATCTTTTTCAAGTTCTTTCAGCTCCTTTCGTAAGTTTCTAAATAGAAAAGGACAGCCATGTTTCAGACTGTCCCTTAAAAGAGAAATACGCTGTCAGTAGCAACAATGCTTGTCGCAGATCTTCCAGCGTTAATATGGTATCTCGCACATACCTCGGCTTGTTTCAATAAAGCAACCGCCCATATCCAAATCTCGCCCGTAGGCTTCATAGTCAATGTAGTTCTGCAAGCTGGGTGGAATATCCCCAAGTGCCTGCAATTCGTCTATGTAGTAGTAGGCAACGTCTGTCATGGTTTCACAGTCGGGATAATAATAAATATCGTCCTTGTGTTCCACGACTTCTTCCAGCGTCCCGTAGTGGCTGATAAATTCGTCCAGACACTCTACGATATAGTCGGGAAGTTCCTCTATCATTTCATACATCTCATTGAGTTCTTCAATAGAAACATACTCGCCAATCGCAATAGGGAAGTTGTCGGTATCATGGATAGCGTATTCCTCATACTGTTCATTCAAGCCGAT
>NZ_JAOQJW010000016.1:74669-82879 GCF_025567265.1 Dorea amylophila | reverse complement strand
AGTAGGCTTGACAGTCCTCGGATAAATGTTTGAACGTCGGGTCGTTCATCAGCTTTTGCTTTGCAACATCTATCATGCTTTTGCAGTTGGGATAAACCGTAATCACGTTCCTGCAAATATAAAGTGCTTCTAAATTTTCAAACACCGTAAGTAGTGATACATATTCTTCCTGCATATCACTTGAAAGCTGGCGGTACATAAAATCTAATTCGTTGAGCTGGTACACGCTTGTATGTTCGTGGACTTCATCAGCATAAGGCAACACCTTTTCGATAATACGGTAATCCCCACTTTCTGCACCGACACCTAACTTTTCTTCAAACTCGGCAACATCTATCGGCAGTTCAAACCAGTATGATATTGTTTCTTCGCCAGTTGTTCCTTTCGTTTCCACCAGCACCCTTGTTTCCTGCATTGTTCCTCACGTCCTTTCTGTTGTTTCATCACATCTTGTAAGGTCTGGTACGACATACCAAACACATACTTTGAAAAATCTTCTAACTGTCTTTCTTCATAGTCGGCAGGGTTCAGTCGTTTCATTTCCTGCCACACCTTACGCTTGTAAGAGGGCAGGTCGGAAATGTATTCACAGCCGACTTTTGCCTGCATATCCTTAAAAATATCGTTCATGTCATCACTCCAATCTGATTTTAGGTAAGAAAAAAGCAGTCAATCCTAAGACTAACTGCTTTATGTATATGGATATAATTTGATTAAGTTTTAAAACCAGTTTGTTTTTTCATCTCTAAATTGAGGGTTATCGCTGTGTTGATATGGATTATAGTTATTCAGATTGCAACCATATTCTTTTAATGATTTGATTTTGTTATCTTCTGTCCATTCAATTAAGGAAATACCGTCAAATTCTTCAACGCTTCCCGTATTCATTTCATTTTTAAAATACCATTCTACGACAGTTTGATTTTCTTTATGAAAGAACTGTTTAATATCCCAAATAATGACTTTACCACGAGTATTCCATTCATTAAACCAATGTTTTACTGTTTTAAGATTTTCATATTTAGGACACCAGCTTTCCGTATAAACAACATCTTCTGTAAAAATTTTATCCATTCCTAAGTCTTGCTGTTTCAACCACATATCAAACCATAAACGAATAATTTTTTCTCTCTCATTCAAAATAGAACACCTCGATTACTTCTTTTTTCACATTATAGCACCCATACATCAGCCCCACAATAAAATTTTATGCACCGATAATCTTATTGAACAGCTCTAACAGTACATCTTTCACACCGCCAGCATTGAATACCAAGCCGACAGCAATCAAGGCAACTACCAAAAAGCCGATAAGTTTGGAAAACTCACGCTTGAACCCTAAGTAGATACCGATAACCACAATCGCCATAAGCACTAAGCTCTGTGCGTTTGATAAAAACCATTGATACAAATTTTGTCCGAAATTCATTTAATTGTCCTCGCTTTCTTTTAATTGTTTCATTTCATAGTCAGCTTCTTTGCCGACATTCAAAATACACATCAAGACTACACCGATACCCATTCCCATAGATACCAGCAGGAAATCTTTTAATAATACCCACATTTTTATCACTCCTAACTTTCTACTAAATCTTTTGCAGGGGTCGTCTGCTGTTTGATTATCATTTCATGCTTTTCTGTGAGCTTTGCCTGCTGTTCGATTGTTTCCATGTAATCTGTACCATTTCCCTTATCAATCTTTTTCAGCATTTTCAAGGTCGGTGCTACCTGCCGTTGTACCCAACGCAACGTGCGGTCTAAGGTGTACGGCTCTGGCTTTGTCGTCAGCTTCAAGCTCTGTCTGTTATCGCCGATAAACCAAGCCCAGCGGTCATTGAGTTTCCAGTCGCTTTTTCGTTTGTCGGGTTCTTCATCAACAAACCGCACATACTGGTTGATGATAGAAAAGGCGGTCTGCTCTGCGTCATAATACGTCAGCAAATCTCGTACTGCATAATAGGCTCGTTCATTTCTAAGCCGTATCTCAAAACGGTTAATAATATCGGCTTCTTCCAGCGGTATCCCGAACTTGACGTACTGCTCATAGTCCTTTTCATAGATACAGAAATACACATCGGATTTCAGCGAACCAAGATAAAGGGTACGCCCCATATATTCTCTGTCGTCCTCTCTATGCTTGATAAGCTCGCCCGACAAGTAAAACTTGTAACTTCTGGACTTTCCGATATATTCCCGTTTCCTGCATTTTTCCGCAAGCTCTGGAATATCCAAAATGCCCATATGGTCGTTGATAGCAAGGTCGATACGCTTCATAACACCACCGTCTACGAGTGCGTCCATGAGAAAGTCATACCAGCTTCTTTCCTGTGCCAGCAAGTAACTTTCAAACTGTCGGCAACCTCGCCCCTTTAACTCTAAAAGGACACCCTTTTCTTCGTCAGCCGACGTATAGATAAAGATGTCCCCTAAAGAATAATGCTCCGTATAACTGTAATGTCCGTAATCTTCATGGAGCATATAGTTGATATTCAGTTTTAATATATCTTTGATGATGTGCTGTATATCCAGCGTGGGAAAACGGATTTTTACATAATCAAACAGCATGGTAAGCGGTGCTTCTGGATTGAACTTTGCCAGTTCCTTTTGCAGAGTATTAAGAAGTTCCTTTGACGGCTTCATTTTTCCGCTTTCTATCTTGTTGAGATATTCCCTTGTGATACCAGAAGCCAACGCCAGCCTGCCTTGTGAGATACCGTAAGCAATCCGTTTCTCCCGTAATTCTTTTATTCCTTGTTCTTCATTCAGAACCATACCCCCAATCTGTAAAGTGTGAAGTTTTTTAAGGCGACTTCACATCTGAATTTTGCAAGGAAACTATGCGATAAGCCTTATGTTTCCTATGTTTTTTGTCTATTGTCCATTTGCAAACGTACCCCTCTGTTAGATACCGAGGGGTTTTACCTGCTGGCGTGGCTTCGCCACACCAGCAACGGCTAGTCCGTGCCGTCGCCTTTCGCTTCGCACGTCGCCGTCACGTCCTGCCTTGCTTGTGCAAGAGAACCGATAGTCTGCAAAAAATCATGTCCTTTCGGGACTAAAGGCGTATAAAATTCACTTATAACACTTGTTCCCACATCACAATAGCCACGCCCCTTGATACGCTTCTGGAAAAACTGCTTTTTCACATCTGAACCAAACAGCATACCGTAACCTAATTCGCTGATACGCCCAAGTCCCACACGGAAATTGAAGTTATCTCTGATACCATCTGAAAAATACTTTGCGTCTGGACGCTGGCAGGCAACAATAAGGAAATAACCTGCTTGTCGCCCTAACATAACGATTTTCTTTAACTGGCTAAGTAAGCTCACGCTTTCTTTTGTCCCCAACATTTCAAAAAACGCCACATATTCATCAAAGATAAGAAAGCAGGGTGGAAGTCCCAGATAGGCGTAGTTTTCGCCCGTCTTATAGTTCGGGTGTTGCTTCATTTCCTCACTTCGCCGTACCATGCCCTCATAAAAGGCATTGACGCATTCAATCATTTCTTCTTTGGTGTGATAGACATTAGGCATGACTGTTCCCAAGTCTGCAAGGTCGCTGTTCTTAGGGTCTAAAATGTAAAGGATAGCGTCAGTATGCAGTAGGGCTTCAATGAGCGTCAGCAGAAAATAGGTTTTACCGCCACCAGTCCCACCAGCAATCAGAGCATGAGGAAGTGCGTCATATTCCCAGACAAGATTTTTCATCAGTCTAAGACAGCCGTTCTCTGCACGTACTTCATTAATGGTAATACGGTTCGCTATCATATCATAAAGCAGAGTATATTCGATATATCCGTCATGCAAGGTCTTGTCGGTCAGCTCACAATACAAACCACTTTCCAATTTATCCTCTAACCGTAAAAGCTGGTCTTGATATTTTCCCAACGTGATTTCACAGCGGATATGGAGCAGTCCCTTTTCCATTTGATAATAAATCTTCGGAAACCAGACGATTTTTTCCCTTGATCTGCTTTGCAGGTCAGTAAAAAAACCGCTGTCTTGTACGGTATCGGCTTCATACCACTTATTTTCCAACACCATTCTTGCCAGCTTTTGACGGTGCAGGAGCTTCTTGAAACTGTCGTAACAGAAGCGGTAATACAGAAAAGCGACCAATACACAAGCACCAGTCGCTATCAGTATGGTTATGAAGTTGTAAGGGGAGAGTGTCAAGCCATTCTCTAACAAGCTGAAATGCTCCCAATCGGTACGCATGAGCTGTTTCATATTCAGTAGCAGGAGAACCGCCACAAATATAAACAGAAGCGTTCCTATGGAAAAATGGTAAACAAGGTGCTTGTCGCTGGCTCTGATACGGTGTCCTTTATTCCAAATCTTACGCATAAATCAATCACTCCTTTCTGGGTACGAAAAAAGCAGTCAATCATAAGACTAACTGCTATAAAAAGTTATTTTCACAAATCAAACACAATGCAAATATTAAGCATTTCATTGTTATACTCGGCTGAAATTGTACCATTCATCTTTTCAACTAATGCTTTTGAAATAGACAATCCCAGTCCAGTTGAATTTCTAGCATTATTAACTGTATAAAATCGGTCAAATAATTTTCCAACTTCTATTTCAGTCAAATTTGAAGCATGGTTTATAAAATGAATTTCTCCATTTTCAAATAATGTAACTTCTAAATCACCATTACTGTACTTGACCACATTATTCAATAAATTTGCAAATATTCTTGATAATGCGGAACGGTCAAGATTACGAACTATCTTTTTCTGTGGAATGATAATCTTAGGAGAAATTTGCTTTTCTTTTAAAATTGTATAAAATGAAGCGATACTTTCCTCTAATACATTGTTAATAGTAATAGGTTCAATTTTTAAATCTTCTTCTGAAGTTAAAATCACAGAATAACGAAATAATTCTTCTGTTAGTTGTTTTAGCATTTCTGTACGATTTTTTATGACAGCAATATATCTATTCACTTTTTCACTTTTTTCTTCTTGTTCAAGTAAATCCAAATAGCCATATATTGCGGTTAGCGGTGTGCGTAAATCGTGAGAAACATTTGTAACAGCATTTTTTAATTCTATATCGCCTTTTTGAAATTTTCTGCGTTCAGCTCGGAGCTTTCGTAGCTGGATATTTATTTCATTTGCTAAATGACACATATATTTATCGTTGCTTGAAATATCAATCAGAGTATTACTATCGGTTATGAGCTTTTCAGCGAATGAACATTCTATTTCTTTTGCAGATTTTCGTAATAAATGTATCTTGATAAGTAACAAGACAATCACTAAAATCAGTCCACTTATGAAAAGCCATAACCATAGCATAATTTTTCACTCCTTTACTTTAAATCTTTTTTCTTGAAAATCCAAACACCTGCACCAGTTGTAAGTATAACGATTACTAAGGAATATATAGGCAATCGTGTTAAATTAACAACTTGCATTGTTGAACATTGAATTGCTTGACCGCCTGGATTTACATCATAAATGAATTGCACAATTTCTCGTTTTGTTCCGTCTAAATATTTTGGATTTTCCATTTCTTGAGCTGTGTTTTCTCCATTTTCTCCTATCGAATAAGCTGGAATAGTTTTTGGAGCGTCCAACATTCTATTACACATTGCACCAGCAAACAAAAGCCCAAATGAAAATAGAATACAAGCTACTGCAATAATAGCTTTATTTTGAGAGAGCATTGCTACAAGTGTGAAAAGAGAAGCAAATGTAACTGATAAAACCAAGACAGTTATTCCTATCATTACAATCATTTTCATATCAGCAACAAAAAATCCAAGTAAAGGAATTCCAACGCTGAGATACGGAACAAAAAACACAATACACATTGTAATTGCAATAATAGAACAAGTTACCATATTTGATAAATAAATAGTTTCTCTTTTCTGTCCTACGATAATTTTGTTTCTGATTGTTCCGTCATTATGTTCTGTACCGATAAAAAGACTACAAAATACAGCAAGAATAATTCCTATGAACAATGCACACATGAAAAATCCATTGTCAAGATTATTGATATATCCAGACTGTTTCATATCCCTATATCTCAATAGTGGGCTAGCTATTCCAATCACAAACATAAAAGCTAATGAACCCCTAAAACATTTATTTTTCCTTAATCGAAAGAAATTAGCAGATAATAATTTATTCATGTCTTGCACCCCCTACCAAGCTAACAAAATAACTTTCTAAACTTTCATCATGTTCATGTATCGAAATAACTTCACAATCTTTTTTGGATAATTCTGTCGTTAATTTTGAAATATTAACTTTTTCAAAAATATCCGCTTCTGTATTAGAAAGTATTTTATATTCAATGTTCATAGTGTCTAAAACATAAGCAAGGGTTTTTGTGCTTGATACTTTTAAATGAGTACATTTTCGGCATTTACTTTCCAATTCAATAGAGCTAATCTGTTTTATCATTTTACCATTGTCAATAAAGCCATAGTATGTTGCCAGTTTTGATAGCTCGTCTAATATATGACTAGAAATCAAAACGGTAATTCCATGTTCTTGATTGAGCTTCAAGATCAATTCCCTAATTTCTATAATTCCTTGTGGGTCAAGTCCATTGACTGGCTCATCAAGAACGAGAAAATCTGGCGAACCTGCAAGAGCAACCGCAATACCTAGTCTTTGACGCATACCAAGAGAAAAATTTTTTGTTTTTTTATTTCCCGTATTTTCAAGACCAACTAATTTTAATATTTCGGAAATTCCATCATCAGAGGGAATACCTAATACTTTGTATTGCTCCTTTAAATTTTCATACGCTGTTAAATCAACATAAATTGACGGTGTTTCTACGATTGCTCCCATTCTGCGACGAGATTTTGTAATGTCCTTATCTATGTGCTTTTTGCCATAAAGAACATAGTCGCCAGATGTAGGCTCTTGTAAACCACATATCAACCGTATAAGAGTTGTTTTGCCTGCTCCGTTTTTGCCGATAAGACCATAAATCGAACCTTTAGGCACATTCATTGATAAGCCGTTGAGTGCTTTAAAATGCCCGTAGTTCTTACATAAAGAATTTGTTTTAAGAACATATTCCATGATTTTTACCTCCTGTTTTCTGATATAGTTATTCTATCTTGTAAGAGTAAAGAAAGCGGTAAAGAAAACAGTAAAGAAACAGTAAAGATTTATTCTGTTCTCATTTTAAATCCAATTCCCCAAACAGCTTCAATATAATCTTTTCCACTTATATCACGAAGTTTTTTTCTTAAATTACTAATGTGCATTTTTAATGAGCTTTCAGTACAGTCTGGTGTGTCCTCACTAATTTTTTCTAAAAGAAATGACTTTACAATAACTTGCTTCGGATTTTGTATTAACAATTTCAAAATAGCATATTCCGTTCTCGTCAGTTTTACTTTTTTGTCCTCTATGAACACTTCATAAGTAAATGTATCCAATGTAATATCTTCAAATTCTAATGTTCTGTTTAATGAGGGTGTTTTAACTCTAAGTGCAACAGTAATTCTTGCCAATAATTCTTTTGTATCAAAAGGCTTAGTAACATAATCAACTGCACCACCAAGTAAAAGAGATACCTTATCTTCAACATCTACTTTTGCACTCATAACAATAATGGGAATATCTGATATTTGTGGTAATAATTCTTCCCCAGACAATCCCGGTAACATTAAGTCTAGCAAAATCAAATCTGGTTTTGTATCTGCTAAAAATAATAATGCTTCTGTACCAGAGTAAGCATGGGAAACCATATATCTTTCATGTACTAAAACTTCGTCCAACATTTTGTTTATATGAATATCATCATCAACAATTAAGATATGCTTCATTTTCATCACTCCATTATATTTGATATGAAATAATTATACCGTTATGCAGTATGCTCTACAATATAATTTTTACTCGGCAATCCTATTTTTTCTGTTGTCCCTGCGGTGTAGGGTTCTGTGGATTACCTGCGTTCTGATTGCCTTTATTCTTCAACACAATATCCTCTGCCTTTACATACCAGTCCACATCTGCACCTGTATAGGTTTTTCGTGATACCGTATCGGCTACTGGATTGACAAGTTCCACAACTGCATTGTACGGAAATTCCCTTAACGGTACTTCTGGCGGTACGGACACGGGGATAATTCCACCATGCAGACTGCACTTCAAATCATAGATACGCTTTTTAAGCTGGGTACTCGGTGTCCCGTCCTCATTCTGCAAGAACACATCACGCACC
>NZ_JAOQJW010000016.1:0-74368 GCF_025567265.1 Dorea amylophila | reverse complement strand
ACATCTGAATAAAGGTTATAGCTTCTTCTTGCGAAAAATCTGCGGTTATCTTTATCTCTGTCAAAAACATGGTCGCTTTCGCCTGCAAATTCAAGAGTTCCAAAAGACTGTGCCATATCTGGCACGACATATTTCATTTCCATATTGTTTTACCTCGTTTCTTTCTATTTTTGATAAGTTTTTTGATTGTGATTTCTTATTCTGGCGGTTCGGGAAGTACCAGCAATCCCACCGATAGTAAAGGGTAAAATCAATGCTTACGCACCCTTGACTATCCGTGTTCTTGCAGGTTGTTGGCAGACAAGCCAGAATAAGCGGAAGTCTGCCGTTTGACAGCTTCGGCGGAGAGCGTGATTTTCCTTTTCTCATACCATTACCGCCTTATGATTTCTTCATTTTACGGCGTTTGTAGAAGAAGATACCTGCCAGTCCAGCACCAGAAGTTAAAAGAAGTACAAGCAGTTCGTAAAGGTTGGTGTTATCGCCCGTTTTGGGACTGTCGCTAGGTCTGCTAGGCTTTTCTGGTGTCTGTGGTGTTTCGGGTTTCTCTGGTTCTTTTGGGACTTCTGGTTTTTCCTTAAAGGTAATCGTCTGTCCCTTATCCTCAATATCCTTATGCTCGGTAACTTTCTTCGGCTCGTCTGGATTGCTTAAATCGTACAATTCTTCAAAAGTTACAAGCTGTTTTCCGTTAAAAGAAGTAGCGTCAAAAGTAAAGGCAACTTCTACTTTCATGTTTTCGCTGTCAGCGGTAAAAGTGTAATCACTTTCCACACGCTTTCCATTGATAAGAAGTTCTGCATTTTCTTTTTTCAACATCTGCCAGCCCTTTAACTGATATTTTGTGCCGACTTCTAAGCCCTCTAAAGTAACCGTATCAATGATTGTAACGTCTTTTCCAGCTTCAAGCTCTTTGTTGCCGTCCTTATCGGTAGCAGTCGTATGAATTTTGATGATACGCTCTGTGATAAGTACCGTCTGCCCGTCGTCCTCAATGTCTTTGTGTTCCGCAACTTTTACGGGTTCGTCTGGATTGCTGAAATTATACAATTCTTCAAAGGTAACAAGGTTCTTGCCACCTAAAGCAGACGCATTGAATGTATAGGAAATTTCCACTTTCATTTCCTCATCATCAGCGATAAAGGTATAGTTGTTTTCTACACGTTTCCCGTCAATGATAAGCTCGGTGTTTTCTTCCTTTAACATCTGCCAGCCTTTGAGCTGATATTTTGTGCCTTTTGTAAGTCCGTCCAATTTGACTGTATCAACGATTGTTACCTCTTTTCCTGCAAGGATAGTCTTTTCGCCGTCCTTGCTGGTCGCTGTGGTATGGATAGAGATTTCTTTTTCGTATTCATCAGTCAGCGTCCCTAAATCAACCACAAGGTTATTTCTTGATACCACGATTTCAAAAGGTGGGATAAGTTCAAAGCCTTTGTTACTGTCACAACGCATTTCTTCAATGATATAGGTATCATAAGGTAATGCACCCTTGCTGTCGTCTGGTTCAGAAATCCCAAACCACACACCGTCCTCGCTGGTCTTGCCTGCGTTTGTATTGTGCTTATGAGAAGCCCAGTCAGCAGAAGTGGAGAATTGCCCGTTATCATCAGTTACCACGACATGATTTTCGCCCGTCGTCTTGCTTGTGATCCTAAAAGGAACATCAGCAAGACGCTTGTGTGTGCCTGCACCGATTTTCACGCCCTCAATATCCCCACGCTTAATCTGATTGTAGATAGAATGGGCTTTGTCGGTTAAGTCCACAATTTTTCCATTTTCTGTGATTGTAAAATCAATCGGTTTTGCACCGTCAGTCAAATATCCGTTTGGAGCTTCACTTTCAACGATACGAAACTTTCCATAAGGTAAAAGGTCGGCAGAAGTAGAAGCGACACCCTCAATATCGGTACGAATTGTCTTTACCACTTCATTTTTTTTGTATAGCTTGCCCTCAACCAATACTGCATTATCTTTTAAGGAAATGATGTCAAAGGCAGTATCTTTCAAAGTGGCACTTCCTTGTGGCTTTGTATCGCCCGTTTCTAAATCTCGTTTCTGAATTTTGACACCGCCACGGATAACCTTGTCAGAAACGGAAAACTGGTTACTTCCAGATAATACGGCAAGGTCGCCGTCCTCGGTAATCTGTGTTACATATAAGCCCTTAATCTGTTCGGACTTATCGCCAGCCTGCATATATGCACCGTCAAGTAAGTAGCCATTTGGAGCTTTCGTTTCTTCAACGGTTAGTGTTCCAAGTGGAAAAACGGCTTTACCGTCTTGCATATAGAAGCTGTCGCCAGACACCTTGTATGCGTCCGCTAATTTTGTGATGTAGTGGGTTGTCCCATCGCTGTCTGTTTCAGCGATTGTCTTTGTAACCCATGTACGAGTAGCTTCGGCAGGGAGATTGTCTTTAGTATAGAAGCCTGCATAATACTTCCATGTAAATTCCGCACCTGCTAGAGAAGCGTTTCCTTGCGGATTGTCTTTCTGTGTTTCCATGTCAATCTTGAAAAGCTCAATCAAAGTGTCCGTTACTTTTGGCGTATCAGATACGTTCAATGTCGCTGTCTTTCCAGCTTCAATCTTTAAGGAATATACAGTTTTATCTACTTTATATCCTGCTGGTGCGGATAATTCCTTGATATAGACTGTGCCTGCTTTTACCTCTACAACATCTGTATTTCCGTTTTCATCAGTCGTAAGGGTGGCAAGCTGTTTCGTGCAGTCCTTATCAGAAAAGACACCGTAGATTGCACCAGCGACAGAGTAATTCCCGTTACTGTCTGTAATGCTGGTATTACTGGAAGTCTTTTGTAGTTTCGCATTTCCGACATTCAGTTTCGCCCAGAATTGTCCTAATTCCTGCCCCTCGCCAGAGTAGATATAACCGCCACATTCATAGCGTCCTTTATTCTCTTTGACAAAGGCTTTTGCACCAGAGAAAACTTCGTCCTGTGTTGCCTTTGGAATTTCATCATAAGAAGCTCGCACGTTATCACATTGCCAGCCAAGATGTACGCTCAATCTCTGCCAGACAACACATTGTTCCAACAGATAGACTTGCTTGTAATTCAGTTCCTTGTGAGCTTCGCCATACTGTTTGACATACTCTAAGGATAACGCCACATCTGAAATCTGGTCGGCACTCATGCGTGAGCTTGCGTCAGCTCTGGTCTTGTAACCATTTTTGAAATCTGTATTGATGTCAATACAATAGGCAGTTTCGCCCTCAACTTTCATCATGCCCTCATTGAATGTAGAACCGATAGAACCGTCATTCATTACTTTTTCAATGATACCGACACGCTCTGCACTTTCCGTCCAGTATTGCTTACTTTCTGCATGAACGGGTGTACTCGGTAAAGCAGTAACGACAGTTGCAAGAGCTAAGAAGCCCGTACACAATCGCTTTAATATCTTTTTCATAAGTCTAATGCTCCTTTCGTTTTGAGTAATAAAATAGCCGTCCAATAAGAACGGCTGGAAATAGAAAAGGAACGTCATGTTAGGCGTTCCATAGTCTATGAAATATTAAATTTTTCTTGTTTCAATACTGATGTGCTGTACCATATCTTTGCATATCTAAGAAAACTAGCGTATCAAGGCTCATTCGTTAGTAGTAAATAAGTAGTAAATTGATGTGTTTGTTTCCTTGAAAATGCTGATAGATACTGTGTTTTAGCGGATAATCAGATTTTTATTGTGTTTTTCTCATAAAAAAATAATAAAATGTAATGTTGATAAGAATAAAAGCTGCAGTTTATTTGCCAGATAAAAATTTTTATTAAAGGATGGGAAAACTTGCAGACAAATGAAGGGTAAGATATAATCAATGTATATTTAGATGAAGAAGGTGACTCAGTGAAAGTCAATTTTATAGAATTAACAAATTTCAGGGGGATTCAAAAACAAAGAATCACATTTGAAAATAAAAATTTTGTTGCATTGATAGGAGACAATGGTAGCGGAAAAACCACTATACTAGAGGCAATCACAAAAGGATTTGTACCGGTATTAAGAACAGTTAATGCAGAAGCAATGAAAGAGTGTGATCTGGCAAATAAGGATATAAGGAATGGAGCTAATGGAGCAGCAGTTACTTTAGGGATAACATTGGATGGCGAAAAATATGTCTGGACAAACAGACGCAGACTTTCGTCACAACAACCATTTGAAAATGCAGGAGACGTAAAGGCGGAAAAAGCAAAATCTTTAAAAGAATTGAAATCCAAGTATTCGCAATGTGTGGAAGAGAGAAAACTGCCATTGATTCTTTACTATGGAACAGACAGAATTATACGAGAAGTATCACAGAGGGGACATATAAAAAACTTTCAAGTAACAGATGCTTTAAGAAACTGTTTTGATAATGTCAACTATTTTAGAGATTTTTATGATTGGTTCAAGACAGAAGAGGATATTGAACTTCGAGGGATTCGTGAAAATTCAAATTATAAGAATCCTAAATTAAATTGTGTAAGAACTGCTTTGGAAAGAATGATAAAGGGATATTCCAATTTAAGGATTGAGTTAGCACCGTCAAGAATGGTGATGACAAATTCAGAAGGGGTAGATCTCCAGATTGATCAGTTAAGTGGAGGATATAAAGCAGTTTTATCGGTTATTGCGGATATTGCAAAGAGATTATCAATGGCAAATCCGGATTCGTTGAATCCATTGGAAGAGAAAGCAGTGATTTTGATTGATGAGCTGGATCTGCATCTGCATCCAAAGTGGCAGAAAGAAATCGTTGCAGATTTAAAAAGAACATTTCCTAATAGCCAGTTTATTGTTTCCACACATTCTCCATTTATCGTTCAGTCATTAGATGCTGACGAATTATTTGATATTGAAACAATGCAGTATGCAGAAGAAGGCAATTACAGAGGAAGGATTTTTGTTTAAAGGAATGCCTTCCGTGGGATTTTTATGCGGTTTGTTGCGTGCCGCTTACTAAGAAACTCCCTACAACATATCCCCATATACCAAATAGGTCATGTGTTGTAGGGAGTCATTTTTTGTTATGCAGTTTTCTGTACAGCCAGAGCCTTGATTTCTTCTAAGGTCAGGTCTGTAAAAGCGGCAATATCTTCATAAGTGAGTTTGCCGGAGACCAGCATACGTTTAGCAATTTCAATGCGTTCAGCTTTTCGCATATTTTCCATTTCTCTGCACATAGTCAAAACTCCTTCCTCATCTTCTTTAAAATAACGTACCCTGTCAGCAAGTATTTTATAATACATATCTTTTGGATCGGTACAGGAAAAATCGTACATTAGTTTTCCGAGTTCTGTTTCATCTTTGATTTGGGAATTTACATAAATAATATGAGCTTCATCGCCAAATGGTTCACCGGTTTCTTGGATGATGCGGTCAATATGATAAATTGGAAGCCCGGCTTTTAATACATCATTTTCAGTAATAAAAATTACATAGGTTTCAGTGAGGGCATCATATTTATCGCCAGCTTCAGTTATATTGGCATCTATAAGACTGCTATTATATCTTGCACGTTTTGCACCGGCACCACGATCACTTCTTTGAATTTCTATATTATAAGAGCGGTTATTGGTATCGACAGCTAATATATCCAAGCGAATAGAACGTCCTTGTAAATTTTTTATATCGTATTGTCCCTGTGCAGATTGTACTTTAAGGTCATGCCTTTGCAAAATAATTTGAAGCAGAAATTCCGCACATGCCTTATCTTCAAAAACTTTACTCATAAAATCATCATCTAAAAGACGGAACCCTCTAAGGCGTTGTAGATCTTCTTTATGCTTTTGTTCAAAATTCAGTGTTTCTTCTGTATTATTCATTGTAAAAACACCACCTGCTTTCCTTTAGAATGGAATATAGTAAACATGAATTTCTATATTATTATTTTAACATGGCAAATAGTAATCCTCAATACCCGAATTTTGAAACGACAAATGCCGATGAAAAATAACAGCCTATAAATCTTTTTCATTTTCAATCTGCTGTTCCTGCTCGTGACTCTTTCCAAGGATCATATCAATATTAGCAGACACGGTACGAAGCTCCCGTTCATAATCCCGGCGGCTAGAAAAATCTTCCCGTTGTGTATCTCGCACTTCAATAAGCCGGTCTTTTTCTGTATAGAGGGTTTTCATGGAAGGCAGCTTATTTCCGGCAGATTTTTCTTTCAGTGTTCGGAGAGCTGTATCATAAAGGGAAAGCTCTGCCCGGTGTTCTTCGTAGAATTTATCCTTATTGCGGCTCTTACGGTAGTCTGCATATATGTTTTTGTATGCAAGGTACTGTCCGGTAAAATGTATTTGTTCATTCACATCTTTAAGTTTTTGCTCTGTATCCTTTAAGGATTTTCTTGAAGCACTGGTCTGATCGGATGCCTGGTCAAGTGCAGTATGGAAATCTTCAAGAGAGTCATAACTATGTTCCTGTATATAGGCAACTGTCTGAGCCATCTGTTTCAAATTGGAGAGTTTGACTTTTTGAGCATAGGCCTCACTCTGCTGTGCTTTGATACAGGTCTGTAAATCTATCACAAGTCGGAGATCTGATTTTATGAAAATGAACGGTACAGGAATATCGGGAGCATCAGAAGAAAGTGTCGTCTGCAAATCTTTTGTAGTAGCTGCAACTTGCGGTTCTTCAATTTCCATTTTCCTATCAGAGAGCGATTTTGCATTTCCCTTAAATGCCTGTAATAGAAAATCCTCTTCATATCGTGTTCCGAGATTTCGTCCAGTGATATATTTTTTTCTGCCTGGATGAAGATAGCTGTACCGGTTTCTGCTGATCTTGAAGATGATATGATATTTTTCATCAAGGATTTTTGCGAACTCTTCTGGTGATCTGGCGGTGCTTGCAGCATCGTCGATAGCATCCCGAAGAAACTGTTTCTCTGTCTGATAGCGAGTCTCTTTTGGTGTGATACCATCTTCAAGCATTTTCTGGTTGAGCTTATCAAGTTTTTCCTGTCCACGACGCTGTGCCCAGTATTCTTTTTCTGTGATTTTCCTTTCAGCAGGAGAGAGCAGATCAACTTGATGCAGGCCCTCTTTCTGGCACATATCCATAACGTCTTGCTTTAAGTGAGCAAGGTAGGCTGTGCTTAGGTGGTGTTTATATCCGGCTTTTGATTCACAGTCAAATTCCATATAGGGTTCTTGCGGTACGTCATATTTTCGAAGGCTGTTGATCACAATATGTACATGGATATTGCCACTTTCGTTGTGACCATCTGTATGTGTGCAGACTAAAGCCTGATGACCGGGAAAGTTCTTCTTTGCAAAAGTCAGTCCCAGCTGCTGTGCCCGTTCACCAGTCAGTCCACATTCCTCTTTGTCTTTTGGGTCAAAGCTGATAATGTAATGATGAGACTTGATCTCATTGAAATTTTTATTTTTATGGTAATAGCTGTTTAGTTCTTGACATTCAGATGCAAAGGTAAACGGATCACAGTTCAGACCATCCAGGTAATATTCATCTCGTAATATCATATGTCCCTCATCATCGAGGATTGGTTTTTGGGTGTATTCATTATGCTGGAAGATGAGATACCGTTCGGATTCTCCATAGTCAGCATTTTTGCTTGCGATATGTTTAATCACTGCCACGGAAATCACCTGCCATTCTCATCACTTCATATTTCATCTCATAAATATCCCGGAGAGATTTTTTTATCTCTTTTCTCATTTCTGAGGAGATAATCCCACCTTGATTAAAATATCGGGCAATCTGATTGAGGTTGCTTCCTATCTTACCCAATTCACCAATCAGCTTTTTTATTTCTTTGACATCTGCAACAATCTCAAATTTAGTATTGACCTGTCCCTCCATAATTTGTTTTCGCATGTACTCGGAAATAGACATGTCTGCCTGTTCTGCCGTATTTTCTATAATAGAAAATTCAGTGTCAGTCAGGCGGATTGTTACCCGGTGTTCCCGTTTCATATCAGATTCTTTTTGTGGTCTTGTCATTGGATGCTCCTTTCTGCACATAGGTTCCGCATAGGAAAGAGAAAATTTTACAGCTTGCTGTGAAAGCAAGTGATGAAGATTCATCACGCTGTGACCATGGCAATGGGAACCAATACGCATATCTTTGATTGCGGTCGAGGGTATGGGGAAACGAAATCCCCATCAAGTTGCAAGGCAGAAAAAATCCCGGAGGGGTTTTTGTCTGACATTGCGAAACTTGCTCTAAGAGAGAATCCCTTCCCATAATCATGCGTGGGAGACATCAAAAAGACAGGTAAAAATGTAAAAAAATAAAAAAAGTGAAAATTCATCTGACATTTTGCCCTCTGCCAGCTGTGATTAGTAGAAAAAGAGAGATCACAGGAGGTAGCCAGATGAAAAATATAGAAATGCCTACACTGGAAGAATTGCAGGAAATGGCAGCAGTGGACATCCGTACCGTAGATAAAAGTACGTTAGCAGAGCTGGATGATGTGGAGATTCATGAAGAATTACCGCAGGCAGAAAGGATTGCAGATTATATCAAGCAGATTAAAAATCCGTATTGCTATAAATCACATGGGATAGTTGTGAAGATCAGCTTTGCAGGAAAATGCTCTCTGGAAGAAAGCCTGAGCAGATGTATCTCCATGTAAAAGAAAAATCGTCCAGAAAAAATAATCGAAAAAAGAAAGAAAAAGGTATGGTAGTAATCCAGAAGTTATGTTAATATGGATGTGGGTCAAAATTTAAAAGCATTCAAGGAGCCGTGAATTTCTTGGTTTACACCGCCACAGAGCGAGTAAAGTAGGAGGTTGATGGCTTTATGTATTTCAATCAAAAGTCTATTTTAGCAGCGGATTATCTCCGGTTATCCAGAGAGGATGGAGACAAACTGGAGAGTGACAGCATCCGCAATCAAAGAAGTCTCATTAACGATTTTGTAAAACAGCACAAAGAGATTCAGCTGGTCGAGGAATATATCGACGATGGATACAGTGGAACGAACTTTGACCGTCCAGCATTTCAAAGAATGCTTGAGGATGTGAAAAGGAAGAAGATCAACTGTATCATCGTAAAAGATTTATCCAGATTGGGAAGAAACTACATTGAAACAGGAAGGTATCTGGAAAAGATCTTTCCATTTATGGGTGTACGGTTCATCGCAATCACAGACCATTATGACAGTGCTGCAGGATCGGATGATGCAGATCAGATCATTGTTCCGTTTAAGAATCTTATCAATGATGCTTATTGCAGGGACATCTCAATTAAAATCCGAAGTCAGTTAGATGTAAAAAGGAAAAACGGGCAGTTTATTGGCAGCTTTGCAGCCTATGGATACTTAAAAGATCCAGAAGATAAGAACCATCTTATTGTTGATGAATATGCGGCAGATATTGTACGGCTTATTTTCAATCTAAAAATAGATGGGTACAGTTCACAAAGAATAGCAGCCCGGTTAAATGAAATGGGAGTTTTGCCGCCATTGGAATATAAGAGAAGCCGGGGGATGAATTATAACAGCGGATTCCGTTCCGGTTCTGATCCCAAATGGGCAGTCACTTCTATCAACCGTATTTTGCAGAATGAACTTTACATAGGCACAATGGTTCAGGGCAAAAACCGAAAGATTAATTATAAGGTGAAGAAGAGTTCGCCTATCGCAAGAGAAAACTGGATACGAGTAGAAAATACACATGAAGCAATCATTCCAGAAGAAAGTTTTCAATATGTGCAAAGTCTGTTGAAAATAGATACCCGGATCGCTCCGAAAAGAAAATCAGTTTATTTGTTTTCTGGATTTGTACGTTGTGGGGACTGTGGTGAGAACATGGTCAAGAGAAGCACAACGAAAAAGGGGAAAAAATACTGTTATTATCATTGCTCCACTTATAAGAACAAAGAAGGATGCAGTTCCCATCTGATCAGTGAAAAAATGATTTATGATGTAGTTCTGGATTCTGTAAAAAAACAGATCGCATTATTGACCGAAGCAGAAAAGATCATCAAGAAAAATGGAATGGATACTTACAAGAAAGTGGAGAGCCGGTCTTTAGAACAGCAGTTAATGGCACTTTATGAGGAAGTGGAAAGATATAAAGACTTAAAGGCGAGACTGTATCAGGATATGGTAGATGGTATTGTCAGCAGAGAAGAGTACCATGAATATAATCAGAGATTTACAGAGAAGATGCAGAAAGCAGAAAAGGCAAAACAGGAAACGGAAGAGAAGAAAGAAAAGTTATCTGCGGAAGAAAAACGGATGCATCCATGGATAGAGGATTTCAAAAAATATGAAAATATCCAAAGCCTTGACCGGAAAGCGGTTGTTACATTGATAGAGCAGATCATTGTATACAGCAAGGAACAGATTGAGATTCGGTTCAGGTATAGTGACGAGATGCAGGAAATGATAGAAGCAGTGCAGATTATACGTGAGCGGCAGGAACGGAAAGGAGAGTTTGTATGCGGTGCGTAAGTTATACCAGAACGACTTCTTGTAAAGAGGACGGAAAGATCCCGGCAGATATTATAAAACAGCAGGATCAGCATATACAGGAATACTTGAAAAAACAGGGATGGACATTATCGGCAAAGTATTGCGACAGAAAAAAAGATACAGAAGAGAACACAGCTTTTGAAGAACTGACAAAAGATGGGATCGACCGCAAATTTGATATGGTAGTTGTAGACAGCATTGACAGATGCAGCAGGACAATATCCTGTGCAGATGATGTCTTAGTAAAAACATTTGTCCCGGCAGGAATACATTTTGCAGTTGTACAGGATGAATTTATCAGCATTGGAAAAACGAAAGAAGAATTATATGAATATATAAAGAAAGCAAGGTATGAAGCAGTACAGTTAAAAGGCATGAGAGAGTATGCAATCAGAGAACAGCTGGAGGGACTTTATACCGTGCATGATGAAAAGTATGGCTACATTCTTTCTGATGACCGCAGGGAATTGCTTATTGATGAAGAAGCGGCAGTTGTTGTGCGGGAAATCTTTCAGATGGTATTGGATGGTATGCTGCTTACAAATATCGTGAAAATATTAAATGACAGTGAAATAGAATCTCCGATGGTGCATAATGCACGGGTCGGTCATAAGGTATGGCCGGCATATGACAATAAATGGTTATTCTGTTCCGTAAGGAGAATCCTTAGATGCACAGCGTATGCTGGCTACTGGCAAAAGACCATCAACAAAAAAATCTGTACACTTCCCATCGCTCCAATTTTGGAAGAAGGCATATTTGAAAAAGTGCAGGAGATTCTCGATAAGAGAAAAAAGCCAAGGAAAGTAAGAACAGGTAAAAGGGGATTATTTGTAAAAAAGATATTTGATGCTGAGACAGGAAGAAAAATATCACAGAGAAATTTTAAAACGGGGGAAACGGTTTTTCTTTTCGCAAGTGGGACGAATCAGCTTCCAAGAGATAAAAGTACCTACATTTCTTTTGAAACCGTGATTGCTGAAGTAAGAAAAGCCATACAAAGAGAAATGGAACTGGCGGAACAGATAAAAAAGAAATTGTTAGCCAGAGAAGCAGAATCAGAAAAATATAAATGGTTGAAGCAGTATTCACAAAGAGCGTGGGCGATCTTTGAAGAGATGGAGCAAGTGGAAAAAGAGCGTATTCCATTATATCAGAACTACCAGACAGGAAAAATTAATGAAGAAGAATATTTGGCGGGAAAAGAAGAAATACGGGATCAGCTTCGTATGTATGATGGAGATTTCAGTGAACTTATGGAAGCGGTATCCGTTATAGAAAAGACATATAGCAATAAAAATGAATGGTTAGGGACTTTTAAGAAAGAGAATCTTCCGAAAGAACTACAGCCAGAGCATATCAATAAATGGATTGAGAAAGTATTGATAAGAGATTTTAAAGAAGTGCAGGTATGTTTATCCAAACAGGAATGGAAAAAATACTTTCCTGCAGAATGGATGGAGGAATAGGGATGGCAAGAAAGAGCAGAAAAAACAGAAACGTAGAATCTAATATACAAACGGTTGTCAAAAAAGAGAACTTACTGGATACGGCTGCGTATATTCGCCTGTCTGTTGAAAACGGAGGAAATGAAACGGATGAAACATTAGTTGTGCAGCAGATGCTTGTAGAAAGATTTATAGAAGAGCATCCGGATCTGAGATTGGAAGAGGTATACATTGATAATGGATTTACAGGCACAAATTTTGAACGTCCCGGATTTATGAGGTTGATGGAAGATGTTCGTTCTGGCAAGGTGCAATGTATCGTTGTAAAAGATTTGTCCAGATTCGGCAGAGACTATCTGGAAACAGGATATTACCTGGAGACTATATTGCCAAAGTTAAATGTACGCTTTATTGCGATTACGGATGATTATGATAGCTCCAGAAAGGAGGACAGGGAAAATATAAGTGTTCCCATCAAAAACATGGTAAATGCCATGTATGCAAAGGATATGTCTAAAAAAATCCTGGCGGCAAAGGAAGCACAAAAGCGGAACGGAAATATTACGTTATCTAAGGTTGCATTTGGTTATGTCCGTTCTGAGGATAAAACAAGACAGGTCGTAGATGAAACGGTTGCCTCGGTTGTGCGTATGATATTCCAATGGACATTGTTGGGAGTCAATAAAAGAGAAATTGCTGACAGGCTGAACCTGTTGGGAGTTGCGACACCTGGACAGAAAGAAAAAAGAAAGATAGCAAGAGTGCCACTTGAGGAGACAAAGTGGAATGGAGGAACTGTCAGAAAAATATTAGAAAATCCAACCTATACAGGAGATATTGTCACAGGAAAACTGAAACAGTCTTTGTACAAAGGAGTGAAACAGTACCATACCGAACCAGAAGAGTGGGATGTGCAGAAAGATATGCATACTCCGCTGGTTGCGAGGGATGATTATGAAGAATTGCAGGAAAGCAGAGAAGAGATTCATAAGGTAACGAAGAAACGCCAGTCCAGATATACGAAGGACAGAGAAAAATATCAGGATAGTTTTCTGGGAATGGTTCGCTGTGGAGAGTGTGGGAACGTTATGTATTTCAGACGATATACCCATAATTATACAACCAATGAAAAAATGGGAAGCGATTACTATTGTGGGAATAAACAGTGTTCCAGAAATTTGATAGAAGAAAACTTACTCAAGATCCTGGTGATGGATCAGATCCAGATTTTGATCAAGAGTATGTGTGACAGGAAATTGCTTTTGCAGAAAATGAAAAGTGCAACAAAAGAAAACAATATTTTTTATAAAGCAGCGGCAAAAGTAAGGACATTGGAGCGTAAGATCACACAGACGGAAGAACGCAATACAAGACTATATGAAGATTATGTAGCAGGTATTGTGGATAAAGATGATTTTGATATGATGAAGGAACGCTATATAGGGGAACTCCAAAATCTCCGGGAAGAGCTTCAGGTACAAGAACAGAATCAAAGAATCTTGGAAAAGAAAGCAAACCGATATATGGATATGGTAAATCATATGGAAAAATATCTGGATAAAAGAGAATATAATGAGGCACTTGTACAGGAACTGGTGGAATATATAGAAGTATATGCAAATGGGAGTATCCATGTGTGCTTCAAATGTAAGGATGAATTCCAGCAGATAGCAGAAGAAATGGAAGGTGTTCAGATTGGCTAATGGATTGTATTTAAGACTCTCTATAGCAGATGGAGATTTAGGGAAAGAGAATAAAGATGAAAGCAACAGCATTGACAACCAGAGATCGCTTCTTGTCAGTTTTATCACTGACAGAGAGGACATGAGTGATGAATACATAGAATATGTGGATGATGGGTATTCCGGAACAAATTTTGACCGTCCGGCATTTAAGAAAATGATAGAAGATGCGAAGGCAGGAAAAATAGATACCGTCATTGTAAAAGACTTTTCACGATTTGGGAGAGATTATATTGGAGTTGGAGATTATCTGGAGCAAGTGTTCCCACTCCTGGGAATCCGCTTTATTTCATTAAACAATAATTATGACAGTAAAGAGTACATAGGAAAAACGATGGGATTAGATATGGCAATCAATAATCTTGTCAACAATCTTTACAGTAAGGATATATCCAAAAAGTTAAAGAGTGCCTTAAAAGTGAAATGGAAGAATGGAAAATGGACAGGCTCGAAACCTCCATTTGGTTATTTAAAAGATGAAGAGCATGGATGCTGGAAAATAGATCCGGTAGCAGGTAAATATGTCCGTATGATATTTGATAAAGCGATGGAAGGCTGCAATACTTCTCAGATCTGCTATTACATGAACGAGCAGAAGGTGCCAACACCTGGAAAATATAATCAGATGAACGGATTGCTGCGGCAGGGGAATTATAAAATGCCAGATAAGGAAGTTGTTTGGGATACCGGAATGATCCGTACAATTCTTGGAAGATTTGAGTACACAGGTGCTTTAGTTATGGGAAGGCGGCATACCGTAGCGGTTGGGAGTAAAGTAACAAGAAAGACAGCAGAACGAGATGTCGTTATCCGGAAGAATATCAATCCGGCAATCATTACGGAAGAAGAGTATGAAGTGGCAAGTGCATCTATTATGTTTATGACAAAGCCAGAATATCGTGGTGCGAAAGACTTCCTTCTGAAAGGAAAAGTGCGGTGTGGAAACTGCCACAGGTCATTAGCTTATACAGATGGCGGTATTCATCCAAAAATATATTGTCCCCATAAAGCTCAGGCAGGAAGATATTCTCATTGTTCTGAAGATGCGTATCCGGTATCTGTGATAGAGGGACATATCTGGTATTCTTTAAAAAGGATACTAAGGATATTGGATTCAGTGCAAAGAGAATCCGAAGAAAAATATACGGATAATAGTTTTACAGGGAAAAGACAACAAAGAGTGTTGGAGTCGGAACTGGAAAAATTAAAAAATGAACGTATCCATCAGTATGAAGCTTATGCAGAAGGCGTACTTAGCAGAGAAAAATATATAACAGTGAAGAAACAGCTGACAGAAACAATCGAAAAGATACAATCCGAACAAAAAGCACTTGCCAGTGTGATCATTGAAGAAGAACGATACAGAAGCCGGATAAGAACAGCAGTCCAACAGTTGGAGGTACAGATAGAAAGAGGAAAGCTGACGAAAGAGATTATAGATACAATGATTGATACCGTGTATGTGTATGATAAAAAACGGATCGAAGTAATTTTAAGATTTGATGATGTTTTACAAAAGGTGATCTCAGAATATATGGAAGGGGCGAAGGGTGCATGACATTTAAAGATTTTATGTATAAAGGGGTATTGATGATAGCTGTGCTGGCATTGATCGGATGGCTTGGAAAGTATCTGTATCTGGTAGATGGAGAAATTGACTGGTTCCGGCTGATGCTGGTATATGGTGTTCCGGTAGGAATCCCCCATATGTTTTTCATGGTTCCATGGCATTGGGATTTATCAGGAATATTTGGAATGATGACGTTATGTGTGATTGTTGGAAGTTTATTCGGCAGTTTTATTGCAATCTGGTTGTTAGTTCGGGCAGTGGGATATGTGATTGGGTATCCTATTAATTATATGATAAAGAGCATAAAGGGCAAAAACTAAATAAAAATAAGTGAACCGCAGATGTCGTCTGCGGTTTGTTTTGTATTTATCTATATAGGTATGTATGGTAAAATAATAATAAATAATACAGAAGGAGAGCATTATGGAGAGAAAATATTCATTTGAAGCAGGATTAAATGTATTTACTTCCTATAAAACAATTATTCCGGTCGAAGATTTCAGTATATTAAAAAAAATAGATCCGCATCGTTATCATATTTATGGAATACTATCATATAATCAATTTTTCATTAGAAAAAAGGATATACAGAAAAGAAATGACGGAATAAAAGTAACTCTTTTTACTATTATTGAGGATAAAGAAGTTGATTATGAGTTACCATTTCTTGAATTTATAGAAGGAGCTGATCATCGAAAGATTGAGATAAGAGTTTCCTATCCGGGGACTAAGATGATTTTGGTTATAAAAGATGAGGAGTTTTTAAGAAAAAATCCGAAAGTGAAAAGAATAGTAGAAATTAAAGCACAAAACTTATATATGTTTTCTGCTAAAAGTATAGTATCAAGAGAAGAATATGAAATTCTATATATAGGTCAATCATATGGAAAGAAGGGAAGGAGAACAGCTTTAGATAGACTTGAAGCTCATTCAACATTGCAAAAAATTTTGACAGAGTATAAAGAGGAACATCCAGATAAGCATATTTATATATTGTTGTTAGAGATGGAAGCTAGATTAGCAATGTCATTTGATGGTATATCTAAGAAATTTACAAAAAGTGAAGACGAGAGTATGGAACATTTAAAAAAGGTTTGTAGTGATTTGCCAAAAGAAGAGCAAATTATTAACATAGTAGAAGCAGCAATGATAAACTATTTTAAACCAGAGTATAATGTAAATTTTGTGGAAAATTTTCCAGACAAAAACCATAAAGGATATAGACAATATTTTGATTTAGATTACAATATGCTTACTATTGAAATTGATTTGAGTTTTGATGATGCTCCCAGCGTACAATTTTATACTTCTACAAATAAAGTGACAAGCTCTCTTGATTTTATACGATATAAATTATTCAATGACAATACTCGCAAAAGTATGTATGATATTTTTGAAAAAGATGCAGAGTAAGGATATAAATTTTATATTAAAGTTATTTTATATATTTGCATGGTGAATATATACACCATATAATAGGTATGAATTTAAAATATGTAAAGGGGATTACATAGGTGAAAATAGAACACTTTTATTATGATGAGCAGGAAAAATGGCTTGCTCAGATGAAGGCAGCAATGGAAAAACACGATGCAAAACTGAGTGAAGAAGAGAGGACATTAGAACAAAAAAAGAGCGATATGGAGTTGCAAAACATCATCCAGAATGCTGAGAGAGAAGAAAAACAGACATATAGAATCGTGAATACAGAAAAGTATTGCTGGTTTAAGAATATCACAAAACGAGTAATTCAATTTGCACAGCTTTCGGGGTGTAATATAAAAATTGAAACATTATCAAGTATGGATGCTGTGATTAAAATGCAGACGGGATGTATCTGGTTGCTTAGTGATGGAGAAGCTGCTCAGCAAGATAAAAGAGTGATACAGGAGTTGATAGATCAGGCAGAGCATGTTTACATAGGAAATAGTGAAAGAGAAGGTAAAAAAGTATTGGACATGGAATTTGTTTTTAGACTGTATGAAAAATTGAAAAAAACAGAGAATTAATGTGTTTTCATAAAAATCTTACTGTGATAAACTTATAGGAAAAACGACGGAGGATAAATCAATGTTTGACACAATTCATCATATTGCAATCATAGGAAGCGATTATGAGAAATCAAAACATTTTTATGTTGATTTACTGGGGTTTGAAATAATCCGGGAAAATTATCGAAAGGAACGGGATGATTATAAAATAGATTTAGCTTGTGGAGAGCAGGAGATTGAGCTATTTATTATAAAGGATGCTCCGGCCCGTGTGAATTATCCGGAGGCACTTGGTTTGAGACATCTGGCATTTAAGGTAAAAAGTGTTGACGATACGGTTAAGGAGCTTAACGCAAAAGGAATAACAACAGAACCGGTACGTTTAGACGATTATACCGGAAAGAAAATGACATTTTTCCATGATCCAGATAATCTTCCATTAGAAATCCATGAATAATCCACTATTATGATTGCTGTTTGGAATACTATGGTATATCCAGATAGAAGATAAGAAAAGAAAATCTGTGGACGAAACTTCTATAGACAAGAGAAAGCTCAGAGAATTCAAACTCTGGGCTTTTTCTATATCATTTTTCTTTTGCTGTTCTCATCCAGTTTTTAAAGAAAGTAAGTGCATCTAAAATTTGTTCCCGTTCTGCAGGAGTGCAGTCAGAAATAATATCAAGAAGTTTTTCTTCTACAGCGAGAGAAGAGACAGCGTCTTTATGAGAAGAGGAAGTGATTACAGAAACTTCTTGTATAGATGTATTATCGTTTAATAATTCATTTTGAATCTTTGTGTGCATAAGCTCCTGATGAGAAGGGTTCATGCTGTCAATTTCTCTTAGCATTTCTGCATAAGAAGAAATCTTTTCAGTGATGTATTCATTTTCAAAATAAATACCGACAGTATCAGTTGTTGTATCTTTATAAAATCTTAGGTTTGCCTGTTCTTCCATTCTGAATAAAAGTGAAAACAGATCAGAAACAGTACGGATGTCGAAATCCATAAATATATTAATGCTAATTCCTAATGCATCAGAAATCTTCAATAATTGCTCAGGCTTTGGTTTCCTTTCATCGGATTCATATTTTTGAAGTGCACTTATGCTTAATCCGGATTGAGAAGCAAGTTGTTCCTGAGTAAGTTCATGAGAAGTTCTGAAATAACGTATTTTTTCTCCTGTGGTCATTCTTAATACCTCCATCAGCAGTATAACATACTTTTTTCAGATGGTGGTACAAAAAAAGATAAAAATAATATTGACATACACAAAAGTGTGATATATAGTATGTACATACACATAAGTGAAATATAAAAATAATAACACATACAAAAGTGATATAAAAGTGTCAGTAGGTGTCATATAAACGCAACTAACTGTCACAAATGTGTACATGAAACAGCAAGTTAAGATACAGTTAAGTATAAGTACAGGAGGAAGAGCAGATGGCGGAAATAATTTTTGGAATTGATCATGGTAATGGAAATATGAAGGGAGAAACATCTTCGTTCCCATGTGGAATTGTAAGGTATACTGCACAGCCAGGACGATTTATGAATGAAGATATTCTGGAATATGAAGGTGCTTATTATACTTTATCGGAAACAAAAATGCCGTTTAAAGCAGATAAAACGGTGGATGATGACTATTTTATTCTGACTTTGTTCACACTTGTGCAGGAGGCACGAAAGAAAAATATTAACCTTACAGGAAAAGACGTTGTTCTTGGAGTGGGTTTGCCGCCGGCAGATTTTGGGCAGCAGGCAGTAGGATTTAAACAGTATTTTATTGATCATTCCCGTCATGGCATCAATTTTAGAATGAATGACAAACCGGTTAGTTTTTATCTGAAAGATGTATTTGTAAGTCCGCAGAATTTTGCAGCAGTCATGTGTTTTAAGGCGAGTCTGTTAAAGAAGTACCGGACAGTAAACTGCATTGATATAGGCGATGGAACGGTAGATCTTTTAGTGATCCGAAATGGAAAACCAGATTTATCGGTGAGAGTAAGTGAACGTTCCGGTATGGCGGTACTTCGATCTGAGATTTCTAACAGGATTCAGCAGAATTATGGGATTCATTTGGATTCCTCAGATGTAGAACAGGTCTTAATGGGGGAGGAGACTATTTTAGAAGAGGAGATTCTTAAGGAGATTTATCGTATGGCAGATGATTGGGTACATATGATTATTAATAAACTTCATGCACATGTGACAGATTTCAGAACAAATCCTGCTATTTTTCTTGGAGGAGGAAGTTTATTATTAAAAAAGCAGATTGAACAGTCACCGGAATTTAAATATATTGAGTTTATTGATGATGTGAAGGCGAACGCAATCGGTTATGAGAAATTGGCAGTTGCCCGTATTCGTAGAGGATAAAGGATGAAGAGATGGGAAAGATACGAATTGTTTTATTATTTGATGAAGAAAATGAGAAGCAAAGGCAAGCTGGTGAGTTCTTAAAAACACAAAAGAGATGTAAAACAGCTTTGATCACGGAACTCATTCATGCATGGATATATAATAAGGAAGGAAAAGCTCTATTTCCGGATAAAAGTATGTCAGGAATTGATATAGAAAAGGTAAAAGAAGAATTACTGCACGATAAAGATTTTCTCTTACAGATAGAAAGCTCAATGAAGAGAATGGATGAAAAAACGGTATGTGAATCAAGGGAAGATTGTGGTGTGGAGGAATCAGAAAGCGGACTTGATATGGATGTAGACATGATGCTGGACGGGCTGGAAATGTTTGAGATGGGTGTATAAAAAATACCGCTGAACAGGAAGAATCTTTCGTGTTTCAGCGGTATTATTTTTCTTCTTCTGAAATAAATCGTATAATATCATTTGGTGTACAGTGAAGTATCTGGCAGAGTTTTTCAATAGTCAGAGCTGTAATATTCTGATCTGTTCGTAAGCGTTGCAGGGTACGTTTATCAATACCATGATTTAGAAGGTCATATTGGGAAATATCTTTTTCTTTCATGGTATTCCATAGAGGTGTGTAGTCAATCATATACAAAATTACCTTTCTAGGAATTGAGGAATAGGTTGCCTACATTATAAAATTTGAAATTATGAAATAATATGGTGAACATAGTCACCATAATGCAACGAAGTGAAAAAAGTCGTGATTTTGTAAGACTGCAAAATCATGAGTAAGGCTGCAAAATTCAAGGTAAGGCTGCAAAGAAAAGGAGATGAATTTTAGTGAAAAGGAAAATAAAAATCTCTGAAAAGTACCATTTTATCAATGTTTTGGACGAAAATATATTCCAAGGCTGCAAGGTTGCAAGGCTGCAAAACAGGGGACTGTTTCTAGTCGAGGACATGCGGATGAAGCGGGAAAGGTCTGCGAAAAGGCGAATGGAATCTGCCAAATGCCGACCTATAAATGATAATATAAAGGAAAAGAAATTTGTGTTACGTGCAGTAAGTCATGGCGCATAGGAAGGTGCGACGCACATGATAGATTCTTTAGGATACAGATTGAAGCAGCTACGTCAGGAGAGAAAACTGAAACAGGGACAGGTTGCAGATATAATAGGTGTAAATAAAAGGCAGATCAGTGCCTATGAAAATGATAGCAGACAGCCATCGTATGATATTCTGATCAGATTAGCTGTTTTATATCATGTGAGTACAGATTATCTTTTGGGATTTCAGGTGTCAAATAGAACGTTGGATGTATCAGGGCTTACAAGGGCAGAATACACAATGATAGCTGATCTAGTGGAAAGCATGAGTGAGAAAAATAAGAAATTAGAAGATATGTGAGAAGAGGATGATAAGGTAGGTGCATGATGGAAAATAAAGAGGACTATAAGATATATTCTACTGTAGAGAAGCAAGAAGTGGAATGGTTATGGTATCCGTATATTCCATATGGAAAACTTACCTTATTACAAGGTGATCCGGGTGATGGAAAATCTACTTTTATGATAAATATTGCATCAGCTCTCACCAGAGGAGGGCTTCTTCCAGATGGAAAAAAGCTGGAACAAATCGGAAATGTCATATATCAAGGTGCAGAAGATAATGTGGGGGATACGATAAAACCCCGGCTAGAAGAAGCAGGAGCAGATTGTGACAGGGTTGCATTTATAGATGATGCAGACATGGGATTGACATTTATAGATGACCGTCTGGAAAAAACGATTCGGAGTTTTCAAGCAAAGCTTCTTGTGTTAGATCCACTTCAGGCGTTCATGCCTTCTAATGCGGATATGCAGAATGCAAGCCATGTCCGTTCCATTATGCGTAAACTTGGGAAAGTTGCAGAAAAACATAAATGTGCGGTGGTGATGATCGGACATATGACAAAATCTTCTGGAGGAAAAAGACTGTACCGGGGATTAGGAAGCATAGATATAGCAGCAATCTGCAGAAGTGTTCTTATGATCTCAAGAGATGAAAAGGATCCAGAGATACGTTATATGTATCAGGTAAAATCCAATCTCGCACCAGAGAGCAATGCCGTCGGATTTGTTATGAATCCAGATAAAGGATTTCAATGGATAGGAAAATGTAATATTGATAAAAGAGCAGAAGCAGTTGTATGTTCAAAGAAAGCAACCAAGAAAGAAAAAGCATCCGAGTATCTGAGGATTATGTTATCGGTAGAAGATGTACCAAGTGCAGAGATTATACGGCGAATGGATAGGATTGGCATTAAGGAAAGAACAATAAGAACTGTGCAAAAAGAAATAGGCATAGAAGCATACAGAAAACAGGGAACATGGTATTGGCATATGCCTGAACCAGAGGAAGAAGTTGATGAGGAATGAGTTTTAATTATAGAGTAGCTGGTTATGTAAAATTAGCAAAGCTATGGGAAAAAAATAAGGAAGCAGCTCTTAGCTATCATAAGAGATATTATAAAGAAAAATGCGATAAGATTCCGGGATGGATATTACAAGGCGTATATGTAGATATTACCGGACAAAAGTTAATATATAAAAGACCACAGATGCTCCATCTGCTAAAAGCCTGCCGGAATGGAGAAGTTGATTGCATTGCTGCCCAGACGAAAGCATATTTGGCGGCAAATAGTGAAGAATTTTGCTATCTGCTCAAATTTCTTTCAGAAATGCCAGGGCTTATAGAACTGGTAACTGAAGATGAGAAATATCATATTAATACGATCATGAATCCAGAGCAGCAGAAAGAAGCATTAGAAAAAATGGCAGATGATTATGTGAAACTGGATGAAGCAAAGTATAAAAAATGGAAGGAAAAGATACTGCAGGGAATACAGGAACTGTAAGCAGGAGGTTGAAAGAGAAGTTGGCTGTTGAAGATATTTATGGAGTAGAGGAATCCGAGGAAGTAGATACAGAGAAAATCGAGGATTGTGAAATCATAGATACCGAAGGAAACGTTATTTCTTCTACAGATTCTTCAGATATAGGTGACTGGGAAAAAAGACATAATGAAATTGAAGAACAGAGAGAGAAAATCCGAAACCGTGTTAGAAAAACACGTTCTGGAAATGGTGTGATCCGGGAAGCAAAACCAAAGCCAACCATATCCGATACAGGACATAAACAAGTTGGAGTATATGCCCGTGTAAGTACCAAAAGTACAAATCAGGTTTCTTCTATAGAAAATCAAACAAAATATTATACGAAAAAAGTTGGAGATACACCAAACTGGACTTTGCATGAGATATATAGTGATGAGGGAAAGTCAGGCACATCTACTCAACATCGAACAGAATTTAAAAGAATGATCGAAGATGCGGCTCAGAAGAAAATTGATCTGATTCTCTGTGCCAGTGTATCAAGGTTTGCAAGAAATATGTCTGATTGTATGACATTAGTACGTCAGCTAAAAAGTATGAATCCATCCCATCCAGTAGGAGTATACTTTGAGACAGAAAATATATATACTCTTGATCCGGATTGTAAACAGAATCTCTCTATCCATGCGATGCTTGCTGACTGGGAATCAGCAAATAAAAGCAGGAGAATGATACTTTCTTATGACCAGAGGATATGTACAGGACAATATCCAGTGCTTGATCTGTTAGGATACCGCCACACGAAAGAAGGAGAACTGATCATTCAGCCGGAAGAAGCGAAAACAGTCCGTTTTATTTTTCTTGCATACATAGGTGGCTATGATTGTGATGAAATAGCAGAGATCCTGACAGAACGGGAACGTCCTACACTCAGAGGAAGAACCGACTGGAATGCTTCTATGGTCATGAATGTTATGTCAAACGAACGTCGGTGGGGAGATCTGGAAGCCAGAAAAACCATAGTTATTGATTATGTTGAGCATAAATCAAAGAAAAACGAACATGACAGAGTATCCGCTTATGAAGAAGATCATCATGAACCAATCGTATCAAGGGAAATCGCCCTGGCTGCACAGATGGTAAAGAAAAGTTCCAGAAAAATGACAGAGGGTGTTCCGGATTTTTCGGTGATCCACAAAGGAAATTTAAAAGGTTTTGTTTCTATCTGTCCAGGCTGGGGAGGAATAGATGGCAGTGCTTTACTGGAGATTTGCCAGGAGGTATATGAAGAGGAAGAATTAGAAGAACTGAATCATAAGATCCGAATATGGTCAGGTGAGGAACAGGGAAAAGTTGTTTCCATGGCATTATCCGGGTATCAGGTTCCACACGGAATTTATTTTCTAAATAAGAGCCTTCCTGCATTAACTGTAGGTAGAAGAAGGATAAAATTCAGTAAGGCTTGCCATGAAAAACTGAATTATTGCAGATGGGTGGAGATATTGTATCATCCAATTATCCAGACAATTATTATCCGGCAGACAACACCAGATAACCCAAACTGTATTGAATGGGAAAAAGAAGATGGAAAGCTTGTGTCCTTTGTATCGTCCAGTGCATTTTCTACAGCGATTTATGAGAGTTTACATTGGAAAAAAGAATTTAGCTTTAAATTTCGTGGTATTACAAAAGAAAGAGGAATGTCAAAAATACTTGTGTTTTCATTGGATGAACCACAGATTATTGTTGGTAAAAAGTACAAAAATCATCCCGATGTAGAAAAAGAAAGTAATCAGCCTTTTGGATTTGTAAAGTACAAAACAGATACGGAGCAGGAAAATAAGCCAGAAAACAATAATATTGTATGTGCTTATCCGGAAGAATGGATGAAACGAAGGATAGGCATTAATTATTTTATCCGGGAACAGAGGGACAGCATGATTAATGCCATAACAGAAGAAGATATAGAAGAAACAGGAGTTGTAGTAGAAAATCCCGTCATAGGACATATACCGTCCAGACAGGAAATCGTGAATGAATTAGAAGAACTTCTGATGACCATGTAAGGGGTGAGAATATGGGAGAAACCACAGATAACAGACCAAATAATCAGGAAGGACAAAGTTTTACAGCAAGAGAGTTTGAACTGATACAAGAACTTGTACGTTCCCGTATGGAAAAAAACGAGGAACTACAATATGAGAGCTTTGAAGGATATGAACTGCCACCAAGAACACAGTTTTCCATGTTGAAGAAACCGGCAGTAAGTATTAAATATGGACAGTTGACCTTTAATATGGCAGCAATCCGGTTATTTGAGGGAGTAAAACATGTTCTCACAGTCGTAAATACGGAAAAAAAGAGGCTGGCTGTTGTACCTTGTGCAGAGGAAGAAAGTGCATCTGTAGAATGGGCCAGAGTCAACAAACAGGGCAAATGGGTGAATAAGAATATTACATCCGTAGATTTTGTAGAAAATCTATATCATTTAATGGGCTGGAACCGTGAGTGCAGATATAAAGTACTTGGTCGAGTAGCTGCTTCTGATCGTGGACTGATTATTGTCTTTGAAATGGAAGAAGCAATCATGTTTGCACCAAAGAAAGAAGAATATGTTGATCCAGTTACAGGAGAAACAAAAAAACGTCAGGTTAAATATTATCCGGATGCCTATAAAAACCGTATTGGTCGGTCATATACAGAATATGAACAATACCGTCAGTTAAACCTTTTTGAAGATTTCGGAAACTACAACAAGGAACATGAAAATTCAATAGGAAAGAATACAGAAGGTACAGAAGCACCTATGGGAGCAACTGTGCCTGATTATCGTATAGAAAATCAACCACAAAGCAATGTAAATATAGAAGAAGGAGTCGATGATAATGGAAATAACGAAGAAAATACCAGTACCAACCTTGGCATTACAGGGCAAATGGGATTCCATTAACATCGGGGTTGGTGTAATCGCAGCATTAGGAGATCCCTCTCATATATGCCTGCTCAGAAACATGAAAGAAAAATCACTGGCAGTAGTAGCCTGTGATGGCAAAGATAATATGTCTATCCGTGTACCGGAAGGTTTCTTAGAATTACATAAGAGCTTCAAAATACATAGCAAGCAGTTTGTATACGAAACATTGACTGACTGGGGATTGAATCCGGAAAAGACATACTCTTTTAAGGGGAAGTACCTGGAAGAACAGAAAATGGTTGTTTTTGGCTTGAAGAGTGAAGATTTATAGAAGAATCGTTGTTGAAATATTTCTTGTGTGGTAATATATAATCATAAATATGCTTGACAGATTATATTAAAAGATGAGATGGAGATGTGAAATGACTTTTCAACAGTGGTTTGATAATGAGTGGTATTCTAATTGTTTTACGATTATAACGGTAATAGTATCAGGAATTATTTCATTAGTTATTTCAGCGGCATATTATCATAAAGGAAATAGAAATAATTTGAAAATGAATATTATTCATCCGATAATAAGACTATTTGATGAGGAATATTCTCAGAAAAATTATGAAAATTTATGTGAAATATCCAAAGATTATACTAGTAGATATATGAAGAAAAATGAAATGTCATGCTTAAATAAACTTTTAGATGCATATAAGGAAGTTTGCAGATATAATGATGCATCTGTTAATGCGGATAGTTTATTTTCATATTTTGAGTATAAACTTAAAAAGAATAATATTAACCCTAAACCTGTGCGGGTAGAATATGAAGGAGAGTACGTATATGATGATTATCCACCGGATATATTTTTTCTGTCAGAAGGTTTAAAAAAAATATTAAAAGAAACACCGTTTGAATTAGAAAGTGCAGAATGCGAAGAGAAAATAAGCACACTTTACAACTGGTATTGTAAGGAATATTATGCAGCAGAACCATTGAAATATTTTGATGATTATTCGTTAGATGAAGTATTAAAAAAATCTAATATACGTGTTAAATGGAACGAAAAATTTGATGAAATTCAAAAAGCAAAGAATAAATTTTTGAATTTAAGAATTGCAAAATAATATACTTTGTAGATAGTATTTAATGAAGTATAGAAAAATAAGATTTTAGAGGAATATTATATATGGATATTAGCTTTATTCTCATGTATATAGTTTTGCCTATTATTATTTCACGAGGCTTGATAACAGGTAAAAGAACAAAAAATCATTTACGGTTAACAACAGTATATGCATTTAAAGGAGGCTTCTATTTATATTCAGCATGCGGTAGAAGAATCTGATCCAGATGAATTTCATTTATGTGATTCTACAACATATGAAACAAATACGATTGAAATATCTGATCCAGATGAGTTTTGCTTATCTGAAAAAATTATAAATAATGATAATATGTTGATGACACAAACCCGACATACATATACCATTGAAACGTCAGATGAAGATGAATTTTTGCTTATGTAAGGTGTAAAGTAGGGATAAGTTATTTATGTTTAAAGAGGTGGACAAATGCTGATTAAAGGATATAGTTTGCAAGAAGAAACGGTTTTCGAAATTGGAAAATTTACAATTTTATGGAATTGGTTTGAATGTTCTTGGTGTCATAACAATTGTAATCCAAGGAAAATCAAGCAAATAGCTACAAGAATCCATATTGATGAGGAGAAGCAGGCTCATCTTGCTGAAGTGCTCAACGAGCGTAGAAATTGGTTTGGTCAGCTTGAAGCAGAATACGTCAGAGATTCTTTACATCCTGATAATGCCAGAGCCTCCAAAGAAGAAGACATGGATGTGATGCGTCAGTTTATAACACAATCAGAAGGTGAATTAACTCGTGGCTGTTTGTTAGTATTGCACCGTATTCGCAACAATTTAATGCACGGCATGAAGCTATTGGAGGGATTAGATGGACAAATTGAGCTATTCCGAGCGGCAACTGCGGTGTTAGAAAGTATTGCTGGATAATATGAGTTAATACTGTTTCAAGGAAAATGTTTTCCGATGATTTGGTAATGAAAATAGGAAATCAGTTTAGAGTACTAGAAAGAACAAAATATGGTATTTTAATCGAAGAAATATGTGATAATAATACATATTTTGTTGTAATTAACTTATTGAGAGAGGTTTCAGGCTTTCAGTAAGTAATAGATTAAATAAGAATGTTGGTAGATAAGGGCCTTTGAGAAATCAAAGGTTCTTTTTTTGTACGGAAAAGTTGTTTCTGAGTTGACATAAGGAGGAGATATGTCCATTGTAGGAACCAGACCACCGTTGATTTCTGAGACAAATCTGTATGAATTACATCACAGAGCACGACTTGCGATCAAACCTGGTATTACCGGAATGTGGCAGGTGAGCGGTAGAAGTGATATAACAGATTTTGAAGAGGTTGTGAGACTGGATAGAGAGTATATTAATAACTGGAATATCGGATTGGATGTATTGCAGCTTGTCGGCTGGACTGCGATCATGATCTATGACGGGGCACTGGCAGCAGACGGTGTGATGCATACCGGCAGATGGATATGGTGCCTGGTGATCGGAGCATTGATCATTCTGTGGATTGTGATCGGAATTACGAATCTGGGCAAGATCAATACCGTTGCGATGGCAGCATTATTTATCCTGACACTGATTCTGTGTAAGGTGATATTTACAGGAAGCGGGGCGGGAACACCGTCTGACGACAGTATGACATTTGGAGCAGCAGTAGAGCTTGCGGTTGCGATGCCATTATCGTGGCTGCCACTGATCAGTGATTACACAAGAGAGGCGAAGGAACCTGTGAAAGCAACTGCAGTCAGTGCGGTTACATATGGAATTGTAAGCTGCTGGATGTATGTGATCGGAATGGGAGCTGCTATCATTACCGGAGAATATGACATTGCACAGATCATGTTAAAGGCAGGTCTTGGCATCCTGGGACTTCTGATCATTGTATTTTCAACAGTTACAACCACTTTCCTGGATGCATACTCTGCTGGAATCTCCAGTGAGACGGTTGTAAGCAGATGGAACGGAAAGCATGTTGCTATCGTTGTGACAGTGATTGGAACGGCCGCTGCAATTGTATATCCGATGGATAATATAACAGATTTCCTGTATCTGATCGGTTCTGTATTTGCACCGATGATCGCTATTCAGATTGCTGACTTTTTCCTGTTAAAACAAGATAAAAGCAGCCAGGCAGTGCATATGCCGAACATGATCATCTGGGTGATTGGATTCGTTGTGTACAGAATTCTTATGAATGTAGATATGCCGGTAGGAAATACATTGCCGGATATGGTGATCACGATCATCCTGTGTTTGATCGCCGGGAAATTAATACCTGAAAAAAATCAGAAAAAATAAAAAAGTTAAGAAAAATGGCCGCTGTACCGATAGTGAATAATCTGCTGGCGCAGCGGCCATTTTTTATGATTAAAATTCATAGACAAAATCTATCAACTTTCATAAAAATACTAATTTGTCTTTTATTTAACAAAATAATCAAATTATAGAGAAATGCAAACAAATACAATTATATTTTTATGGAGGTTAGTAAACTATGAAAAACAATTTTCCACACGTATTCAGCCCTCTTACGATCAGAGGTATGACACTCAAAAACCGTGTTGTAATGATGCCTATGGGAAGTGATTTCGCCGGACATGATGGGAAACTGAGCGACGAACATATCAAATATTATGAGCTGCGTGCACGTGGCGGCACAGGGCTTCTGTACGTGCGAGACGTATCATTGACGGAACGGATGCCGGACGCCATATGGTATTGAATACCCTTGAAAGATTGAACTATCTTTAAAATATGTCCCTAAAAGGGAACCCCTTTCCAATATAAATATAAATACAAAGAAGCTTCGGAGAATCCTGCTACCTGTGATTCTCCGAAGCTTTTTGTGAAAATAACTATCTCCGGGTCCACTTCTATGATATGATATAGTATAACTGATCAATAAAAAAACAATTGGGGGAAATACGTAATGAAAAGTTTGCTGATTCTCGGTGCAGGCGGATTCGGCCGGATGGTAGCGGAGACTGCGCAGGCACTGGGGTATGAAAAGGTTGTATTTTTGGATGATGCGGTGAAGGATGAAGCGGTCATCGGAATGTGCTGTGATTATGAGATCAGGCATAAGGAGTATCCGGTGGCAGTAGCAGCTTTTGGAAATAACAAGATGCGTCTGTACTGGACGGATAAATTGCTGGAAAAAGGGTATGAGGTACCGGCAATCGTGCATCCGTCTGCAGTCGTAAGTCCGAGTGCGGTGCTGGAGCCGGGCTGTTTTGTGATGCAGAGAGCAGTGGTAAATACCAATACCCGGATCGGACGTGCGGTGCTGGTGAACAGCGGGGCAATCGTAGATCACAATTCAGTAGTATGTGCCGGAGCGCATGTCGGACTGGGGAGTGTTGTAAAGTCAGACTGTACGATCGAGAGCGGATGTAAAGTGGAGGCAGGAGAAGTGATCTTCTCAACCAGAAGGAAGATCGAGGGCGTGGACAGCCGGAGTCTGGAAGATGCCGTGTACGCATTTGGTTTCGGGCAGCAGTGCAGTTATGTGAAGCCATTCGGAGAAGGACACATCAATGAGACTTATGCAGTCTATATGCCGGGCGCAGATGGAAAGGATACGCCGCTCTATGTTTTGCAGCGCATCAATATTAATGTATTCAAGAACCCGGATCAGGTAATGGCGAATATATTCGGCGTTACGGAGTATCTGCGCAGTATGATCCGTGAGGCAGGTGGAGATCTAGACAGAGAGGCATTGTCTTATATTAAGACAAAATCAGGAGAGAGCTATTTTGAAGATGCGGATGGACAGCCATGGCGCTGCCTGCATTATGTACCGGATTCTGTGTGCTATCAGATGGTGGAGAGACCGGAACAGTTCTATCAGTCGGCACTCAGCTTTGGCCATTTTCTGAAGCAGCTGGGGGATTATCCGGCCGAGAGTCTCTATGAGACGATTCCGAAGTTCCACGATACGGTGAAGCGTTTCCATGATTTCAAAGACGCACTGCGGAAAGATGTGAAGAACAGGGCAAGACTTTGCCGTGAAGAAATAGAGTTTGTACTGGCACGCGAGGATGACTGCGGTGTCCTTATGAAGCAGCTTGAGGAAGGAATACTTCCGCTCCGTGTGACGCACAACGATACCAAGCTGAATAACATTTTGTTTGATAGGAATACAGGAGAGGGACTGTGCATCATCGATTTGGACACGATCATGCCGGGACTTGCGGCAAATGACTTTGGTGATTCCATCCGGTTCGGGGCATCGACAGCGGAAGAAGATGAGAAGGATCTGAACAAGGTGCACTTTGATATAGAGCTTTACCGCATCTACGTGAAAGGGTATCTGGAGATGGCGAAGGATGTACTGACACCGGCGGAGAACGCCAGTCTTCCGTGGGGAGCGAGACTTATGACGCTGGAATGCGGTATGCGTTTTCTTGCTGACTTCCTCCAGGGCGATGTATATTTCAAAACAACTTATCCGGAACACAATCTTGTTCGGGCAAGAACACAGTTCAGGCTTGTAAAAGAGATGGAAGAACAGTTTGATCAGATGCAGGAAATCGTTGAGACGTTCTGAAAGTGATGGGCAAATTGTTGTAACTAAAATACAATTTAATTTCCAGTTTAAAGTTGACAGATAATAAAATACATTTTATTATAAATATAAGTTTGATATATAAAGATAACGAAGAGAGTTAAAACGGAAGGAGAATTCAACAGATGTTAAACGATAATTTTGTAACATTTGAAATTGGAAAAGCAAAGCATATCGCACTCGTTGCCCATGATGGTAAGAAAAAAGAACTGATTGAATGGTGCGACAAGAATAAGGAAATCTTAAAAGGTCATTTCTTATGCGGTACAGGTACAACCGCACGTCTGATCGCAGAGAAGACCGGGCTTCCGGTAAAGGGATATAACAGCGGCCCGCTCGGAGGAGATCAGCAGGTCGGAGCGAAGATTGTAGAAGGACAGATCGACTTTATGATCTTCCTGTGGGATCCGTTAGAGGCACAGCCGCACGATCCGGATGTAAGAGCATTATCCCGTATTGCCGTACTTTACGATATTCCTACAGCTAACAATCTTGCAACAGCAGATTTCATGCTGAAGTCTGAATTTATGAATTCTACATATGAAAGAAAGGTAGAGAACTTTAACAAGACCATTCAGGACAGAGTGGAGAAGATGAAATAGAAGCTAAAGAGCAGCTGTGCATTCCGCAAAAAAAGGAATCGCAGCTGTTTTTTTGCCTTTTATATATTTCTTTTATATTTCTGCAAAATAAGATTGACATACCGTATCATCTGTGTTATTCTAACACCGTAAACTTTAGCACTTTAAAGCGCAACGCTTTAAAGTGAATTAGCGAAAACAAGTAAAAAGAAATGAGGAAAGTAGAGGAGAAAAGTTATGGCGACGAAATTATTGATGCTGGTGATATTTTTTGCGATTATGGTATCGGTCGGCATCTATGCAAGAAAGCATGCGACAAGTGTAGACGGTTATGTATTGGGAGGAAGATCGGTAGGCCCCTGGCTTACGGCATTTGCGTATGGAACGTCATATTTCTCCGCAGTTGTATTCGTAGGATATGCAGGACAGTTTGGATGGAAATATGGTCTCGCATCTACATGGATCGGTCTTGGGAATGCGATTATCGGAAGTTTGCTGGCATGGGTTGTACTCGGAAGACGTACCAAGGTTATGACACAGCATTTGAATTCTAAGACGATGCCGGATTTCTTTGGTGAGAGATACGAAAGCAAGGCGCTTAAGATTACAGCTTCTGCAATCGTATTTATATTCCTGGTTCCGTATACGGCTTCTGTATATAACGGATTGTCAAGGTTATTCGGAATGGCATTTAATATTCCTTATAAATATTGTGTGATCGGAATGGCAGTGTTTACGGGAATTTATGTTATTCTTGGCGGATACATGGCTACGGCGATCAATGACTTCATTCAGGGGATTATCATGCTGGGTGGTATCGTGGCAGTTATCCTGGCGGTATTAAATGGTCAGGGCGGATTTATTCAGGCAATTAAGACAATGGCAGAGATTCCAAGTGATGTGCCGGTGACAATGGGACAGCCGGGCGCGTTTACTTCATTCTTTGGGCCGGATCCGTTAAATCTTCTGGGGGTTGTTATCTTAACTTCTCTTGGAACATGGGGACTTCCACAGATGGTTGGTAAGTTCTATGCGATTAAAGATGAAAAATCAATTAATACAGGAACTGTGATCTCTACGTTGTTTGCGATCGTGATCTCCGGAGGATGTTACTTCCTAGGAGGATTCGGAAGATTGTTTGATGCACCGGAATTACATGATGAGGCGGGCAATATGATCTTCGACGGAATCATTCCACATATGTTATCAACACTTCCGGATATCCTGATCGGTATCGTAGTAGTGCTGGTATTATCGGCTTCCATGTCAACCCTGGCTTCGCTGGTATTGACATCCAGCTCGACATTGACTTTGGATTTCTTAAAAGACAATGTGATGAAAGATATGAGTGAGAAGAAACAGGTACGAACCATGCAGGTGATGGTAGTATTCTTCATTGTATTATCAGTAGTGATTGCAATGGATCCACCTACATTCATTGCACAGCTTATGGGAATTTCCTGGGGTGCACTGGCCGGAGCATTCCTTGCACCGTTCATGTATGGATTGTACTGGAAAGGTGTGACAAGAGCCGCGGTCTGGGCAAGTTTTACGGCAGGTGTCGGAATTACGGTTTTGAACCTCTTCTTCCACTTTATTGCATCTCCGATTAATGCAGGAGCAATTGCGATGGTAGCAGGACTGATCGTAGTGCCGGTAGTGAGTGTACTTACACCAAAACTTAAGAAAGACAGGGTGGATGAGATATTTGCCTGCTATGATGAGAAGGTTACAATCACCAAGAAACGTTCTCTGGAACAGAATTAATCGAAATAATCTGAAAAATCGAACATATTAAAAAACATCAAGGGAAGTGATTAAATTTATCACTTCCCTTTTGCGTAGGGATGTGTTAGGATATAAAAGTATTAAAAATGAACAACAAAATTGATGATTATTATTGCAAGATGATAAGATTTGAAATATTGGGTAAAAGGAGAGGCTTTTAATTATGAAGAATTATCAGAAATATGAGAAAAGTTATTTCATGCCGCCTGAGGTCACATATGACTGGGCAAAAAAAGATTCGGTAGAACAGCCGCCGAAATGGTGTAGTGTAGATTTAAGAGATGGTAACCAGGCATTGATCGAACCAATGAGTCTGGATGAAAAGCTGGAGTTCTTCCAGATGCTGGTTGATATCGGATTTAAGGAGATTGAGGTTGGATTCCCGGCTGCTTCCGAGACAGAGTATCAGTTCATGAGAACTTTGATTGAGAAAGATATGATTCCGGATGATGTAACCGTTCAGGTCCTGACACAGGCAAGAGAACACATCATCAAGAGAACATTTGAAGCTGTAAAAGGAGCACCTCACGCAGTGATCCATTTATACAATTCTACCTCTGTTGCACAGAGAGAGCAGGTGTTCAGAAAAGATAAAGAACAGGTAAAGCAACTTGCGATCGACGGGGCAAAATTACTTCTGAAGCTGGCTAATGAGACAGATGGTAACTTCACATTTGAATACAGTCCGGAAAGTTTCCACGGAACAGAAGTGGACTATGCCGTAGAAGTTTGTAACGCTGTTCTGGATGTATGGCAGCCGACAGCTGATAATAAAGCAATCATCAATATTCCTACAACTGTAGAAAATGCAATGCCTCATACATTTGCATGCCAGTTAGAGTATGTACATAAGCATTTGAAACACAGAGAGAATGTGGTACTTTCACTTCATCCACATAATGACAGAGGATGCGGAGTGGCAACTGCAGAACTGGGTATTCTTGCAGGAGCTGATCGTATCGAGGGTACATTGTTTGGAAACGGAGAACGTACCGGTAACGTTGATATCATCACACTTGGAATGAATATGTATTCCCAGGGTGTAGATCCGGGACTGGATTTCTCTAATATGAGAAAGATCCGCGAGACATATGAGCGTCTGACCAGAATGCAGGTATATGACCGTCAGCCATATTCCGGAGACCTGGTATTTACTGCATTTTCCGGATCACATCAGGATGCGATTGCCAAGGGTATGGCATGGAGAGATGAGAAGAAATGTGATAAATGGACAGTTCCGTATCTGCCGATCGATCCAAAAGATGTCGGAAGAGAGTATGATTCGGACGTTATCCGTATCAACAGTCAGTCTGGTAAGGGCGGCGTAAACTACATCTTAATGCACAGCCACGGAATCAATCTTCCAAAGGCAATGCGTGAAGAAGTAGGATATATGGTAAAAGATGTATCGGATAAAGCACACAAAGAGCTGACACCAGACTGGGTATACCAGATCTTCTCTGATCACTATATTAATACCAAATCCATCTTCCATATTGATGAGTGCCATTTTAAACAGGTAGACGGAATTACCGCAGAAGTGACGATCAATCATGCAGGAGAGAGTAAAGTGATCACTTCGAACGGAAATGGACGTCTGGACGCAGTAAGTAATGCAATTAAGCAGTATTTCAATATCAGCTATGAATTATCCTTCTACGAAGAACATTCGCTTACAAAGGGATCTTCTTCTAAGGCTGTTGCTTATGTGGGAATTATATGCAACGGAAAGACATTCTGGGGTGTAGGAATCGATCCGGATATTATCAGAGCTTCCATTGAAGCCTTGATCGTTGCGGTAAATAAGATTGAAGAACTCGGGAGTGCTGATGCATGTACGGATGCAAGAATGATCGAGATCATGAATTATGTACAGGCAAATTATATTGACATTACATTAGATGACCTGGCAGAAAAATTCTTCCTGTCCAAACCTTATCTGTCAAAATACATTAAGGAAAAATCCGGAATGACATTTGGGGATCTGGTGAAGAAAATCCGCATGAAGAAAGCGAAAGCACTGCTCAAAAGCAGTAATATGACAGTCGAGAACATTGCAATGTCAGTCGGATATCAGAATGTTGAGCATTTCAACAGACTGTTCAAGAAAGCTTATGATATGACTCCGATGCAGTTTAGAAATCAGAAATAAAATAAGTAGTGAAAAGTTGCGAGGGATGTGCCGGAAGGTGCATCCCTTTTAAAAGTGCGTAAACGGAAAAATAAAAATATACATATAAAAAGATAGGAATCGAGATGGATTTCATGTATAATAAATAATAGACTTTACAGAAAACATGATTGGGAGGAAGAGATAGAAATGTTAAAGTACATATTGATGATCCTTGGCGGTGTGATTTTTATCGCAGGATACTACTTCATGCAGCAGAATGAAGGCAGGGGGAAGACGATGATGTTCTATTCGTTGTTTACTTATGCCGGACTGACACTGGTGATCCTTTCTGGGGCAAGAGTTCTAGATCCTTTCTTTGAAGGACTCGGAAAGAACGGGGAGATGATCCAGCTGGCAATAGAAGTTGCCTGCTTTGTAATTGGTGCGGAATTACTTCTGAAGCCTGCGTTCGAAGACCAGAAAGAAATCGGAACAAAGAAGAATATTACACCACGTGGATCCGGAGATTCATTCAGTGTGAAGGCAAATAAGAAAGAAAGCACGAAGAAGACGAAGAAAAATAATAATCAGATTAAAAGAAGTTACAGTACAGGGAATAAAAAGTATCGTAAAAAATAAAAGAATATGATAGATTGAGCCGGAGGGGACAACAAAAAAGCCGGAAAACCCGTCCCCATAAAAATAAGACTTGCTTATGCAAGTCTTATTTTTATGTACGGTATTTAATTCACGAATTATTTACCTTCAACCATCTTGTCGAACTTCTTAGTAAATGCTAACATGATAACTCCGCAGGCAACGATGATGATTGTAATAACACCATATGCTTTAATGAAGTCGAAGTTTTCGAGCCAGTTATAAAGTGGTCCATAAGCTTTACCAGCGAAGAAGATGACCAGTGGCCATACACCAAGCATAGTTCCAAGAAGTTTCTTTGGAGCATATTTGCTGATGAATGAGTTTCCAAGTGGTGAGAAGATAACTTCTCCGACTGACATACATACAGAAGCCAGGATGATTACCCAGATACCAACTGGTTTATCTGCACTCTGTCCGCAAAGAACTGCTGCAAGTACCATGGAAGCTGTACAAAGACCAAGTATGATAATACCGATAGCTGTCTTTGTGAACATTCCCCAGTCACCCTGTGGACGCTGTCTCATCTTAGCCCAGATTCCTGCGAATACAGGACAAAGGATGATACAAAGAAGTCCGTTCATTGAGTCAAACCATGCAGTAGGCATCTCGAAGGAACCAATGTTCCAGTTAGCCCATCCACGTCCTGCTTCTGATACTGGACCGAATTCATAGTAAACAGGCATGTAAGCCATGTACCAGATCAGCCAGAAAATACCAGAGAAGAGTGTTACGATGCAGATAGCAATCACACGGTTTTTCTCAAGTTTGGTAAGAGGTGCATTGTCTTTCTCTTTGTCGGCTTTGTCAACATTTTCTGTACGGTTGTCAACAAGGAATGGTTTCTTTCCGGCTTCGCCGAAGGACTTCATTCCAACGAACCACCATACGCAGTCGATGAACAGGAAGATTGCACAAACCAGGAACATAGTACGGTATCCAGCGCTCTTTCCAACAAGTGAAAGGAAAGTAGTTCCGCAGAAAGAACCGATGTTAACGAACATGTACTGTAAGTTGAATACAGTGTCGAGTTCGTCCTGATCAGCTAATGGGAAGAGACGTCCGTTGATACCAGATACGTTTCCTTTGAAGAAACCAGTTCCGATAGAAACGAGAATGATCATTGCCCATAACATTCCGACTCCGTTTGCTTTCCAGGCACACAGATATCCAAGACCCATCATGATCTCTCCAATTGGTACGAGGATACGAGGACTAATCCAGCGGTCAGCGATATATCCACCGATGATAGGTGTGATATAAGTGAACGCTACAAGGTTAGAACTCATTGCAGCACCTACGGATTGATCAAGTCCAAGACCACCGTTTACTGCTTTGGCTGCGATGAAAATCGCAAGCCCCCATTTAGCAGCGTAGTATGCAAGTCTTTCAAAAGAGAAAGTCAGACAGCACACATAGAAACCAAATGGAAATTTTTTCTTAGTGTTCTCCATGAGATTCACCCTCCAATATGAAATTTTTCTTTGGTTTTAATAATACGAGGAACCCCCCTTATGATTAAAACTCTCAACGCAGTTAATCTTATCACAAACTAGATTAAAGTACAACTAATTGTTTAAGAAAAAGTTAAGGTTTTTTATGCTTTGTTAGGAATATGTATGTTGAAATGTAATAAAACGACCATATATAGCCGGAAAATGTAAGCCAAAATCACTAAATGATAATAGAAATCAAAAATAAACAGGATCGCTTATGGAGAAACTACATAGATAGAATACATAGAAGAGTTTATAGATTATTTACAAATAATATAAAGGATATTCTTGAATAATCAACTATATAAGGATATAATAAGACACAGATTTTGTAAAGGGGAAAATGATATGGCAAATTATTACCGTGTGGCTTATAAGGAGTCAAAGAACACGCTGAAACAGATCTGTGAACTTTTCCGTGTGGACAGCAGTGATATTACGATTAAGTTTATAGTGACGGTGATGGGACCGCTTGTGTTCTATTTTATGTGCAAATATGGAAACCCGGGAGGCGGTACGCCGGGAGGAATGACTTTTTTTGTCATTAAGTATATTGTAGTCTGGGCACTGGCATTTGTTGCGGCAGTGATACTGAACAGAACAATCTGGAGAAAGGTGTTATCGACAACGGCGGTCGGGGATGCAGAAGAGCAGTTTGACAGACGATGCAGATTGAACGGTGGACCGGTGAGTTCCGAAATCCACTTTTTTGATGATCACTTTGACAGTGTAACTGCGAAAAAGACAAGATCATTTTCGTACAAAGATGTTACCAAGATCCTGGAGACGAAAGAGGCATTCGGTGTAGTTGTGAAGGCAGATCCCGAGACGGTCGGATCGGCAAGAGCGATGATCGGATTTCCAAAGACTGCACTGGAAGGAAACAATACGGACGAACTGGCAGAATTTCTTCTGGAAAGATGCAGGAATATGAAGAGAAAAAAAGTGAAGAAGTTTTAGAACAGAATGCTGCAGATGAAAAGGCTATGTGCGTACGGAAGAAGTACGGGGACACATGGCTTTTTTATATACAGGATTTATACGACTCGTCAAGTATTTAACAAAAAACAATATAAAGGTATTGCGCTAAAGTGTCAAAAACAGTATAATATAATTGGAAAAAATTTGGTTTTACTTTTGATACAAGAATCAGGAAAAACCCAATTTAAAATAATGAAAATGGAGGGCTAGACTATGGGCAACATGGCAGCAGACAATGCAGCAGGTAAGAGAATCAACAGTTTACTTGATGCGGGCAGTTTTGTTGAGATCGGTGGAGCTGTAACAGCAAGAACAACTGATTTTAACATGCAGGAAAAAGAAACTCCAGCAGACGGTGTTATCACCGGATATGGAGTGATCGATGGAAATCTGGTATACGTATACAGCCAGGACGCTACTGTTTTAAATGGTGCGATCGGTGAGATGCATGCAAAGAAGATTTCTAATATCTACGATATGGCAATGAAGATGGGAGCACCGGTCATCGGATTGGTTGACTGCGCCGGATTCAGACTGCAGGAAGCTACAGATGCTTTAGAGGCATTTGGAAAACTTTATCAGAAACAGTCAATGGCTTCCGGAGTGATCCCTCAGATCACAGCAATCTTCGGAACATGTGGAGGTGGACTTTCTATCGTACCTGCTCTGACAGATTTCACATTCATGGAGACAAAGAATGGTAAATTATTTACCAATACTCCAAATGCAATTCCGGGAAATGACATTTCTAAATGTGATACATCTTCCGCAAAATTCCAGAGTGAGACAACCGGTCTTGTAGACGGAATCGGATCTGAAGAAGAGATTCTTGCAGATATCCGTTCTCTCGTATGCATGTTACCGAGCAACAACGAAGAGGATTCTTCTTATGAAGAATGTAACGATGATCTGAACCGTGTATGTGCAGACCTTGCTAATGCAAAAGAAGACACAGCGATCGCTCTTACAATGATCTCTGATGACAACATCTTCTGCGAAGTGAAGAAAGCATATGCAAAAGATATGGTGGCAGGATTCATCAAACTGAATGGTATGACTGTAGGTGCAGTTGCAAACCGTTCAAAAGTATATAACGAAGAAGCTGAAGTGGAGGCTGAATTTGACGGCTCACTTTCTGCTGACGGAGCTGAAAAGGCTGCAGAATTCGTACAGTTCTGTGATGCATTCAACATCCCTGTACTGACACTTACAAATGTAAGCGGATTTACAGCAAGCGAATACGATGAGAAACGTATTGCAAAATCAGCAGCAAAACTTACTTATGCATTTGCAGATGCAACAGTACCGAAGGTAAATGTTGTAATCGGTAAAGCATTCGGAAGTGCGTATGTGACAATGAACAGCAAAGCAGTCGGAGCAGATATGGTATATGCATGGCCGGAAGCAGAGATTGGAATGATGGACGCAAACCAGGCAGCCAAGATCATGTATGCAGACGCTGATGCAGCAACAATCAGAGAAAAAGCAGCAGAATATAAGAATCTGCAGTCAAGCCCATTATCAGCAGCGAAAAGAGGATATGTGGATACAATCATCGAAGCAGCAGATACAAGAAAATATGTGATCGGCGCATTCGAGATGTTATTCACAAAAAGAGAGGATCGTCCGGTAAAGAAACACGGTACGGTTTAGAGAGGTGAGGCAAAGTGAAGAAAAAATTAAGCGTATTACTTTGTGTGCTTGTCGCAATGCTCTGCTTTACCGCTTGCGGAAGTAAGAAAGAAAATCTTCAGTATGATAAATCAACGATCACACAGGCAACAGATTTTCTGATCGAGTATTGCAACAGTGCAGATGCAGATACTATCGAACAGTGGAACAAGATGACAGATTTTCAGATCGAGTCCCAGCTGAACCAGGCGGGTGTTCCATTTACAAAAGATAGTTTCCTTGCAGCTCTGGATGCATGGCAGCAGGGAACAAAAGAGTGTGGGGAATATGTAAGCCACGGTGATTACAAATTCGAACCATCCTCTGATGAACTGAAAGTAACGACCAGTGCAAAATTCAAAGACCGTGATGCAGACATTACATTTGTTTTTGATGAGGACCTTTATCTGGACAGTACAACGATCGATGCACATTACAGCATCGGTGAGATCATGGAAAAAGCAGGACTGAATACAATCCTTGGAATGGGTACCGTATTCGTAATCCTGATCTTTATCTCAATTCTGATCTCCCTGTTCAAATACATTCCTGCACTTGAAGAAAAATTCAAGAACAAAGGAAAAGCAGAAAGCACACAGGAAGCAGCTCCGGCTCCGGCAGCAGTTGCAGCACCTGTAGTAGAAGAAGCATCGAATGATGATGAACTGGCAGCAGTTATTTCCGCAGCGATCGCTGCTTATGAAGCAGAAGCCGGTGGAAGCACAGACGGCTTCGTAGTAAGAAGCATCAAGCGTCGTCCATCAAATAAGTGGCACGCATAATTAATTAGGAGGATGAATTCAATGAAAAATTATACAATCACAGTGAATGGCAATGTATATGATGTAACAGTAGAAGAAAACGGAGCAGGTGCAGCACCAGTTGCAAGACCTGCAGCAGCACCGAAGGCAGCTCCTGCGGCAGCACCAGCAGCACCAAAGGCAGCACCTGCAGGTGGAGCAGGATCCATCGAAGTAAAAGCCGGAGCAGCCGGAAAAGTATTCAAGATCGAAGCAAATGTAGGTCAGGCTGTAAAGAAAGGTGATGCAGTTGTCATCATCGAGGCTATGAAGATGGAGATTCCAGTTGTAGCACCGGAAGACGGAACCGTTGCAAGCATTGATGTAGCAGTAGGCGATGCAATTGATTCAGGCGCTGTTCTTGCTACATTGAACTAACATCATTTATATGGTGTTTATCTAACACGACTGGAGGTTAAAAAATGGAATATATAACGACAACATTAGGAAACCTCGTGCATCAGACGGCGTTTTTCAGTCTTACATGGGGCAATGTAGTCATGATCGCGGTTGCATGTGTTTTCCTTTATCTTGCAATCAGACACGGATTCGAGCCTCTGCTTCTTGTTCCAATCGCATTCGGTATGTTACTGGTTAACATTTATCCGGACATCATGCTTCATGCAGAAGATGCGGCAAATGGAACAGGCGGACTGCTTTACTACTTCTATAAACTGGATGAGTGGTCAATCCTCCCTTCCCTGATCTTCATGGGTGTAGGAGCGATGACAGACTTCGGACCACTGATCGCTAACCCTAAGAGCTTCCTTCTTGGTGCCTCTGCTCAGTTCGGTATCTTTGCAGCATACCTTGGAGCGATGGCTATGGGATTCTCTGACAAAGCGGCAGCAGCGATCTCAATCATTGGTGGAGCTGATGGACCTACCTCTATCTTCCTTGCAGGTAAGTTACAGCAGACAGCTTTACTTGGACCAATCGCAGTAGCAGCATATTCTTATATGTCACTGGTACCGATTATCCAGCCACCGATCATGAAGCTTCTGACAACAGAAAAAGAACGTAAGATTAAGATGGAACAGTTAAGACCTGTTTCCAGGCTTGAGAAGATCTTATTCCCAATCATCGTTACGATCGTTGTGTGTGTAATTCTTCCTACAACAGCACCACTGGTTGGTATGTTAATGCTTGGTAACCTGTTCCGTGAGTCTGGAGTTGTAAGACAGTTAACAGAGACAGCTTCCAATGCAATGATGTACATCGTAGTTATCCTGCTTGGAACATCCGTAGGAGCAACAACAAGTGCTGAGGCATTCCTTAATATGGATACGATCAAGATCGTAATTCTTGGTTTGATCGCATTCGCATTCGGTACAGCAGCAGGTGTACTGTTCGGTAAACTGATGTGTGTTGCAACACATGGTAAGGTTAATCCACTGATTGGTTCTGCCGGTGTATCTGCAGTTCCAATGGCAGCCAGAGTATCACAGAAGGTCGGAGCTGAAGCAGACCCGACAAACTTCCTTCTGATGCATGCTATGGGACCAAACGTTGCGGGTGTTATCGGTACAGCCGTAGCTGCCGGAACATTTATGGCAATCTTTGGCGTAGGAATTTAAGCGATATATAATTAGGAGGAAAGAAAATGGCAGATATAGTAAAAAAACCTGTAGAGATTACAGAAACGATCCTGCGTGATGCGCATCAGTCTCTGATCGCAACCCGTATGACAACAGAGCAGATGCTCCCGATCGTTGATAAAATGGACAAGGTTGGGTATCATTCCGTAGAGTGCTGGGGTGGAGCTACATTCGATGCATCTCTTCGTTTCTTAAAAGAAGATCCATGGGAAAGACTTCGTAAATTCCGTGATGGATTCAAAAATACAAAACTTCAGATGTTATTCCGTGGACAGAACATCTTAGGATATCGTCCATACGCAGATGATGTGGTAGAATATTTCGTACAGAAATCTGCTGCCAACGGAATCGACATCATCCGTATCTTTGACTGCTTAAATGATCTTCGTAACCTGAAGACAGCAGTTAAGGCTGCAAACAAAGAAAAAGTAGAAGCTCAGATCGCATTATCTTATACTTTAGGTGATGCTTATACACTAGATTACTGGGTAGACATTGCCAAGAAGATTGAAGAGATGGGTGCAAACTCTATCTGTATCAAAGATATGGCTGGTCTTCTGACACCGTATAAGGCAACAGAGCTGATCGGAGCAATGAAAGAAGCTGTAGATCTTCCAATCCAGCTTCATACACACTACACATCAGGTGTTGCTTCTATGACTTACATGAAAGCAGTAGAGGCCGGTGTAGATGTCATTGATACCGCAATCTCACCATTCGCACTTGGAACATCTCAGCCTGCAACAGAAGTTATGGTTGAGACATTCAAGGGAACACCTTATGATACAGGATTAGACCAGAAACTTCTGGCAGAGATCGCTGACTATTTCCGTCCAATCCGTGACGAAGCTCTTGACAGCGGACTCTTAAATCCAAAGAACCTTGGTGTTAACATCAAGACTCTTCTGTATCAGGTACCAGGCGGAATGCTTTCTAACCTGACATCACAGTTAAAAGAGCAGGGTGCTGAAGACAAGTTCTACGATGTACTTGAGGAAGTGCCAAGAGTACGTAAAGACCTTGGAGAACCACCACTTGTAACACCTTCATCACAGATCGTTGGTACACAGGCTGTATTTAACGTACTGATGGGAGAACGTTACAAAGTTGCTACAAAAGAGACAAAAGACCTCTTAAGTGGAAAATACGGACAGACAGTAAAACCGATGAATCCAGACGTAATCAAGAAAGTACTTGGAGACGATCCTGAGATCATCACATGCCGTCCTGCAGACCTGATTCCGGACGAATTAGATACACTCCGCAAAGAATGCGAACAGTGGATCCAGCAGGATGAAGACGTACTGTCTTATGCTCTGTTCCCACAGGTTGCTGTTGAGTTCTTTAAGTATAGAGAGGCACAGCAGACGAAGGTGGATGCGACGGTAGCGGATACGGAGAATGGTAGTTATCCTGTATAGGTTTTAGCGGACGCCAAGTGTAGAAGTGCCTGGCTCAATGCGACTTCGGGGGCTTGCAATCCGTAGGCATAAAATGAGACTGTAAAATAAGAACCGAATACATTCGGACGAGAAATCCTGATGATTTCTCGCCTCGGGTATTCTTTCGGGATGTGCTTGTGGCACATCCCGAATCTTATTTTACGGTCTCATTTTCTACCAACGGCCTTGCAAAGCGCCCTGCGTATGCATTGAACCAGGCACTTCTACACTTGGCTGTTCACGAAAAATGCAGGGATAGTGGGAGGTATGTGCCGGGAGGGTGTTGGGGCTTCCGGCACACACCTATCCCGTAACCACCACCCTCCGACAATCCAACACCAATTGACTATTCCCCTACAAAGCTATATAATGAAAATATTGTTTGAAAAAGAGGTACATCGCATGAGCGCAAAGAATGAACTGCTGAAGATGATCGATGAAAGATATCACAAATTCAGCAAAGGACAGAAAAAACTGGCGGATTTTATCCGTGAGGATTATGATAAGGCAGCTTTTTTGACAGCTGCGAAGATGGGAGGAGAGGTCGGTGTCAGTGAATCGACGGTGGTGAGATTTGCGACGGCCCTTGGATATGACGGATATCCGGAATTTCAGAAAGCTCTGGGAGAACTGGTGAGGATGAAGCTGAATTCCATCCAGCGTATGGAAGTGACGTATGGACGGATCAGCCAGGGGGAGATTCTGACATCGGTTCTGCATTCGGATATTGAGAAGATCAAGCTTACGATGGAAGCAATTGATCATGAAGCATTTGAGATGGCGGTAGATACGATCCTGAAAGCAAAGAGGATCTATGTGATCGGGATACGAAGCTGTTCGCCACTTGCAAGTTTCTTGAGTTTTTATCTGAATCTGATCTGTGAGAATGTGACAGCGGTTAATACGAACAGTTCTAGTGAGATTTTTGAACAACTGATTCGTGTCAGCGAGGATGATGTGGTGATCGGGATCAGCTTTCCTAGATATTCGATGCGTACTTTGAAAGCACTGGAATTTGCAAGTAATAGAAAAGCAACAGTGATCACGTTGACGGACAGTGTACATTCTCCGATGACACTGTATTCTTCCTGCAATCTGATCGCAAGAAGTGATATGGCGTCAATCGTAGATTCGCTGGTAGCACCATTGAGTGTGATCAATGCGCTGGTGGTAGCTCTTTGTATGAAGAAACAGAAAGAGGTTATCACAACACTTGAGACATTGGAGCAGATCTGGGATGAGTATCAGGTGTATAGCAAAGATGAATTGAATATGGTGGACGACAGAGTCGAACTTTCCAGAAATGAGAAAGAGTAGAACCGGCAGAAAAGAATATGAAGAAAAAGACAAATAGAAAAGGACAAATAGAAGATGAGTAAAGTAGTTGTCATCGGAGGCGGTGCGGCAGGAATGTTTGCCTCTATTGCAGCGGCCGGGTGTGGACATCAGGTCGTGGTATATGAAAAGAATGAAAAGCTTGGAAAGAAACTTTATATCACGGGAAAAGGCAGATGCAATATTACCAATGCCTGTGATATGGAAGGCCTGTTCGATGCGGTCAGAACAAATGCAAAGTTTTTATACAGTAGTTTTTATGGATACACGAATCAGCAGGTGATTGATTTCTTTGAACGAATCGGTGTGCCGACAAAGATTGAGCGCGGCGACCGTGTGTTCCCGGTGTCGGATCATTCTTCGGACGTGATCCGCGGGCTGGAGCGGGAGATGGACCGCCTGGGTGTGAAAGTACATCTGCGGACAGCTGTGAAAAAGGTTGTCGCAAAAGACGGACATTTTGAAAAAATCATACTTGGAGATCAGAGACAGATTCATGCGGATGCCTGTATCGTTGCAACAGGAGGGTTGTCTTATCAGTCAACAGGATCAACCGGAGATGGATTCCGGTTTGCAGAAAGTCTAGGACATACGGTGACGGATTGTATGCCTGCGCTTGTGCCGATGGAATGTAAAGAAGAGTGGGTGCCTGAATTGCAGGGACTTTCACTTCGAAATGTTAATGTAACGATTCTTGACGGCAAGAAAAAGCTGTATGATGATTTTGGAGAAATGTTATTCACGCATTACGGTGTGAGTGGACCGCTGATCCTAAGTGCCAGCAGTTATGTGGGAAAGAAATTGAAGGCAAAAGAACTGACACTTAAGATTGATCTGAAACCAGCTCTTTCGGAAGAACAGCTTGATCACAGAGTGCTCCGGGAATTTGAAGAGAATCAGAACCGACAGTTTAAGAACGCGGTGCACAAGCTGTTCCCGTCGAAACTGATCCCGGTTATGATTGAACTGAGCGGGATTGATCCCGAGAAGAAGGTCAATGTGATCACGAAAGAAGAACGTCTTGGATTTGTAAGACTGATCAAGGGCCTGACGTGTACATTGACAGATTTAAGAGATTATAACGAGGCAATCATAACTAAAGGTGGAATTAAAATCAAAGAAGTTGATCCTGGAACGATGGAATCCAAACTGGTGAAGGGATTACATTTTGCAGGAGAGGTACTGGATCTGGATGCGGTAACAGGTGGATTCAACCTTCAGATCGCGTGGTCTACGGCATATGCGGCCGGAACGGGGATCCAGATATAGAGTGATAAAAATAGAAATAAGGAGAACGTATCATGGGATATAACGTAGCAATAGATGGACCGGCAGGAGCCGGAAAAAGCACGATCGCAAAACTTGTAGCAAAAGAAAAGGGATACATTTATGTAGACACAGGGGCAATGTACAGAGGCCTTGCAATTCATTTCCTGAATAAGGGCATTGAACCGGGAGAGACGGATAAAGTGATCGAAGCATGTAAAGATGCAGAAGTAACAATCGCCTATGAAGATGGTGTGCAGCATGTATACCTGAATGGTAATGATATTTCATCACGTCTGAGAAATGAAGAAGTGGGGAACATGGCATCTGTAACATCTGCAATTCCGGAAGTGCGTAAGAAGTTACTGGAACTGCAGCAGAACCTGGCGAAGACACAGGATGTAATTATGGACGGAAGAGATATCGGTACATGTGTCCTGCCGGGCGCAGACGTAAAGATCTATCTGACCGCCAGTGTAGAGACCAGGGCGAAGAGACGGTATGACGAACTTAAGGAAAAAGGCGAGGACTGCAATCTGGAAGAAATCGCACACGACATCGAAGAACGTGATCACAGAGATATGACCCGTGAGATCGCACCGTTAAAGCAGGCAGAGGATGCAGTGCTGGTAGACAGCTCACACATGACGATCGAAGAAGTGGTAAAAGCAATCGTAGATTTGTGCAAATAGACAATCCGGCACAAAGCGGCAGACGAAGATAATGGTAATATATTTGAAAAAGAGCTGTGGTACAGAAAGGAATTACACTATATGAATGTTGAACTGGCAAAAACAGCAGGATTTTGCTTTGGAGTAAAGCGTGCAGTAGATACAGTGTATAAACAGATAGAAAAACATCAAAGTGAAAAGATATTCACTTATGGACCGATCATCCATAATGAAGAAGTGATCAAAGATCTGAGAAGCCATGGAGTAGAAGTCCTGAATGATGAAGAAGAATTGAAAACAGTGGATGCGGATGTGGTTGTGATCCGGTCTCATGGTGTAGCAAAATACATTTATGATATCATGGATGAACGCGGGATTACATGTGTAGATGCGACTTGTCCTTTTGTGAAGAAAATTCATAAGATTGTTGCAGAAGAAAGTGCCAAAGGATCGTACATTGTGATCATCGGAAATGGCGAACATCCGGAGGTAGAAGGTATCCGCGGATGGGCAGGAGAACAGGTGACTGTGATACAGACTCCGGAAGATGCAGAAAGATTTGAATTACCTGAAAAAGAACAGAAAGTATGTATCGTGGCCCAGACGACATTTAACTACAATAAATTCAAAGAATTAGTTGAAATTATTTCAAAAAAGAGGTATGATATAGTTGTTTTAAATACGATTTGCAATGCGACGAAAGAAAGGCAGACTGAGGCTCGTCAAATTGCAGCGAGAGTAGATGCTATGGTTGTGATAGGTGATAAGCGTAGTTCGAATACTCAGAAGCTATTTGAAATCTGCAAAGAGGAATGTTTGAATACGTACTATATACAGACACTTGACGATTTGGATATTAATCAATTAAGGTCCGTGGAATCAGTAGGTATTACAGCAGGGGCATCCACGCCCAATAAAATAATTGAGGAGGTTCAAAATAATGTCAGAATTAACTTTTGAACAAATGTTGGAAGAGTCTTTTAAGACAATAAGAAATGGAGAGGTTGTAGATGGTACAGTCATCGACGTTAAACCTGATGAAATCATCTTGAATATAGGCTACAAAGCAGACGGTATCATTACAAGAAATGAGTATACTAACGAAACAAACGTTGATCTTACAACAGTTGTATCCGTTGGTGATAAGATGAGCGCAAAAGTCCTGAAAGTAAATGACGGAGAAGGACAGGTTCTGCTGACATATAAGAGACTTGCAGCAGAAAAAGGCAATGAAAGATTAAAAGAAGCATTCGAGAATCATGAAGTATTAAAAGCTCCTGTAACTCAGATTCTTGGCGGCGGATTAAGCGTAGTAGTTGATGAAGCAAGAGTATTCATTCCTGCAAGCCTTGTTTCTGACACATATGAAAAAGACCTGAGCAAATATCAGGGACAGGAAATTGAATTCGTAATCAGCGAGTTTAATCCTAGAAGAAATCGTGTGATCGGTGACAGAAGACAGCTTCTTGTTGCTGAACGTGCTGAAAAACAGAAAGAACTGTTTGCTAAGATTAACGTAGGTGACAGAATGGAAGGAACTGTAAAGAACGTTACAGATTTCGGAGCATTCATCGACCTTGGCGGAGTAGACGGACTTCTTCATATCTCTGAGATGTCTTGGGGACGTGTTGAGAATCCTAAGAAGGTCTTCCAGGTTGGAGATAAAGTAGAAGTGATGATCAAAGATATCCACGATACAAAGATCGCACTCAGCCTGAAATTCCCAGAGACAAATCCATGGGCTAATGCAGCAGAGGATTATGCAGTCGGAACAGTAATTACAGGTAAGGTTGCAAGAATGACAGACTTCGGAGCATTTGTTGAACTGGCTCCAGGAGTAGATGCATTACTTCATGTTTCTCAGATTTCAAGAGCACATGTTGATAAACCGTCTGATGTACTTTCAGTTGGACAGGAAATCACAGCTAAGATCGTTGATCTGAATGAAGCTGAGAAGAAGATCAGCCTGAGCATGAAAGCTTTAGAACAGCCGGAAGAAGCTGCAGAAGAGACAGACGCTGAGTAATATCAAATCAGATATACAGACAGGAAAGGATAGAGGAAAGCCTCTATCCTTTCTATGCCTGAGGATAGAAGGGAACCTGCCATTGGCAGGTTTTCTGTGCGTATGTGCATTTGTTAAAAATGCAACAAGATGTTCATGAAAATATACAATGAAATTAGTCACTTTCTATAGAAATTTGTCTATATTTCCTGTATATTATATAAAGAGTAAATAGGAAGGAAGGAAAAAAAGGATGGCATTGTTAACATTTAAGGGTGGTATTCACCCGGATGACGGCAAGAGCCTGGCTAAAGATAAGGCAATTGTCGATGTAAAACCTAAGGGCGATCTGGTGTACCCTGTATCACAGCATATCGGTGCTCCGGCAAATCCTGTGGTAGCCGTTGGCGATCATGTTTTAAAAGGCCAGATGATAGCAGAAGCGGGAGGATTCGTATCTGCTCCGATTTATGCATCTGTATCTGGAACTGTAAAAGCAATCGCACCACATCTGAATCCGACAGGAGGAAGAGTGAACAGTATCGTGATCGAAAATGATGGCGAATACAAAGAAGTGGAATATCCAGCTGTAACTCCGTTAGAAGACATGAGCAAGGAAGATATCCTGAATGCGATTGGAACAGCGGGAGTAGTAGGTATGGGTGGTGCCGGTTTCCCTACGAGAGTAAAACTTTCACCAAAGGAACCGGAAAAGATTGATTACATCATTGCAAACTGTGCGGAATGTGAGCCATATATCACAGCTGACTACAGAACAATGATCGAGACTCCGGAAAAGCTGGTTGGAGGAATGAAGATTATCCTCCGTCTGTTCGACAACGCGAAAGGAATCTTTGGTGTAGAGGACAACAAACCAGACTGTATCGAAAAATTAAGAGAACTGACAAAAGATGAACCTCGTATGGAAGTTCTGGCACTGAAGACCAAGTATCCTCAGGGGGGTGAGCGTCAGCTTATTTACGCTACAACAGGGCGCGCAATTAATTCCGCAATGCTTCCGGCAGACGCAGGATGTGTTGTAGATAATGTGGCAACAATGGTAAGCGTATACCAGGCTGTTGTAGAAGGAAAGCCTTCAATGGAACGTGTTGTAACAGTAAGTGGGGACGCTGTTGCAGAGCCAGGCAATTTCAGAGTACCATTTGGCATCAATCAGCAGGAGCTTGTAGAGGCAGCAGGAGGATTTAAAACAGAGCCTGAGAAACTGATCTCCGGCGGACCGATGATGGGATTCTCTATGTTCTCATTAGATGTACCTGTAACAAAGACTTCTTCATCTATTCTTGGATTTACCAAAGATGAAGTGGCTAAGATGGAACCATCTGCATGTATCAACTGTGGACGCTGTGTAGAAGCCTGTCCAAGCCGCCTGATCCCATCGAGACTGGCGGATTATGCAGAACATCATGACGAAGAGAAGTTTACAAAACACGAAGGACTCGAATGTATGGAATGTGGTTCCTGCAGTTTCGTATGTCCGGCAAAACGTCCGCTGAAACAGGCAATCGGATCTATGAGAAAGATTGCATTGGCGAACCGTAGAAAGAAAAAATAAACTAGAAAGAAGAAGAGGTGAACAAAAGTGAGTGAGAACAATTTGAAAATGTCATCTTCACCACATATTCGTTCCAAAGCGACTACCAGCAATATTATGCTTCTGGTAGCCATCGCACTTTTGCCGGCGTCTGCATTTGGTGTATGGAACTTTGGACTGCCGGCATTCGGAATGCTGGTTACAACAACAGTTGTAGCAGTACTGACGGAGTACATATATGAAAAATTAATGCATAAAAAGATTACGATCAACGACTGGAGTGCAGCTGTAACAGGTCTGTTACTTGGTCTGAATATGCCGCCTACAGCACCATGGTGGATGGGTGCGATCGGTAGTGTGTTCGCAATCCTGATCGTAAAACAGTTATTCGGAGGTCTGGGACAGAACTTCATGAACCCTGCCCTCGGAGCAAGATGTTTCCTTCTGCTTTCATTTACAAGCCAGATGACAAGCTTTGTATATGATGGTGTGACAGGAGCTACACCACTTGCACAGTTAAAAGCTGGTAACGCAGTAAATACAATGGATATGCTGATTGGTAAGATTCCTGGAACCATCGGTGAGACATCTGTAATCGCTATCGTGATCGGAGCCATCTTCCTGATCCTGATGGGTGTGATCGATATTCGTATTCCTGGAACATATATTGTTACATTTGTGATCTTTATCGGAATCTTCGGACATATTGCAAATCCGGATGTCGGATTCTTTGATCCACAGTACATCACAGCACATCTCTGCGGAGGCGGACTGATGCTTGGTGCATGGTTCATGGCAACTGATTATGTAACATCTCCGATCACACCGAAAGGACAGTATGTATACGGTATTATCCTTGGCGTGTTAACAGGTCTGTTCCGTCTGTTTGGCGGTTCCGCAGAAGGAGTTTCTTATGCGATCATCATCAGTAACCTTCTGGTGCCATTGATCGAAAGAGTTACTCTTCCAAAACCATTCGGTAAAGGAGGAGAAAAATAATGAATAAGATTGTTAAGAATACACTGATCCTTACATTGATTACTGTAATTGCCGGATTCTTACTCGGAGCTGTATATGAGATCACAAAAGATCCGATTGCCCAGTCTCAGGAAAAGACAAAGAAAGAAGCATGGCAGGCGGTATTTTCAGATGTGAAGCTTGATGATTTTAAAGCAGAAGATGTAGATCAGAAAGCAGCAAGTAAGGCTGTAAAAGATATGGGTACAAATGCAACAGTTGATGAAGTCTGTACAGCTGGTGATGAAGGATATGTCATCACAACAACAGATAAAGACGGATTCGGCGGCAATATCCAGATCACAGTTGGTATTAAGAAAGACGGAACCATCAATGGTGTGTCTATCCTTTCTATCAGTGAGACAGCAGGACTTGGTATGAAAGCTACAGAGCCTTCATTCTATAATCAGTATGTGAATAAAAAAGCTGATAAATTCGTAGTTTCCAAAGACGGTGGCGACGGAGAACAGATTGATGCCTTAAGTGGTGCAACCATTACTTCAAGAGCTGTAACAGGAGCTGTCAATACAGCACTCGGATATTATCAGAATGCATTTAAGTAAATTAGGAGGTAGTATATCATGAATAAATGTACTGAAAGAGTATATAACGGTCTGATCAAAGAAAATCCTACCTTCGTTCTGATGTTAGGAATGTGTCCGACCCTGGCGGTAACAACATCCGCAATTAACGGTTTGGGTATGGGACTGTCTACTACAGTCGTACTTGTACTGTCAAATATGTTGATTTCCATGTTACGTAAAGTGATTCCGGATTCAGTCAGAATGCCGGCGTTCATCGTAGTCGTAGCATCTTTCGTAACAATTGTACAGTTCCTTTTAGAGGGATTCGTTCCAAGTCTGTATGATTCACTTGGACTTTACATCCCACTGATCGTTGTTAACTGTATCATCCTTGGACGTGCAGAAAGTTATGCATCTAAGAACCCGGTACTTCCATCTATCTTCGATGGTATTGGTATGGGACTTGGATTTACATTTGGTCTTACCTGTATCGCGATCGTTCGTGAGTTTATCGGAACCGGAGCTATCTTCGGTGTTCAGATTCTTCCACTTGCAGACGCAGCAGCAGGAAAAGGCGGATATGTACCAGTAACAATCTTCATCCTGCCTGCAGGAGCTTTCCTTGTTCTTGCATTCTTAGTTGCAGGTATGAACAAGCTTAAGAAACGCGCAGCACAGAAAGGCAAGAAGATTGCCGAGCCACAGGGATGCGGTACAGACTGTGCATCATGCGGCGGATGCGGAAGCAAAGTATTCCCAACAGGGAATGAAGAGTAGGAGGAGTACATAGTATGAAAGAATTATTGATTATTGCAATTGGTTCAGCTATCGTAAATAACGTTGTACTCAGCCAGTTCCTCGGAATCTGTCCGTTCCTGGGTGTTTCGAAAAAGGTTGAGACTGCAACCGGTATGGGTGGAGCAGTTGTATTCGTTATTACATTATCATCATTCTTTACAGGACTGATTTACAAATTCATCCTGGTTCCGCTGGGGTTTGAATATCTGCAGACAATCGTATTCATTCTGTTTATCGCAGCTTTAGTACAGTTTGTAGAAATGTTCCTGAAAAAGAGTATGCCATCATTGTATAAAGCACTTGGTGTGTATCTTCCACTGATCACAACAAACTGTGCGGTACTTGGTGTGGCACTTACAAACGTTCAGAAAGAATATTCTATCATCGAAGGTGTTGTCAATGGTATTGGTACATCTGTCGGATTCCTGATCGCGATCGTGATCATGGCAGGTATTCGTGAGAAGATGGAATACAATGATATTTCAGAGTCCTTCCAGGGAACTCCGATCGTACTGATCACAGCTTGTCTGATGGCGATCGCGTTCTGTGGATTCTCAGGATTAATTTAGGAGGAGGCAGACAATGAGTGTTACAGGTATTATTCTTGCGGCAGTTATCGTAGGAGGCACCGGATTATTCATTGGTGTATTCCTCGGCGTTGCCGGTAAGAAATTTGCGGTAGAGGTAGATGAAAGAGAAGAAGCCATCTTGGGCGTTCTTCCTGGAAATAACTGCGGTGGCTGTGGTTATGCCGGATGTTCCGGACTTGCAGCAGCAATCGTAAAAGGAGAAGCTGAAGTCGGCGGATGTCCGGTCGGAGGCGCTCCGGTAGCAGCAAAAGTCGGAGAGATCATGGGCGTTGCTGCAGGTGCACAGGTACACGAAGTTGCATTTGTAAAATGTGGCGGAGACTGTGAGAAAGCAAAACAGGAATATGAATATCACGGACTGAACGACTGTACTATGGTCAACATGATGCAGGACGGAGGACCGAAAGCCTGTTCTTATGGATGCCTTGGAGACGGAAGCTGTGTTCAGGCATGTCCATTTGATGCAATTCATATTGTGAACGGTGTAGCAGTTGTAGATAAAGAAGCATGTAAAGCATGTGGAAAATGTGTAGCTGTATGTCCAAAACACCTGATTGAGATTGTGCCATACGATCAGAAACATCTGGTAAAATGTAATTCACAGGACAAAGGTAAAGCAGTTATGCAGGCATGTACAGCCGGATGTATCGGATGTAAGATGTGTGAGAAAGCATGTAAGTTTGAAGCTGTTACAGTGGAAAATAACATTGCGCACATTGACTACGAGAAATGTAAAGACTGTGGTGCCTGTGCAGTAAAATGTCCGAAGAAAGTTATCTCATAACAGGATGAAAAAGATATTGAAAGACGGATTTGTATTATTAAAAAATGATATAAAGAAGGCAAAATGGGCGGTTATATTTATAATCGCCTATTTTGTATTTGGAAGTCAATTTCTGCCGGGTATCTGCCCTTTGGTCTGGATCACGGGATTTCCTTGTCCGGCATGCGGACTTACAAGAGCAGGAATCCGGCTTTTGCATCTGGACTTCAAAGGAGCATGGAAGATGCATCCGTTTATCTATGCATTCGCAGCAGGTGTGGTGATATTTGCATGGAAGCGCTATATCTGTAAGAAGCCGATTGGAAAATGGTTTAAGACAGGCTGTGTCGTGTGTGTGGTTCTTATGGTGATTTACTACGTGTGGCGTATGTATCGGTATTTTCCGGACCAGCCGCCAATGAGTTATTACCACTATAATCTGCTTCGACTGCTCATGGATGTTGCGTTCGGAGCCCTGAAATGATAAGATAGACGCAAAAATAAGTAAGGCAAAGGAGAATGACAGATGGATGAAGAAAATAAGCAGGTAACCGCTGAAGAGGTCTACAGTTACGGTGAATCAACAGAAGAACCGGCAGGAGAGCCGGAAGAGAAGGCGGAACCAGAACCGGAAGCAACCGGATCAGAGGATTCACAGGATAATAAATTCGTATATCAGGACAATCAATACGATTACAGCCAGCAGTACAGCCAGAACAGAAATGAGCAGTCAGACAACTCTCCAATGGATCTAAAAGACTGGATACTGACATTGATCGTATTACTGATCCCGTGTGTTGGAATAGTCATGTATTTTGTATGGGCATTCGAAAGTAACGGTAATATTAACCGGAGAAACTTCTGCAGAGCACAGCTGATCATATTCGCAGTATTACTGGGAATTTATCTGGTGTTGTTTATGCTGTTCGGCGTGGTTGCATTTAGCCAGGTGGTGGGCTATTAAATTTGTTTGGGATTTAATTTATTAACTGGGAAGCGGCCTCTCAGTCCTTGAAGGAAACAATAGATAAGGCTTCTTGTTCAGGTTCCATACCATAAGAAACACTAAGAGAGTCAGAATCACCTAAAAGCAAAGGAACTACGCTCAAACTCGGCGTTCGCCTCAAACACGTTCGCTTCGTTCCTTTAACGGTGCTTCTGACTCTCTAATTGTTTCTAACGGCATTCCACATTCACAATAATCCTTATCTATTGTTTCCTTCAAGTCGTGACTGGCAGCGGATATTAATAAATGAAATGCCCGGAAGTGTAACCCAGCGTAAGCCACTGCGGTTACGCATTTGCCATTTCATTCGTAAGGCATTTGATACCCACGGAATAAAAAGTAGGAAGCTGTTCCAGTGAATGTGAAGAAGGTGTTGGAAATAGTTAAGCGTCAAAATTATGCGTTGGGTTTTCGAAATTTGCCTGTTTGAGCCGAATGGCGAGTTGCAAATTTCGGAAGCCCGTTTTTAGCATAATTTTGACGCTTTAGTATTTCCCACCGACGGAACCTGAACAGGAACGGCTTCCTACTTTTTATGCAGGTCCGGGTAATCATGCCTTCCTGAATTAAATCCCAATTTTATGCACCTTCTCATCATCCGTAATAAATATCGCCTCCACTCCATCCATACTCTGGATCAGTTCCATTCCTTTCTCGTATCCCAGTAGAAAGCAGGTTGTGCTGAGTGCATCTGCTTTTGTAGAAGAGTCTGTGATGATCGATACACTGTAAAGATTGTTCTCGCACGGATATCCGGTTCGTGGATCCAGGATGTGATGATATAGTTTTCCGTTTTTCTTAAAATACCGTTCATAGATTCCGGAAGTTACAACTGTCTGGTCTTTTAACTGTACAGAGGTGATAGCTTCACCGGATTCATCGAAAGGTTTCTGGATTCCGATGTTGTATTTGCTTCCGTCGGGTTTGGTGCCGATGACATCAACATTTCCTCCAAGATTGATGATCGCATGTTTTATCCCTTGCTTTTTGAGATATGTTTTCACCTGGTCGGCAATGTATCCTTTGGCGATGGCTCCCAGATCGATGCCGGCTTCGGGATCTTCCAGTGTAATGGTGTTATCCTGAATGTCGACCTTTGTGTAATCAACGTGGCTTACGGCCTGGGCAATGGCATCGGAAGATGGAACCGTTGGTTTATCTGCCTTGAAATCCCAGAGAGCCGATACCGGTTCAATGGTGAGATCAAAGGCACCGCCGGAAAGTTCGCTGTAATGAATACCCTCCTGAATAAGATTGGCCGTTTCGGAAGAGACAGTGAAGGGCTGACCGTTTGCGTGGTTTAATTTATAAAGTTCACTGTCTGTATTGGTGGTGGAGAACATTGTGTCATATTTTTCGCAAAGTTTCTTCAGGCCATCCAGAATACTTTCATCTGCAGGATCAAGGATCTGGATCTTGATGACAGTGTCAAAGAGCATGTCGGTATAAGTAAGATCCTGATCGGTCTGTGTACTGCTTTTTGCGCCGGAGCATCCGGTCAAGAGAAGAGCAGAGGCAGTGAGAACCGCACTGAGTGTTTTTATGATATTATTTTTTTTACATTTCATAATACTAATAACCTCGTAGTTGATGATTTTCTATCATGTATTTACATAACTTGTAGTATAACATGAAAAAAAACAGATGCAAACCAAACATATTTTCTTTTTTGTTGAATGGGACAATTTCTTGTGATAGAATAGTACCGTTAGTGGACAAGGAGAGAACGTATGAATTGGAAGAAAAAAGATGCGGTTCTTATATTGACAGTTCTTTTGATTGCCGGTGCAGCTTTCGGTGTACATGAATTTGCCGGCGGGGATGGAGCTGATACCGTGACTGTGAAGGTGGATGGTAAGGTGACAGGAACCTATCCGCTCGCAAAGGATCAGAAGATTAGGATCAATGGCGGTACGAATATACTTACGATAAAGAACGGAAAAGCGAAGATGACGGATGCAGACTGTCCGGATCAGTTGTGTGTACATCAGAAAGCAGCTTCAAAGAATCATGAGAGCATTATCTGTCTGCCGAATAAAGTAGTGGTTGAGGTAGACGGAAGTGAAGAAAGTGAATTCGATGCAGTGGCAAATTAGGAGGGACATTGTGAAGAACAGAGTGGCATATTTTGGAGTGTTTACGGCACTGGCGCTGATATTCAGCTATGTGGAGACGCTGATTCCTATCAATTTCGGAATCCCGGGAGTGAAGCTCGGGCTTGCGAATCTGGTGATCGTGATCGCGTTATATAAGATGAAGCTGACGGAGGTATATCTGTTGTCTGTGGTCAGAGTATTACTGTCCGGATTCATATTTGGAAATTATTTCAGTATCATTTACAGCCTGGCCGGTGGATTGTTAAGTCTGACGGTAATGGCGCTCTTGAAGAAGAGCAAAGGATTCAGTGTGATGGGAATCAGTGTGGCGGGTGGAGTGTTCCACAATGTGGGACAGCTGATCGTTGCAATGCTTGTGGTGGAGACATTCAGTGTCGGTTATTATTTCCCGGCGCTTCTGGTCGCAGGACTGATTACCGGACTGGTGATCGGGATCGTGTCGGCGGAAATGTTGAAGAGAATTAAGAATATACAGTTTTGATGGAGGAACTATGATTACATATATACGTGGAATTCTGGAAGGAATGGAAGAAGACAAGGTCATTGTAGATGTCGGCGGTGTCGGATATGGAATCTACATGGCAGGGACCGCAATGGGCAGGCTTCCGGCTCTTGGAAAAGAAGTAAAGATCCACACCTATCTGCATGTAAAGGAAGATCTGATGCAGTTGTATGGCTTCCTTACCAGGGATGAACTCCGTGTATTCCGGCTTCTGATCGGTGTCAGCGGGATCGGACCGAAAGGCGGTCTTGGGATTCTTTCGGCACTCGGACCCGATGATCTGAGATTTGCGGTTGCGTCGAATGATGTAAAGGCAATCCAGGCGGCACCGGGAATCGGTAAAAAGACGGCGGAGAAGCTGATTCTGGAATTAAAAGACAAGTTGAAGCTGGAGGATGCGCTTGAGAATACCGTGAATGCAGTGCAGAACACGGCAGATACATCTGCAGGCATGGCAAATGAGATGACAGGAGAAGCGGTACAGGCACTGGTTGCACTCGGGTATGGCAATACCGAGGCATTAAAAGCAGTCAGACAGGTAGAGATTACGGAAGAAATGAGTGTGGAAGATGTTCTCCGTCAGTCTCTGAAATATATGTTGTAGAAGGTAAGGCAGACAGATGAGCAGAAGAATTATGACGACTGAGAATCTGGAGGAAGATGTCAGGATCGAGAATCATTTAAGACCTCAGCTTCTGGAAGATTACATTGGTCAGGCAAAAGCAAAAGAAATGCTGAAGATTTATATTGAAGCGGCAAAGGCGAGGGGCGAGGCACTGGATCATCTCTTGTTCTATGGACCTCCGGGACTTGGAAAGACGACACTTGCGGGAATCATTGCCAATGAGATGAATGTAAATATGAAGATCACATCAGGACCGGCGATCGAAAAGCCGGGAGAGATGGCGGCAATCCTGAATAACCTGCAGGAAGGGGATGTCCTTTTTGTAGATGAGATCCACCGCCTGAACCGTCAGGTGGAGGAAGTGCTGTATCCGGCAATGGAAGACTATGCGATCGATATTATGATCGGAAAGGGTGCTTCGGCAAGATCGATCCGTCTGGATCTTCCAAAATTCACCCTGGTAGGGGCAACGACAAGGGCAGGTATGCTGACAGCGCCTTTGCGGGACCGCTTCGGTGTGGTGACCAGGATGGAATATTATACGGTCGAAGAACTGAAGATGATCATTTTACGTTCGGCAAAGGTTCTGGAAGTCGGGATTGATGAAAGTGGTGCATATGCGATGGCGAGACGTTCGCGGGGGACTCCGAGACTTGCCAATCGTCTGTTAAAGCGTGTCCGGGATTTTGCCCAGGTGAAATATGACGGCTACATCACAGAAGAAGTGGCGGATTATGCACTGGATCTTCTGGATGTGGATAAGGAAGGTCTGGATCAGACAGACAGAGGGATCCTTCTGGCTATGATCGGGAAATTCGGCGGCGGCCCGGTCGGATTGGAGACGCTTGCGGCATCGATCGGAGAAGATCCGGGTACGATTGAGGATGTATATGAGCCATATCTGTTGAAGAATGGGTTTATTCAGAGAACTCCAAGAGGAAGAGTCGTGACGGATGCGGCATATGCCCATCTGGGAATTTGTAAGGAAAATGAATAAAACAGTTGGTTTTTCTTACAGATTAGTTTATAATAGTTATCAGAAATTATGAAAGTTCGAGGAGGCTTCTTATGGCATCATCAAAAAACTATACAGAAGTATTAATAGGAGGAAAGGTTTTTACTTTAAGTGGATTTGAAAGTGAAGACTATTTACAGAAAGTTTCTACATATCTGAACCATAAGCTGGACGAATGCAGCAATAGTGAGGGATATCGCAAGCAGAGCGCAGAGACCAGAAGTATTCTGCTGGCGCTGAACATTGCGGACGATTACTTTAAGGCGAAGAAGCAGGGCGGTACACTGGAAAGTGATATCGAGGCAAAAGATAAAGAGATGTATGACTTAAAGCATGAACTGATATCCGTTCAGATCAAGCTGGAGAATGCAGAGAAAGCGATGGACAAGCTGAAGGAAGAGAATAAGGAACTTCAGATGAAGATCGTACAGCTGGAAACAGAGATTAAGAATAATAAGTAAGAATTAGGCTGTCACACGACAGCCTTTTTTACAAGAAAGAAAAGACAGGATAAGAGACTATGAACAGAGTGGTAGAGATATTGGCACCGGCAGGTTCGATGGAATGCCTGCAGGCAGCAATAGCCGCAGGTGCGGATGCAGTATACCTTGGCGGTACCAGATTTGGAGCAAGGGCATATGCACAGAATCTTTCGGAAGAAGATATGGTGCAGGCAATTGAATACGTACATATGCACAGAAGAAAGATATATATGACGGTGAATACACTTCTGAAAGACAGGGAGATGGAGGAATTGTATGCATATCTGCTTCCGTATTACAGAGCGGGACTGGATGGAGTAATCGTACAGGATATCGGTGTGGTAAAGTATATCAGAGAGCATTTTCCAAAGATGCCGGTACATGCAAGTACACAGATGACCATTACCAATACGCTCGGAGCGGATCATTTAAAACAATACGGAATCACGAGAGTCGTGCCGGCGAGAGAACTTTCGCTCGGGGAAATCCGTGATATGAAGAGACAGACGGGACTGGAGATGGAATGTTTTGTACATGGAGCACTGTGCTATTGTTATTCCGGCCAGTGCCTTCTGAGCAGTATGATCGGCGGACGGAGCGGCAACAGAGGACAGTGCGCACAGCCGTGCCGTCTTCCTTATCAGATAGATGGAAAGAAACCGGCAGATCTGATGAGTCTGAAGGATCTGTGTACGATAGACATTTTGCCGGAACTGATCGATGCGGGGATTTATTCATTTAAGATAGAAGGAAGAATGAAGCAGCCGGAATATGTCTATACGGTTGTAAAGATGTATCGGAAATATGCGGATCATTATCTTAAGCTTCAGAAAGAAGGAAAAGACAGATCGGCATACCGGGTGTCAGAGGCTGATAAACGGGAACTGCTTGCTGCTTACCAGAGGCGTGGTTATTGTGAGGGCTACTATCATCAGCATAACGGCAGAGATATGATATCATTGAAGCGTCCGAAGAATGCCAAAGATGGCAACACTGAGGAAAAACCGTGGCAGGATATAAAAGTACAAGAAAAAATTAATGGTATTTTAACATTTTCTGTCGGAAAGCGTGCTAAACTAACAGTATCGTATGGCAATATTACCGTGGAATGTACCGGTCAGGAAGTTCAGGAAGCGCAAAAGCAGCCGTTGGATCCGAAAAGAATTGAAAAACAGATGAGAAAGACCGGCAATACAGAGTTTGTGTTTGAACGTCTGAAGATCCATACAGAAGGAAATGTGTTCCTGCCGATGCAGGCGCTGAATGAACTGCGAAGAGAAGGAATCAAAGAACTGACAGAGAAGATACAGATGCAATACCGGAGAGAAGAAGCGGATTGTGAGACAGAAACAAAAAAAACCGTGGAAAAGAACAGCACCGGAAAGGAATGCAGTATATCTGCGTCTGTGCAGTCAAAAGCACAGCTTGAGGCAGCGGTAAACAGCGGAGTACGGTGTGTGTATCTGGATGAGGAGATAGAATTTGAACGTGAAAACGGCGTACAGTATTTCCTTGCGATGCCATACATTTTCAGGGAACGTACGATCCGCAGATATGAACGTATGTATGCAAAAATCGAGGAAAAATATGATGGTATACTGATCCGCAACTGGGAGAGTTATGCGTGGCTCAGACAACATGCATACCAAAAAGAAATCCGCAGTGATTATAATCTCTACATTTTTAATCAAAAAGCAAAAGAAGAGTTGAAGGATCTGGGGATCGGACAGGGAACAGCACCGGTGGAATTGAATGATCGTGAGCTGGCAGAACTTGGGATAGGAGAACAGGCATTTATCGCATATGGATACCAGCCGGTGATGGTCAGTGCGGGCTGTATAAAGAAGACCAGTGCTTCCTGTGACGGAAAAGGCGGAGTACTTACGATTTCTGACCGTTATCAGAAGGAGTTTACAGTCAGATGCTATTGCAGAGACTGTTATAATGTAATGTATAATTCAGCACCGTTGTTCCTGGCGGATAAGGCGGAAGAGATCAGAAAGCTGATGCCTGCACAGATACGGCTGGATTTTACAGTTGAGAATAAAGAACAGGTAAAAGAAATCTGTAAGATATATATGAATGCATTTACAGAAGGAAAAAAGATGGAACCTCAGATACGGGAGTATACGAGGGGGCATTTTAAAAGAGGAGTAAAGTAGGTGGAAAGTTGGTAAACATAATTGTACAGTTATCAAAATATCTGATGATACTGATGATCACAGTGTATACGTATCTGTGTTTCAGTATCTTCGGATATTATGATCCGGATAAAAAGAAACGTTGTCTCAGGAAGCAGAATGTGCTGATGTTTGTGATGCATCTGACGGCATTTCTTGTGATGTATCTGGAAAAAAAGGATACAAAGATTCTGGCATTGTATCTGATGCAGGTGACGCTTCTTGGAGGAACGATCCTGTTGTATAGCTTTATTTATCCGAAAGTATCACGTCTGATTGTAAATAATATGTGTATGCTGCTCAGCATCGGTTTTATCATGATCACCAGACTGAATTATGATAAGGCTGCGAAACAGTATCTGATCGCGGCAGCAGGAATTGTGCTCTGCCTTGTGATTCCGATCATTATCCGAAAAGCACGTTTTCTGTCGGAATGGAGAATTCTTTACGGAATTATCGGTATCGTGTCGCTGGCGATAGTAGTGGTTGTAGGTAAGGTGTCTTATGGTGCAATGCTTGGCTTTACAGTTGCCGGAATCAACATCCAGCCATCAGAACTTGTGAAGATTGTCTTTGTGTTCTTCGTGGCATCGAGTTTTAAGCGTTCTACAGAATTTAAAGATATTGTGGTGACGACGGCAGTTGCAGCATTTCATGTGTTGATCCTTGTGGCATCTAAGGACCTTGGGGCGGCGCTTATTATCTTCGTCGTATATCTGGTCATGTTATATGTGGCGACACATCAGCCGCTTTATATTCTCGCAGGACTTGGTGCGGGAAGTGCCGGAGCAGTTGTGGCGTATCATCTGTTTACGCACGTTAAGACGCGTGTAAATGTATGGAGAGACCCGTTTGGAACATATGATAAAGGCGGTTATCAGGTAGCACAGTCATTATTTGCCATCGGGACCGGCGGATGGTTCGGAGCGGGACTTTATCAGGGACAGCCGGACACGATTCCGGTATCGGCAGAGGACTTCATCTTTTCTGCAATTTCAGAAGAGATGGGGCTGATCTATGCGATGTGTCTGATACTGATCTGTGTGAGCTGTTATGTGATGTTCTTAAATATCGCAATGCAGCTGCATAATCTGTTTTATAAGATGGTAGCGCTGGGACTTGGTACCTGTTATATATTCCAGGTGTTTTTAACGATCGGAGGAGCGACAAAGTTCATTCCGTCAACAGGTGTAACACTTTCGCTGGTAAGCTATGGCGGAAGTTCTCTGATCAGTACGCTGATCATGTTTGCAATTATCCAGGGACTGTATATTTTAAGAGAAGACGAGGAAGAGGATATTGAGAGAAGGAAGAAAGAACGGTTACGAGCAAAGAGAAGCCGACAGGAGAGTGCGGCGGGATATCGAGAGGCAGAATATGACCCGCAAAGAGCGAAAAGAAGCCAAAAAGCGCGAAAAGAAGCGGCTCAAGGCAAAGCGCGCAAGAAACAAAGAGTTCGCTAGAGTTACGTATGTATTCGTAGCGCTTTTTCTGGTACTGCTGGGATATATCGGATATTTTCAGGTAAAAAAAAGCCAGGAGATCATCAGAAGTCCTTATAATGCCAGACAGAATTCGAATGCAAAGAGGGTGACCCGGGGAACAATTATAGATAGGAACGGGAACGTGCTTGCGAAGACCGATACGGCAGCAGACGGAAGCGAGACAAGAGAGTATCCTTATGGCGATGTATTTGCACATGTGGTCGGTTACAGCGTACAGGGCAAATCCGGGATCGAATCTCTGGAGAATTATGATCTGCTGACTTCGGATGAGAATTTCCTGATCAAGTTGAAGAATGAATTCCAAGATAAAAAAAATATGGGAGACACGGTTGTGACAACACTGGATGCAGACCTTCAGGAAGCGGCATATCAGGCACTGGGAGAGAAAAAAGGTGCGGTAGTGGTGATGGAGCCGAAGACAGGAAAGATCCTTGCCATGGTATCTAAGCCGGACTTTGATCCGAATACGGTAGAATCCAGCTGGAACGCTCTGAGTACAGATGAAAACAGTGTACTGTTGAATCGTGCGACACAGGGGCAGTATGCACCGGGTTCTACGTTCAAAGTTGTGACACTTCTGGAATTCATGAGGGAGAATCCGGATTACAGTTCTTATTCTTATAATTGTACCGGTTCGATCGAGAACAGTGGAATTAAGATTCACTGCTATAATGGACATGTCCACGGGCAGGTCAGTCTGGAGGAAAGTCTGGCATATTCGTGCAACACATCTTTTTCGAATATAGGACTTTCACTGGATCCGGTGAAATTTAAGAAGACGGCAGAGGAAGTTCTATTTGATTCAAAACTGCCTTCGGATCTTCCGTATAGTAAGAGCAGCTTTACGATGGATAGCTCTGCCGGAAACGGTACAAAGATGATGACGGCGATGGGACAGGGGGAGACGCAGGTAAGCCCGTATCATATGGCACTGATCACATCTGCTATCGCCAATGGCGGGAAGCTGATGAAGCCGTATCTGGTTGACAAGGTGACAAATGCATCGGGAGCGGTCATGAAAGAGACGGATCAGAAAGAATATAAGCAGCTTATGACAGCTGAAGAAGCTGCCCAGATCAAAGAATACATGAAGAGTGTAGTAGATTACGGTACAGCATCTGTATTGAGCGGACAGAGCTACACAGCAGCGGGAAAGACCGGTACGGCAGAATATAGTTCCGATAAAGAAAAAGACCACTCCTGGTTCATCGGTATGTCGAATGTGGAAGATCCGGAACTGGTTGTAAGTGTGATCATTGAAGCATCAGACGGAACGGCAAAGGCGGTAAATGTTGCAAAAGAGATTTTTGACTCGTATTATTAGAAGTATAGAAGGACGGGAAATATGCGATACTATAAGCATCTGTACCTGACAGAAGGACTGGAAAAGAAAAAAGAGAAAATCATCCGCAAGCTGGAAGCCGGAAAACTGCAGCCGAGTGTGCATGTGATCACGCTGGCAATCAGTGAGAAGAATCAACTGGAAATCTATCCGACACTCCAGTTTAAGCAGCCTGCATTTCCGGAACAGGATCTGTTCGTGGTAGGAATTACAAAAGGATATGAGGAAGCGGTAGAACTGGTAGAACAGATCGTACAGGAAGTATATGAACAGACAGGCGGATGTGATATACGGTCTTATATATTAGAAAAAGAGCAGGGAAGATAAGATGGTGTTACATATTCTTTTGATCATTTTAAAAATAATAGGGATCATAATTGCAGTGATTCTCGGGCTGCTGCTTCTGCTTCTGGTGATCTTTTTGTGTGTTCCGGTGAGATACCGGCTCGATGCGTCAATGCCCGGAGAGATAAAGGAAAGCAGCGCATACGGCCGCGTGACGTGGCTCTTGCGCCTGATACGGATCGATGTGTCATTTGAAGAGCAGGAGTTAAAATGGCGGGTAAGGATTGCGTGGAAATCTTTCGGAAGTGAACCGCAGAAAAGCGGACATACAGATACTGAGAAGAAAAAATCGGAAGATCGTCCGGTGAAAACAGACGTTGAGAAAAGAGAAACTGCGAAGATAGAATCTGAGAAGGAGGAAGCTCATGAAAAAGAGAATACAGCTTCGAAAGAAAACCGGAAAGAACAGAGAGTGGAAAGCAGTAGCAGACTATCGGAAATGGAAGAAGAGTCTGAAGAAGAAAAAAGAACTGTGGAGAGCAGTAAAACGCTTCCGGAGAATGTGGAAGAAATCCCGGAAAGTACTCCTGAAAAAGCTGGGAGATTTGCGAAGATAAAATGTACAATCTTAAAGTTCTGTGATAAGATAAAGCATACGGTTGGACATGCAGAAGAAAAGCTGGACAGCATATTGGATAAGAAAGAAAGAATTATGAAGGAATTGGAAGATCCGGTGCACAGGAAAGCTTTTTCGAAGGTGAAAAAAGAGGCGGGCAAGCTGTTAAAGCGTTGGATGCCGAAAGTAATAAAAGGTGAAGTTCAATTTGGATTCGAAGATCCGTACCATACAGGACAGGCACTGGCGGGGTTAAGTATGATCTATCCGTTAATCGGAGGTCATCTGTTGGTGGAACCTGATTTTGAAAGAAGGATACTGAAAGGGAAAGTCAGAGTCCGCGGTGGATTCCGCATGATGCCGCTGGTCTGCTTCCTGTGGAACCTGGTGTGGTGCAGCGAGATCAGAAAGACATATCATGATATCCGCAAGTTTCAATTATAGATATAGAGAATGCAAGGAGGAAAGAAGATGGCTGAGAATAATTTCAAAGGGACTGTAGAAGCGCTGTTCCATGGTATGGACGGAGTGGTATCATCCAAGACGGTAGTAGGAGAAGCAATCCATATCGGCGATACGATTATTTTACCACTGGTAGATGTATCCTTTGCGGTAGGAGCAGGTGCGTTCAACGCAGATAAGAAAGAAAAAGGTGCCGGAGGTATCGGTGGGAAGATGACACCAAGTGCGGTGCTGGTCATTCAGAATGGTCACACCAAGCTTGTGAACATCAAGAATCAGGATACGATCACGAAGCTGCTGGATATGGTACCGGATGTGATGGATCGTTTTACATCCCGAAAAGAAGATAACGTTACGGAAGAGGATGTGAATAAGATCCTCGACGAAGCAGAAAAATAGCAGACATTTTTTTAGGCAGTGTACATATAATGTACAAAAAGCAGGTGTGTGTCTGTGAAAAGAATCGTAGGATTTGCATTGTTCTGGATAGCGGCAGGAATGCTTCTGGCACTGGTCATACCAGGTTTGTTCTGCCAGATTTTGTGTATGATCCTGTGCGTTGCAGTGGGATATTGCCTGTTTTGTTGCTGAAAATCGAAAAGTAAACAAAAAAATATCAAATAACTCTTGCAATTCTTGCAACAGTCTGCTAGAATAACTATTGTTGCGAGTTCGGACAAAGAACTTATTATGAGCGTTAGGAGGTGCAGTCATGGCAAAATGTGCTATTTGTGAAAAGGGTGCTCACTTTGGAAACAATGTCAGCCACTCTCATAGAAAATCACCAAAGATGTGGAAATCAAATGTAAAATCTGTTCGCGTGAAAACCGAAAACGGAGCTACAAAGAAGATGTATGTTTGTACTTCTTGTTTGAAATCAGGAAAAGTTGAGCGTGCATAAGATGTATTGAAACTCAGATTTCGATGTGTGGAATCTGAGTTTTTTTGCGCAATAAGAACTATTGTAATTAGCGGAAAAACAGAGTATAATAAAATATATTATGTTTTGATTTAGATAGAAGATAATAAAAGAAGTGGAGGTTTTGCTATGAAAGGGTGTATGAGTACAGATTTGGGAATTATTACCATTGATCCTGAAGTAATTGCAAAATATGCAGGAACAGTGGCGGTTGAATGTTTTGGTATTGTTGGAATGGCAGCTGTAAATATGAAAGATGGCCTGGTTCATCTGCTGAAAAAGGAGAGCCTGACAAGAGGAATCCATGTAAATATAAGTGATGATAATCATATCAGTATTGACTTCCACATTATTGTGGCATACGGTGTAAGCATTTCCGCTGTAACAGATAATCTGATCAGTGATGTGAAGTACAGAGTGGAAGAATTTTCCGGTATGCAGGTAGATAAGATCAACGTCTATATTGAAGGCGTAAGAGTCATTGATTAGTTTGTGGATTTTAAGGAGGAACGTAAGAAGTGGCTACGAAAACGATTAATGTGGACGTGCTTGCAAAGATGTTTCTTGCAGGTGCTCAGAACATTGAAGCAAAGAAAGACTATATCAACGAATTGAATGTATTCCCGGTACCAGATGGAGATACAGGTACAAATATGTCTATGACGATCATGTCAGCGGCAAAAGAAGTAACAGCATTAAATAACCCGAAGATGAAGGATCTTGCAAAGGCAATCTCTTCCGGATCCCTGCGCGGGGCGAGAGGTAACTCAGGAGTTATCTTATCTCAGCTTTTAAGAGGATTTACAAAGGCGATCAAAGAAGAGAAAGAGATTGATGTGCTTGCACTTGCTGCGGCATGCCAGAGAGCAAGAGATACTGCTTACAAGGCTGTTATGAAGCCGAAGGAAGGAACCATCCTTACTGTTGCCAGCGGAATTGCGACAAAGGCAGCAGAGATGGCTGAAGAGACAGATGATCTGGAAGTATTCATCCCGGCTGTGATTGAATATGCAGAGGAAGTGCTGAATAAGACACCAGAGATGCTTCCGGTATTAAAAGAAGCAGGTGTGGTAGATTCCGGCGGACAGGGACTTCTGGAAGTGATTAAAGGCGGATATGATGCATTCCTTGGTAAAGAGATTGATTACAGTTCGATCAAACCAAGTACAAGTGTTACCGTGAATAAGGTGAATGCAGAAGATACGGCAGATATCAAATTTGGATATTGTACAGAATTTATCATTCTGACAGAAAAAGAATTTACCGAAGAAGATGAACATGAATTCAAGAAATTCTTAAGCTCGATCGGAGATTCCATCGTATGTGTTGCGGATGATGATGTCGTGAAGATCCACGTACACACCAATGATCCGGGACTTGCGATCCAGAAAGCGCTGACTTATGGACAGCTTTCTAAGATGAAGATTGATAATATGCGTGAAGAACATCAGGAAAAACTGATCCGTGATGCGGAGAAGCTTGCAGAAGAACAGGCAAAAGAAGAAGCTGCATACGAAGAAAAGAAGACAGCAGAGCCGAGAAAGGCAATGGGATTCATTACCGTTTCCATCGGAGCCGGTATGAATGAGATATTCAAAGAACTGGGTGCAGATTATATCATCGAAGGCGGACAGACCATGAATCCAAGTACAGAGGACATGCTGAATGCTATCGATCAGGTAAATGCAGATACGGTATTTATCTTTCCGAACAACAAGAACATTATTCTGGCAGCAAACCAGGCAAAATCATTGGTAGAAGATAAAGAGATCATCGTAATCCCTACCAAAACTGTACCACAGGGAATTACAGCGATCATTAACTTTATGCCGGACGCAGATGTCAAGACAAATGAAGAGGCTATGCTGGAAGAGATTAAGAATGTAAAGACCGGTCAGATGACGTATGCGGTAAGAGATACACATATCGATGACAAAGAGATCCATGAAGGAGATATCATGGGTATCGGTGACAGTGGAATCCTTGCGGTAGGAAAAGATCTGGAAGAGACCACAAAAGAACTGATCGCGAATCTGGTAGATGAAGATTCCGAACTGATCAGTATCTATTACGGAGAGGAAGTATCAGAAGAAGAGGCGGAGAAATTCGCAGGAGAGATAGAAGAACTGTATCCGGATGTAGATGTGGATATTCAGTTTGGCGGACAGCCGATCTATTACTATGTGCTTGCTGTAGAGTAAGAGATAAAGTATAGAATTATATACAGAACCGGATCTGTATATCCAGAGTGAGAGAAGCTCCTGGTATATAGATCCGGTTCTTTGTATCCGGATGAGTTTTGTGATGAAGAGATTGGATTTACAGGATGGAGGGAAGGAAGCATCGTATGATAGAAAAGACAGATATCGGAGATTTGAAAGGAATCGGAGAGAAGACGAAAAAGCTCTTCGAAAAGATCAATATACATACGGTAGGTGATCTGATCCGTTATTATCCGCATGGATATGATGTGTACGAGGAAGCGGTGCCTGTCAGTGAACTGGAAGAAGACAAGATCCAGACCGTTACAGGCGCAATCTACGGTCGTGTGCAGGTATCCGGAAGCAGCCGGATGCAGGTGACAACGCTGTATGTAAAAGATATTACCGGAATATTAAAGGTAATCTGGTTTCGTATGCCATTTTTGCGGAATACGTTATCCAGCGGAGGCGTGATCACCCTGCGTGGAAGAGTCGTTCGCAAGAAAACGGGTGATCTGGTTATGGAGCATCCGGAGATCTTCTATCCATCTGCAAAATACGAAGAGAAACTGCATACATTACAGCCGGTCTATGGTCTGACCTCCGGACTATCCAACAACATGGTCATGAAGGCTATGAAACAGGCTTTGGACGGCCTGGATCTTACCAGAGAGATCCTGCCGGATTCCCTGCGTTTGAAATATGGTCTGGCGGAATATAACTATGCTGTGAGAGGAATCCATTTTCCCGAAGATAAAGAAGTCTTTTATCATGCGAGAGAACGTCTGGTATTCGAGGAATTCTTAGAGTTTATTCTGTCGATCAGGAGATTAAAGGAGAAAAATGAACGTCTGGAAAACAATTATCCGATGCAGCCACGCCCGGAGGTAGAGACATTTCTGAAGAGTCTGCCGTTTGAACTGACCGGCGCACAGACAAAGGTCTGGAAAGAGATTGAAAAAGATCTCGGTTCGGAGAAGACGATGTCAAGGCTGGTGCAGGGAGATGTGGGCTCCGGTAAGACGATCGTTGCAGTGCTTGCACTGATGAATGCGGCATTCAATGGCTGTCAGGGAGCAATGATGGCACCGACAGAAGTGCTTGCAAGACAGCATTATGAGAATATTACGAAAATGTTCGAAGAGTATGATATTCCAATCAAGGTAGAACTTCTGACGGGATCTATGACAGCAAAAGAAAAACGGCGGGCATATGACCGTATCGAGTGCGGAATGGCGAAAATCATCATCGGAACACATGCGCTGATCCAGGGGGCCGTAAGTTATGATAATCTGGGACTTGTTATAACCGATGAGCAGCATAGATTTGGAGTAAAACAGAGAGAAACATTTGCGTTAAAAGGCGGGGAGCCGCACGTGTTAGTCATGAGTGCGACACCGATTCCGCGAACACTTGCCATCATTTTATACGGAGATCTGGACATCTCGGTGATCGATGAACTTCCTGCAAATCGTCTGCCGATCAAAAACTGTGTGGTGGATACCGGATACCGCAACACGGCCTACAATTTCATGAAAAAGCAGATCGCAGAAGGACGGCAGTGCTATGTAATCTGCCCTATGGTAGAAGAAAGTGAGACGATGGAAGCGGAAAATGTTACGGATTATACGGTGGCACTTCAGGAAGAGATGGGAGAACAGATCCAGGTAGCCTGTCTGCATGGCAAGATGAAGCAGGCACAGAAAGACGATATCATGGATCGTTTCGGAAGAAATGAGATCCAGATACTGGTATCGACAACTGTGATCGAAGTCGGAATCGATGTGCCGAATGCAACGGTTATGATGATTGAAAATGCAGAGCGTTTCGGCCTTGCTCAGCTTCACCAGTTGAGAGGACGTGTGGGACGTGGAAAACACCAGTCCTACTGTATCTTCATGAGTGCGTCAAAATCGAAAGAAACAAAAAAACGGCTGGATATCCTGAATCATTCGAATGATGGATTCAAGATCGCAAGTGAAGACTTAAGACTCCGCGGACCGGGAGACCTTTTTGGAATCCGTCAGAGTGGTCTTATGAACTTTAAACTGGGAGATGTCTATCAGGATGCGAAGATCCTTCAGATGGCAAACGAGGCGGCAGACCAGCTCACAGAAGAAGATGAAGAATGGATCCGGAAACTGCCGAATTATGAGAATGTGGCGGAAGTTGTGCTGTAATCGGATTGTTTATCTGGTACATTCCGCAGATATGGATGGATATAGCGGTAAAAAATAATCAACACATGACAACTTCGTATGATAGAAGTCATGTGTTGATTTTTTGATCTTTTAGTTTTTCATTCTGTGTTTCCAGCCTGTTACAGATACTGTGCGGTTATTTACCTGCCATCTGTTTTTCCTGCTGTTCGATCATTTTCTTGACCATATAACCGCCGACAGATCCATTCTGTCTGGATGTCAGGTCTCCGTTGTAGCCATCTGATAACGGAACTCCAAGTTCACTTGCTACCTCGTACTTGAATTTGTCTAATGCACCCTTTGCTTCAGGTACGGCTGTTTTGTTTGATGAACGATTTGCCATTTTTTATACTCCTCCTTTTGGTAACTTTGTAACTTTTTCCTTGTCGTTACATCTATAGTATGTGGAGAAATACAATTAATACACTAGAAGTGTTTTCATAATCTGGAAATATTTTCAGATTAAAAATGACTATTCGTCCCAGCCTTCGTAGAAGCGGATGTTCATAGAAATATTGCGGACGATCTCGCCTTCTTTTACTTCAATATCTTCAATGTCAGATACATATGGGATCAATGGATCATCTTCGGAAAGTTCCAGTGTGATCCAGTCGCGTGCCGCTTCGTTGGCACTTTCAATGGCATCATCTAAAGTCTCGCCTTCACCATAACAACATTCCAGATCCGGGAAATATCCTTTATAGTGTCCTTCTTCGGTTTTGTGAAATACTGCAGGGTATATGAATTTCATAATTTGTCATCCTTTCAAAATGTGTTCTTGTCTATTATATGATTTTCGGAGTGGGAAAACAATAGGTGGATGGAATAATGTACAATTTCTCCGAGTAAGATAATAATAATCGAAAAGATGTCAGCGAGGAATCAGATGCGATGCGGCATAGACGATGTATCAGTGCAATACTAATGTCTTTTGTACTATTTTTACAACCGGTATATGCAGTTCCGCCGGAAGAGAATCAACCGGAAAATTCACAAGAAAATAATACAGAAAATGAGAAAAGACAACAGGAGCAGATCAGTGCACCGTCGGCAATTCTGATGGAAGCGTCAACAGGACAGATCATATATGAGAAAAATCCGGATGAAAAATTACCACCGGCAAGTGTAACAAAAGTTATGACATTGCTGTTGATATTCGATGCACTGGAAAGCGGCCAGATCAAGCTGGCGGATGAAGTGACAACATCTGAATATGCGGCGTCCATGGGCGGTTCACAGGTGTTTCTGGAGCCTGGGGAGACACAGACGGTAGATACGCTGATCAAATGTATCTCTGTAGCCAGCGCAAATGATGCCTGTGTATCAATGGCTGAATATATCTGTGGAAACGAAGAAGAATTTGTTGCAAAGATGAACAAACGGGCAAAGGATCTTGGCATGAAAAATACACATTTTGTAAATTGCAACGGATTGGATGCAGACGGTCATCTGACAACGGCAAGGGATATTGCACTGATGTCAAAAGAACTGATCACTACATATCCGCAGATCTTCGATTACTGCAACATCTGGATGGAGAATATCACACATAAAACCCAAAAGGGCGAATCAGAATTCGGACTTACGAATACAAACAAACTGATCCGTCAGTATGAATATGCAACCGGGTTAAAGACCGGCTCTACCGGTAAAGCCAAATTCTGTGTATCCGCAACCGGAAGGAAAGGCGACATCGATCTGATCGCCGTGATTATGGCAGCAGACGACAGCAAAGCCAGAGTCAGAGATGCGATCACCTTATTAAATTACGGTTTCGGAAAATGTCAGAAATATACAGAAAAAGAACAAAAGAAGATATCACCGGTCGAAGTCAGAGGCGGGACGGAAAAAGAGGTGAAAGTACGTCAGAAAGATACATTCACCTACGTGGACACCACAGGCGCTGACCTGTCCAAAATAAAGAGCAAAACAAGAAAAGACAAGAATGTAAAAGCACCATTAAAAAAAGGCGAAAAAGTAGGTGAAACAGTCTATTATCTGGATAGAAAAAAGATTGGAGCAAGAGATATTGTCACGACAGAAAAAGTTGAGAAACAAAATTACGGCAGTGCGTTGGAAAATGTGCTGGAAGAGTATTTTGGGATTTAATTTATTAACTGGGAAGCGGCCTCTCAGTCCTTGAAGGAAACAATAGATAAGGCTTCTTGTTCAGGTTCCATACCATAAGAAACACTAAGAGAG